>JAJRQN010000230.1 GCA_024280235.1 Bacteroidota bacterium | reverse complement strand
GGTTAATGTTGAAGAAGCTTCGGTCGCCTGACTGAAGCTTCTTCATTTTAATGCTGTACACTGCGAATGATACCGATTGTTATTTGAATTATGCCATAAATTCACTTCGACTTATGGCGGTTTTCTATGCCTGCTTTTCAGGAAAATAATTCTTGATGATTTCTATCATATCTTTTGGCCGATACGGTTTTGTAAGGTAATCATCCATACCGGCATCCAAACAATTCTGTTTGTCGTGTTCAAAAGCAAAGGCGGTAATAGCAATTATGGGAACATGATGTTCAACTTCCAGTTGTTGTTCAAGTTTTCTAATTTTAGCAGTTGCTTCCAGTCCGTTCATTACAGGCATCTGAATGTCCATAAGGATGATATCGTAGTTATTTTCTAAAAATTTCTCCACACCAATTTTACCATCGACAGCAAAATCAATGTTAAAATTTAGTCGTTTCAAAATTGCGGATGCAAATTTTGCATTCAACTCGTTATCTTCAACGACCAAAATATTTAAAGAATCTTCGAAATTTCTGGACATAAGTTATCTATTTATTTAAGAGACGAAGATATGAAAAATTTATGTAGAGATAAGTTGGTTTAGCAGATTAATTAAATCCTTTTTGTGAAATGGTTTCTGTAAATATGCTGTAAAACCTTGCTGAATAGCTTTTTCATAACCATTTGAATCGGGGTAGGCAGACAGCGCAATGGTTGGTACACGTTCCAGCTCCGGATATTTCTTTTTCAACTTTTGCAGTACTGCAGTTCCCTTTTTATTTCCTGTAAAGTCCAGTTCAACCATTAGAATGTCCGGTTGTGATTGATTAACAAGTTGTTGATTTATCCAAATCTCAGGGGTTGTCTCTTTACTGTATGATTCTATCCTGACTTTCGGAAGAATTTTTTTAATTAGCATATTTCCAAGTCTGTCTTCGTCAAGAATAAGAATTTTGATGTTTTCCCTTTTTAGTGTTGCTTTTTGGGGTGCCCGATTCTTCTTTTTTGGTGTGGCTGTTTCTTTAGGTGTGGGTGTGCTTTGTTCAGAAAAAGCCATGAAAGGCAGATAAACGGTAACCGTCGTGCCTTTAACCTTTTCTGATTCGATATTAATCTTCCCGTTCATAAGTTCCAGCATATTTTTTATCAGGGGAAGTCCAAGCCCTGCACCCTGATTGCTCAATTTACTATATCCCAGGCTCTGCTGGCGGAAAGGCTCAAAAATATCGGGGAGATAGGCTTTGTCAATACCTATGCCTGTATCTTTAATAGTCCACACAACCATCTCGTCTTTAACTGTTTGTGATATTTTTATAAATCCTTTCTCTGTGTAATTAACGGAATTGTCCAGCAGGTTGGAGAGGATGTGTCGAACGGTTTCACAGTCGGCGGCAAACGGTGGAACTTTGTTGTCCTGAAAGACAATTTTAATACCTTTTAGGGTTGCAACAGGTTGGTATTGTCTGATGAGTTCCTCGCTGATGTCTGCTAAATGACATGCTTCTTCTTTTAGACGAAAACTTTTGGATTCAATTTTGCTAATGTCGATAATATTGTTCAGCAGATGCATAAGGGATGCACCGCTTTTTCTGATATTTTCATTGTATTCAAAAAGTTCTTCTTCCTCGCTCAGAGCAAACTCGTTTTCCAGCAAAAGTGAGAATCCGAGTATATCGTTAAGGTTTGTACGAAGGGTTTGGCTGATTTTTGTTAGCAGGAAAGAGTTTCGACTGGCGGAAAGCTTTGATGCTTTCAGTGTCTTTTTCATGGCTTCGAGGTTGTGCTCCCTTGCTTTTATTTCGTCCCTGAGTGCTTCAATTCGTTGTAGGATAATCTCTTTTTTGTTTTCTCTCAGTGAAAGCAACTCCTGATTTAAGGTTTTTAGGGAGGCTTGTAACTTTTCAAGTTGGAGCGCATTTCGCCTCTTTTTATTAATTAAGATTAAAGCTATAACAATAAGAATTAAAAGAAGAGCGGCTAAAAGATAAAGCCAAATAGGTGTTGTTGTGGCAACATTGTTTCCGCTGGCAAAAAGCTGTGCAGATGACAACATTAGAAAGACTAAAACCAGTATTTGGATTTTTCTGTTTCTCATAGCCTGCTTTTCTTTAAAGGTTTATCACAAAGAAAGAGTATTTCATCCGGGTTAATAGCGAATTTATTCAGGGAAGAAATGTGTTTAAAGTCATGTTTGGTATTTACTTCATGAACGACAAAACCTACATCCTTAAGACGGTCGGGATAGTCGCGACCATAAATCCTGACATGGTCAAATTGCCCTAAATATTTTTCTCTGTCGGCTTCTGCTGTTACAGTTTCGTCTTCAAAGGTCTTCTCAAGTTGAAAAGATATGGGTACTTGTAGAATGGCTTTTCCCCCTGGTTTCAGAACGCGAAAAATTTCATGCATGGCCAGCTTGTCATCAGGGATGTGTTCCAATACATGGTTGCAAATGACCCAGTCGAAAGAGGCTTCTTCAAAATGCAGGTCGAGCAAATCTTCGGTTTCAACTTTTGCTTTGTAATAAAAACCTTCTGAATATTTTGTTGCCGGATGATAATCGATGGAGTTAGTATGGCTAAAAACCTTATGTAAAGCAGGTTCCGGAGCAATGTGAAGCAGGCTGAAATGTTGCTCAAAAAATGATTTTTCATATTTTAGAAAGAGATAGATGAGGCGGTCGCGGTCGGTACTTTGGCAGTAAGGGCATATGTCGTTGTCGCGACGGCCAGCTCCAACGATGTGTTTTTCTTTGATTACAGGAAGATCAAATCCTCCTGGCAGCATTTTCCGAAAACTATATCCGCAAACAGGACAGGTATATCGGTTTCCGCGATAATATAACCCGCGTATTGTCAGATAGATGTTTTTAAGTAATCTTCCCGGAATCGGGGGGATATATTTCTTAATACTTTGCATGATATCACTTTTTTATAAGCAGAGGAAGGCTACTGAGACCTTTTGAAGTGAAAAGTATGACCAGATATTCTCCGCTTTTTAAATGTCTGACAATAAGGCTGCTTGTATTGACTTCATTAGGAATACATTGAAGCCTCTTTCTGATAACTGCCCTGCCTGACATGTCGGTTACAACAACACTGACATTCTGTTTAAGGTTCGTTTTTATCAGCAAATGAACATTGTTGGCTGTAGGATTCGGATAAATTTTAAACATCTCCACATCAAGAGCTGGTTGGGAATGGATGCCAACTGATGGATTGTGACTTTCGTAAGCTCCTGCAGAAAACAAACCATGAAATGGACGTGATCGATTTAAAATATCGAACGTAACTCCTTCTGCTGTGAGGTCTGTACCATAATTTACAGCAGGAGAGGAGGGCTGTATATCATAATTTGCGGCATCGGGTTGCAGAAAACGAACCTGTTGGATGTCGTTTGTAGTATAGTTATGGCTACTTACTATATGTGCCGGATCCATATTGTTGCTGTTGATATAAGCATTGTCTCCTATGTCGTTATATTTCCCTGGGGCTACAATGAGATTGGCTTTTACCAGAATAGACTTCAAATCGTTATTTGCCAGGCTCATACCGAAACTCTTCGGACTTACAATAGTGTTGTTGTAAATACCGAGAACGGCATCGGTAGTAGTAACAGCTCTCCCCACATATATACCATGTTTCATTTTATTCGGCTGGTTGGGGAGATAAAATTTGCCGGCGTTGACAATCAGGTTGTTAAAGACATTAAAACCACCCATGCCGAATATATCAATACCATCGCCTTTTCCATCAGTAATGGTGTTGTTGTATGTATTGCAGACACTACCACCGCCAATAATAATGCCTGACATTTGGTCGGCTCTCCCTGCCTGCGAATCATAATTGATATGGTTATCGTGAATTTGACAGTTGGAATCGGCTGAGCTGACCTGAATGCCGTCCCAGCCGGTATTTTCCACAAGGTTATCATAAATAAATACACCTTTCATGGTGTGAGGAAAGACAGTGGTGTCGCATCCCGACAGATATAGGCCGCCATAATGAGAATTTCCGATGTAAAGCCCTTCCTCGGGGACATCATGCACATAATTATCGTGGAAAGAGAAATTCTTCATTACAAATTTGTCGCGTGTAGCCCCAAAGTTGGAACAGGTAGGGTCGGTTTTGGCATACACTCCGCCAAGCAACGTGTTCGATATTTCCACATGGGCAATTTCAATATCGGTGCTATAATCGTCAATTCCCATGCCGGCTCCTTTTGATACTTTCAAAATCCTAAAGCCGTAAGTTGCCTGAGCATCCCCATTTCCGGTAAAAACTATGTGAGAGCAATTCCCAATCTTTATCCCGACAAAATGGTCGGTGTTGATTATGACTGTGCCTCCGCTGTTAATGAAAACAATAGGCTTTTCAGCTGTTCCGTGAAAGTCTTTAAGCTGAATGTAATCCCAGTTTCCAGCTTGCAGACAAACGGTATCACCGGGTTGTATATTTTTAAAGTTTGAATTCTCCCAGTCGATATAAGGCGTTGATGGATCGATGGTTTTACTACAGTTCTGTGCATTTAACCGGAGACTCAGAAAAACGATTATAAAAAGTAATATGATCCAATTTCCCTTTTTCATTTGTTTATCCTCGTTTGGCACGTTCCCAGTTGACGGTTTGTTGTCCCTTAAAATAACGTTTAATACCTGCGTAAACAGCGTAATTCATAATAAGAAAATAGTAAGGCACATAGAGGATTTTAACTTTGATTTTCCTGTTTTCGAGATACCATCCCAGTAAGGCCATGGCATAAAAGATAATTTCGCCATAAAACAATAGCGTATAAACACTGGTAAAGTTTGCAAAACCCGCCTGCCATGCAAGGATAAAGTTGAAGATAAATATCAAAGGAAGCGAGAGGGGAGCAAGCGTCCACCGGAGGACACGGTGAGATATATATTGAAAGCTGAGCAGGCCGTATTTGAAGATATTGAGTAGTGGTTTCAGGCGAATGATACTTTGAATGCCTCCAGCGGCAATGCGAACTTTCCTTTTCAGCTCTTCTTTGACATTAGCTGATGGATTTTCAATAGCGTAGGCTTCCGGATCGTATTGAATGGTGTAACCTTCCATAGCTACCCGCAAAGAGATGATAAAATCGTCGAGTAGTGTGTCTTTTTCCACAGGGCTGAAGAGTTTGGTGCGGATGGCAAACAATTCCCCGGCAGCACCCACGACAGAATAAAGTTCAGCGTCCCATTTTTTTAATTTGGATTCATACTTCCAATAGATGCCCTCTGTGGCGGCAGCAGAGGCTTTGTTAAAGACACGTTTTTCTCCGGACACACAGCCTACTTTCGGGTCGGCAAACATATTGACAATACGTCGAATGGATTCTTTTCCCAACATTGTATTGCCATCCGAAAAAATCACGATTGGAGTTTTCACGAATTGCATTCCACGGTTCATGGCGCCAATTTTGCCTCCTCTTTTGTCTTCATGGTAAACCTCCACGCCTTTGTCGCTGTATTTTCTCAGCAGGTCGGGTGTGCCATCATCCGAACCATCGGTAACCCAAACCTGTCTTACTTTTTCTTTTGGGTATTCCAGGCTGAAAGAGTTTTCAATTTTCGCAGCCACATAGTCCTTTTCGTTATATGCTGCAACAAATAAGCTGACTTCCGGTTCGTATTTGATGTTTTTGGAGATTTTCTTTTTAAAAAACAATCTCTTTAATTTGATTAGGACAAACAGCAGAATCCCATAGCCCAGGTAGGCATAGAAAACGATAAACAACAACAGCCAGAATAAAATCTTTAGTGTCATCATAACATTATTTTTTATTGGTTATTTTTCGGGCACCCATATTCAGGTCGTCCACATCGAGAATTTTAAAATCGGCAATCTCGTTAAGGACGTTTATGAGCCGTTCTCTACCACTGTGTTTGGATTCCATAACTATTGTTATGTCAGGGTATTTCTGAAGAAAATTCTTTGCGCCCTTGAGTACGCTTTCTTCCATTCCTTCCACATCTATTTTTATGAAGATACGGTCTTCATTTTTAAAATCAATCTGGTCGAGCAGACTATCCAGCGGGACAATCTGGGATTTGGTGATGGTTTCTCTTTCCGTAACTTCATCTTCGGGTTTGATTATGGCCAGATGTGAAGCTCCTGTGTTTACGTGGTCAAATTCAAATTCGGCTGTATGTGGCTCTTTTCCGAGTGCCAGAGGGAAAAGCTTTATCTTATCTTCGAGATTGTTGAGTATCAGATTAATGCGTATTGCATCACAGTTGCTCCTGATGGGTTCAAAAGCAAATCCATGCAAGCCGTTTTTTGCAAGCAGAAGGGCGTAGGTTCCGATGTTTGCTCCAATATCCAAAAAGACATCAAATTCCGGCAGATGTTGGTAAACAAACTTCTTAACACCCCATTCATAGGCATAGTTTGCAAACTGAAAGTCCAAAGTTCCTTTTCTTGACAAGAACAATCCGAGACTGCTGCGGTAAATTTGTGTGCGTGAAGTGGTCTTTTGGAATACAATATATTTTATTGAGGTGAAAATATAGCGATATTCACCCCATTTTATGAAGTCTTTGAAATATCTAATAAAGGTTTTTATCTTGTGCATTGGTTTGATTTACCGTAATTTATGAAATATAATAATATTTCCCCATTTTATTATTATGCTAAAATAGGAAAATAATGCGACAGGGGAGTCGGCTGTTATTTTTTTACCCGTTCCCACGCTTTGGTTTCGTGGTTGTATTGTTTTAAAATTTTCCCGGGATTTCCACCTACAATGGCAAAAGGAGGAACATCTTTTACAACTACACAACCTGCGGCAACAACGGAGTGCTTCCCGACAGTAACGCCTGCCGTAACCACTGCATTTGCTCCAATCCAGACCTGATCTTCAATGATGATGGGTTTTGTCTCCACCTTTTGCAAGCTGGGTGGCAGGTTTACGTCTTCGTAGCCGTGGTTAAGGCCTGACAAAACCACATTCTGGGCAAACATAACATCATTGCCAATGGTTATGGGGCCTATGAGGACATTGGACATGCCAATGCGGGTACGCTAGCCGATGATGACATCGCCCACTCCATTGTTTACCGTTGAAAAGTCTTCGATGGTCGAATCTTTGCCAAGCACAAAATTGTTGAAAGGCATAAGATCCATACGGGTACGTCTTCGCACCAGCGATCGTTTACCTCGCGTGTGTTTCATGGGATTTACGAACCATTTTACCCAAAGGCGCGGCCTGGCTTGGTTGCGGGGCATAAGCATCCAGAGTACCAGCTTTTTCAGCTTTTCGTTGGATTTTATTTTCTCTTTGATTCCCATGTTATTTCATTTTTTCGATGATTTCAATTTTCTCATAAATAGCCTCCGCATTGGCAACCCATGTGTGGCTTCGGGCGATTTTTTCACGTTCGGCCTCTTTCTCAGGCGTATTTTCAGTCAGAGCCTTTTCAATCAGCTGCACATATTCTTCTTTGTTATTGGCGAGATAAACCCATTTTTCAAAAACCTCCATTGCCTTTGTTTTGGTGGCAACCGTTGGTTTTCCCATAGCGAGGTATTCGTCTATCTTACGCGGATAATTTCCAATAGTTACTTCGTTGAGTTTTTGCGGATTTAAAGCCACATCGAATCCGGAAAGATAAGCCGGAAGTTCTTCCATTTTTTTGCTGCCGGGAAAATATACATTGTCAATTTTATGTAATTCACTATTTTTAAACTTTTCATCTTCAGGGCCAACCAATACCAATGACCAGTTGGGACGGCTTTTGGCAATGTGTACCAAAACATCGATATCCAGCCGAAGGGTGTAAAGGACACCAATATAGCCGATCACAGGTTTTTTAACGGGTTTCAAATCGGAAGGCACCTCTTTGATAAGTTTTTTATCGAAAAGTGAGACATCGCAGCCCTGACCTACGTAGTAAGAGTGTGGATTATAGCGCTTTCCGATGTCGGCAAGATAAGTAGAGTTGGCCACAATCAAGTCCACTTTTTTCATCAATGCGGGTTCGATGCGTGTGCCCTGACGTTTCCAGTAATCCACCGCCAGCATATTGTCGCGGGTGTAATAAACATAAGTTTTGGCATGGATAAGCTCTTTCAGATAAAAGCTGCGAAACATATCCGTATCGTTGAAGATAATAATGTCTTTGAAGTTCAGTCTCTTAACAGCGCGGTTTATCTCTTTGGCAAAACGCTTGTTGTTTATCCGGTTTAGAATATCAAATATCTGGTTGAAAGGAAGCTGATTGATAGATTCCAGAATGGTCTTTGGAAAGAAACTCCACATGTTTTCGTTAACTTGTTCCATGTCGGGAAGTTTTCCGCGCAATACTTTTTTTCGTTTTTGAATAATTGAATCATGGCGTCCGCGCCACAGTGTCAGTCTGTCCATGGGATAATTCACGTAAAGCACCCGGTTGTGTCTAGAAAACACTTCGGCAAGGTTGATGACATTGCTACCAATGCGACTGTCGAGCGCAGCGAGACCGACCATGACAATATCTCTGTCTTTAATCATAACGTGGATTTTAGTGATGTTTGTTGTAAACTGTTTCATAAAGTGCCAGCACTTCTTTTGCCATATTTTTCCATGAAAACTTGTCCGATTGGCGGAATCCTTTTCTAATGATGTCGTCCCGGAAAGCTTTATCAGAAAGGATTTTTTCGATACCTGCGGTAATTTCTTCCGGTTTGAAAGGATCGACAATACAGGCTGCGCCACCGGATACTTCCGGCATACACGAGGTGTTGGAGGTGATGACCGGCGCGCCACAACGCATGGCTTCCAGCATGGGGATACCGAAACTTTCGCGTAGGGATGGATAGAGAAAAACTTTACATAAATTATAAATGGCCGGCAGGTCGGTGTTGATGACGTATCCGGTTAGAATAATCCTGTTAATCAGTTCTTTATCACCAATCTCCGTGAGAAGTCTTTCCAATTCATTTTGTTCGTAATCGAGCATGACGAGGTACATGTCGTCTCCGGTTTTTTTCAGATAATCGGAGAAGGCTTTCAAAGCGCCTTTGGTATTTTTCTTGGGGTCGGTATTGCCGAGGAAAAACAGAAACCGGTCGGGGAGGTGGTAAAGTGCTTTTACCCGTTGAAGTTCTTTTTGGTCATCAATTTTGCGGAAATGCTCACTTACGCCATTGTATATAGCCACCAAACGGTCGTCATCGTCCGGAAATCCGAAAAATTCTTTGATGCGGTTCTTTTCAAATTCGGAAACAGTGATAATTTTTTCACTTTTTCTCATTACCCTCGGGACGACAAAACGCCGGTACATATTACCGAATTTTTGATACGAGGTGCCTCCCTTTTTAAAAAGGCTGATACTTTCCATATAAATGATATCGTGTAGGGTAATGATTAGTGGTATTCCCGGATTTAGCGGCGCTGTATTGCTGGTACAGTGCAAAATATCGCAGTTTTCCCTGCGGGCGGCTTTGGGCAGGGCAAATTGTTCCCACGTAGGATAGGGGCCGCCGCCGAGTTCCACAAATTTGAAATTTGCAGTCTGCTCAAAAATCCGGTTGTCCGCATCGGGCTTGACAAAGACTACGTATTCATTTTTTTTATCCAGCTTCTGAAGCTCATTGATAAGCTCCAGTGCCACCATATCCATGCCGTGTTTTCTTTTCCTGTAAAGTCGCTGGCCTTCAATTCCTATTTTCATTTTGTCTTATTTTTCGTATAAAAATACGGATGTTTTATCTGAAATGCATTATAAGTATGTTTTGTATGCAAAAATTCCTTGTTACCTCCTTTTATTTTCAACAATGAAAAGAACATTAACAGAATGCCTGCCGGAAGGCGTGTCAATGCCCACAAGGTACGAATATTATAGAAATAACGGGGTATGGAAAGAACAAATACGAGTATGGCAATAATGAGTAAGCCGAGAACCAATAAAAAGGAGACAGGCGAAGCGGCAAAATAATAGATTACAGTAATGACAAAGAGCAGACTAATCAGCATAATACGCGGAAGAAGGATGAATTGAAGGGCTTTGTTGAAAAAATCGATGTTTCCCCGCAAAAACAAGTCTCTCAGCGAAGGCAGAAAACTCTTCCCGAAATAGTGAATCTGTGCTGAAAGCCATCGCCTCCGCTGTTTGGTAAAGACTTTGGCATTGGGAACCTTTTCATCATAAACATAAGCATCCGGAAGATACTCAATTTTGTGTTTCTTTTGTAATAACCTGACTTCTAATTCTTTGTCAAAACCGCCTACAACTTCTACCTTTTTCATCATCTTTTTAAAATAACGGAAGTCGAAAGCCATAGCCGAACCGATAAGTGCCGAGGAAAGCCGAAGTACACGATGTCCTTTTCTGAAAATATGGTTGTTCATCTCTTCGCTCACCGCATCGAGAATAGCAAAAGAGCTGTTTAGATTTTTTGCAATGCGATGCCCCTGTACGGCAAGGTATCCATCGCAAAAAGCCTCGTTGATGCGGGAAAGAAAGTCGCGTGCCATAACGTTGTCAGCATCCAGCACTACTGCCACATCGTATTGACCTGTGGTTTGAGAAAGGGCCGCATTCAGCGCCCGCGATTTGGTGCTGTATTTAAGGTTTACTTCAATCACGCGAACGTGAATTGATTTCAGATTTGTAATGGTTTCCGGTTTGAAACCATCGGCAATGATGACAACATCATAATTCTCCGTTCCATAGTCCTGATTCAGTGCTTCTTTGGCTACATCAATAATGACGGCATCTTCACGGTAACCGGGGATGAGGATTAATATTTTCCGTTTTTTCAATGAAGTTCGGTGCTTTCTTTTCAACGGGAAGAGACCCGAAAAAGCAAAGATAAACAGGTAAATATCTGTAAATGCCAGATAGACGAAAACAATGAGTTCGATAATATGCCATATTTTTAATGTCATAGCATTGGATTTTCATGGATTTCTTTTGAGAACAAATGGGCGACATGCCAACCGATGGCCCGATAATAAGCGAGAAAGAGAGAGATTTTTCCTTTTATCAGGAAAGCGAAAGCATTTTTAGGAATGGCTACAAAAAGTTGATACAGTAAAGCGATATAATACTCTTTTCCATGCAGGTTGCGTCGCATAAATACGATACGGTTTCGGTTGAGATAATAAATTTTTAGGGGACTGAGTTTTCCTGTCGAAACAGATTCTTTATGAAGTACATATGAGCTGCCGACGTAAAAAATTTTGTATCCGGCTCGCAAGATTCGTTCACACCAGTCTGCTTCTTCGTAATAGAGAAAGAAAATGTAAGACATAAGGCCAATCTCTTTTACCACACGCATGGGAACCACCATTGCCGCCCCGTGTGCAGAAGGTGTTTCGCGGTCTTCATTATACTGCCCCCTATCTTTCTCGCGGTAGCCAATGGCAGCATTGCGAATAGTTATTTTGTCCATTGCAGTGTAACCTGCGTATTGGATAATATCAGGTTGGTAGAAAAACCGGATACGCGGACTTACGGCACCAATCTCCGGGTTCTTTTCGAGTTTGGCAATGAGTGGCTCCAGGAAATCTGAGGGAACTTCTATGTCGTTGTTCAGGAGCATGATATACTCACCGCGTGCACGCATAAGTCCGTAATTGTTTCCGGCAGCAAAGCCATAGTTGATAGGATTTTGGATAAAAACAATATTCGGGTAACGCTTTTTAATAATTGCAGGGTCATCGTTGGTGGAATGATTGTCCACCACGATAACTTCAAGATTAGGGTAAGTGATTTTGTTGAGCGATTCAAGCAAGGCACACGTTACTTCGGCCTGATTATAATTGACCGTGATGATAGAAACGAGCGGGTATCTTTTTAACTTGAAACTCATCTAGTTATGTTTTATTTCATCCGAATGTGAATGTTCGGTATGTAAAAATTTTTTGGATGCTCCTTTTACTTTCAGCAGGCTAATAAACATAAGGATAAATCCTTTTGGCAGGGAAAGCAAGGCATGAAAAGTCTGCTTGTTATAAAATCGACGTGGGATGGCAAACAACAGCGCAAGCGAGGTACCTGCAAATAGCCCCAGCCACCAATAAAATCCGGGAGTAAAGTATTGCTTCAGAGCTGTGTATGGAAGGAAATAGATGATTCCATACAAAAGGCTGAGAAAAAACAATATCCCGCTGAGTAAAATTCGCGGTGGTTGTATCATCTGTATTACTTTGTCGAAATAATCAAAGTTACCTTTAGTAATTAAGGATGCGAAGCCGTCTAAAAAGTTACTCCTGAAATAATCTAACTGAGCGGCAATCCATCGCCGCCGCTGGTTGACAAAGTTTCCGGATTCCTGAGTCTTTTCATCATAAATGATGGCATCGTGGACATACTCAATTGTATAACCATTTTTAATAATCTTCAACTCTACTTCTTTGTCTTCACCAACGGAGTCAATGGTAGCCATTGTTTTTTGAATAGCGGGTAGTCGAGACCCATTCCGGAGCCTATCAATGCGGAGGATATGCCCAACACACGATGTCCCTTGCGGAAAATGTGGTTGTTTATTTCTTCGCTTAATGCATCGAGGATGGCAAAGGCCGCATTCAGGTTTTTGGCTGTACGATGTCCCTGCACCGCATCAAAGCCACGGTCAAAAGCTGCATTTACTTTGGTCAGTACATCCTTTTTCATAATATTATCCGCATCAAGGATGAAAGCCACATCATAATCATTGCCAATGATTTCCATACATTTATTTAGTGCTTTTGACTTCTTGCTAACTTCAAAAACCACCTCTACGACTTGTATTGGTAATTTGTGAAGTGCATCCAGCGTCTCTTTCCTGAAAGTATCAGCAATAACGATAACATCAAATTTATCTTTGGGATAATTCTGTAAGGTTGCTTCTTTTGCTACATGAACAATTACTGCATCTTCCTTGTATCCCGGAATCAGTACGGCAAACTTTCTTATTTTGGATACATTCTCTTTTTGTTTTTGCCTGTAGAAAAGTCCGGCTACCGAATAGATAAAAATATAAAAAGTCGCCAGAAACAGGTAGATAAAAAGTATGGTTTCGATGACAAGGAGTATAATTTTTAAAATTTCCATAGGCGTTAATTATTTTCCGATAGTTTTGGCAATCCGGAAATGTCTTTAAAATGAGTAAAATGCCACCACATTGCTTTGATACTGGCTTTGGCAAGGTCAGTACGTTTTTTAATGAGATAATGTAGTATTTGTTTGGGTACGGCAATGAGGTTGAGATACAGAAGGCTCATCAGCTTGATAATGCCGTGGTTATTTCTTCTTGCATAGAGAATACGACCGCGGGTAAGATAAAAGATTTGAAACGGACTCTCTTTTACCGTGGAGATGGCCTCTTTGTGTAGCACGACCGATTTTCCCTGAAAATAGATTTTATATCCGGCTTTCTTAAAGTGTTCGGCCCAATCGTGTTCTTCGTAATACAGAAAAAACTTATCTGTCATTATTCCCACTTTTCTCATAGCTTCAACTGATACAAGCATGGCAGCACCGAAGATAGAGCCTGTTTCGCAGGTAATATCATACTGCCCGACATCTTTTTCGCCAAAGCCCAAGGCGAAGTTACGGATGGTAATAGGATGAATAGGTGTAAATCCTGCAAACTGAAAAGTATTTGGCGTATGGAAGTAGTGAATTTTTGGGCTTACCATAGCCACTTTTGGGGTTTTTTCGAGTACTTCGACTAAAGGTTCGAGAAATCCGGTAGGGACTTCCGTATCATTATTAATAAAAAGGATGTATTTGCCTTTGCAATAGGGCAATGCCACATTGTTTCCTCCTGCAAAACCAAGATTGGTCTTTGTACGGATAAAGTTTATTTCCGGAAACTGGTCTTTGATAATTTCGGGATGGTCGTCGGGAGAAGCATTGTCCACGACAAAAATTTCAACTTTTGGGTAGCTTATCTGCCGAAAGGAACGCAGAAACTCACAAGTTACTTCAGACTGGTTATAATTCACCGTAACCACCGATACCAAAGGCCAGCTATTTTGTTTCGTTTCCATATTTTTAATTAGTCTTTCACTGCAAATGACCATGGCGATATACCCTGAGAAAGCCGTGCATCATATTCACGCTGAAGCTGTTGTGCTGAAAATAAGAAGGCCCAGCTTATGTAGAGTAAGATACCGGTAGGCATCTGACCGAGCACACCATTCCCATAGGCGGCACCTATGATGCCAACGTACCCTCCAAGCAGTGCCCCCAGGATATTGCTTAGTTCTTTTGTTTTTACACGTGCCATAATCAGGTAAAAACTTTTGAAGACGATATACATAAGAATAAACAGATGCAGAATAAGGCCCACACGACCCTGCTCTGCCCAGATTTGTACATACCAGCTATCCGTAGCCACATTGGCAAGAAAGCCCTGAGGTGAAAATCGTTGTCCCCAGTTACCGGCAGAACCAATTCCGCCACCAAAAGGTTTATCGGCAAGATAAGTCTTTAGAATCTCTCGGTTTTTAAGCCTGACCTGATAAGAAGCATCTTTTTCGGGATGAAAAGCGGTACGCATTCGCGCAATGGTGTAGTTGCTGTCGCCAATATATGTGTAAGCAAAGAAAAAATAGAGGAATGCCATAGTGATTCCTCCCACAAGCATGACTTTTGTTCTTTTGGAAAGGATGACGAAGGTAATACCTCCCAAAGCAGGAACTATCATTGCCCCTCGTGTACCGGAGAGCATCATACCCCATAACGACAAGATGGAAACTGTCCAAAAAAAGAACTTATTTTTCCAGCCTTTCATGGCAGCTGCCACACCTGCAAAAACAATACCGGCGGCTCCCTGAGCTGCTCCAAACTGTCCGGCATCACTTAAAAATGAGAAAATCCGTAATTTGCCGTTTACAATGTGGGTTATACCACCAATAGTGTCAATCCAATGTTGTTCGGCAAAGTCCAGTCCAATGTATTTCTGTTGTAATCCTTTGAGAGTAGCTAACAAAGAAAAAGCAGCCCAAAATATAAGAAAGCCATACAAATGCCTGAGACGTGAAAAAATCAAAAGTACCAGAGGAACCACAAGCAGGGGATAAAGAGAAAGTCCACGCATGGCATAAAACCAGGCTGTTCGGCTTAGTGCCTGTGGATTGAAAAACTCAAGTATTGAATAAGCAAACCAGATGATTAGCAAGTAAACAATATCGCGGTTGAGCAGGCTAAAGTCTATTTTATCGAAAAAATTGCGAAAGAAAACGGCAATAATTGTGATGATGAGAAGTCCATCAATACTTAATCCCAATGGAATTCCCTGTATGTATCGTGTTAGCCCGATGGCTATAAAAGCCATAAACAGCGTTGAGTAGATACCGATAATAGGATGGACAAACAGCCGGTTCAGGTAGATAAGAAAAGGAACCAGAATAATAAGGGCAATGGCAACCTTCATACCTCCTTTGCCGATAACAAATCCCAACACAATGGTTACTATGAAGATAATAGTAATAACCAAAGGATGTTGGAGTCTGGCTGCTCCTGTCTTATCTTTTAGCGATTCCAGCATAATAAATATTAAAAGTTAAAAGTATAAATTTTTAGCAAACAATTTAACTCTTTTTTCGAAAGATACTTTCGCTAAAGAATAAAATCCCTCCCTGAAACACTTTTCGAAAGTGAATATCAAAACTACTCTTCAAATAATGATACCCGACAAAAATTCCAATGAGGGTGAAGAAAATGGTAACCACGGCCACTCCTTCAAGAGTTGTCATAACAGAAAAATGATGGGTAATCTGTGCCAGCGTATGAAAGTTGCTTACCGGTAGCGAGATTAGTGTCAGAACACTTGTGGTAATTACTACATAATAAAAGGCAAAGACCACCAGTGTGTCGCCAATAATATTGGCCGAAGTCATGTAAACTACTTTTAAAAAATTGAATCGTGGCATGTTAACGCTGTCAAGTGTTACACCGATAAAGCGGTCAAGTGGAAGCAGCAATCCGTAAATGGTGAAAATACGAAATATGCCAACGGTGGATTCGTAGCCGGCTCCTCCAAGGATATAAACAAAGTCTTTGGCGAAAATAAAAGAGATGAGCATGACCGGTATCATAAGCATGGTCATTCCTCCGGCATTGGTATAAAAAATATGTTTTACAAGATCTTTATTTCCTTCTATACTTGCTTTTGACATCCCCGGAAAAGCAGTCATTGCATAACTGCGCAATGGAATTTCGATAATTTCTGTAAGTTTCAGCGGAATACTGTATAGAGCTACGCCTGCGGTACCCAAAAAAGGACTTAATCCGATGATAAAGGTGTCGGCACTTTTGAGCAGGTTGCTGCCAATAAGTGTTCCTGTTGAATATTTCCCGAAATCAAGAATCTTTTTGTTGGTGGCTCGTGTAACTTTGCCCACATATCTGTACCCATCCCAGTTTGGAATCATGGCCACTATTGAGGTGAGAACATTGACCAGCAGATAGGCATAAACAATTATTTGTAAGCTGACATGTAGAAAAAAGAAATTCACTAAAAGGAAGAGCATAAATCCTCCAACATTAATGACTCTCAGTATCAACATAAAATCAAATCTCATTCTTGCCTGCAATACCGATTGGGCATTATTGAAGGGGAGGTTTATGAATGCCAGCAGTGGAAACCATTTGAAAAAAAGTATAAAGCCGGAGTTGGTAACTGCATCATAATAAAAATAGCGTATTATCAAAACAATGATTACAATAATGAGGGTCGAAAACAGGTTGATGATGTAGTTGGAGCCAATCAGGCGTTGGGATTCATTTTTATCAGCCCCTGCCAGGAAACGAACAATGGCCGTTCGTGTTATCCCGAAGCGAAGCATATCCAGAAAGTTAGCAGTTGTAATCAGCAGAACCCATTCACCAAACTCATTTGTACTCAGGCTTCTGACGAGAAGTAGAAAGCCAAAAAACCGAATATCGCTACCAGACCATTGTTTGCGAGAGATAGGAAGTTCTTATTCTTAAGTATTTTTGCAAGTACATTATTCACCTTTTAAGCTTCTTTCTTGAAAACAATTTTATACTTAGCAGGATATTTTAATAAGTTTTTGATCTTATCAAAATTGGTCCTTTCCGTTTTGGGCAAGTCTGACATTAAATCGGTGAGGTTAAAGAGTTCGACCTCATTGAGGATGACAAGCGGTTTGGATTTATAAGCTTCCTTAAAGATGCCCATGGCTGTTTTGTCTGCATTTGTGTATCTGTTGTTGCTCTTTATCACAAACAGAGCCAAATCAATTTCCGACAAAAGTTTGATAGGGTAGGTGTGATAGATAATGGAGGGCAATTCGATAAAAATAAAATCGTATGCTGTATTTGTTTTTCTCAGGAAACGATTATCCATTAGCTGTTGCAGGTTGGCAATATCGATAAAATTATTCTTTATTTCATAACGATAGGAATAGTTAAAGTCTTCTTCATCAGCGAGTGTGCTCCCATCGTTGTAGTTTAAAAACAGAACTTTATCGCCCATTGAGCGTATGCGGTTGATAATCTTTTGGGCAATGAGTGTTTTTCCGGTTTTGTTCTGTGTGCTAAAAATAAGTACAACATAAGGTTTCTCCGGTTTGAACTCAGATTTCCCAAGATTGAGTTTGATATTTTGTATTATCATGTCCACCAGTCTGTTAGTAATTTGAGACAGCTCATTTGCCTGATGTTTTGAAGACATAATGGGATAAGCTCCGGCCAGCTGCATTTCTGTTTGCTCTGTAACACGACTGGGGTTTTTTAATGATGTGTCAAAATATTCCAGCATAACGATGAGCAGAGCTACAACGAAGAATCCAAAAATTCCGGCTGCCAAAACGATGTATTTTGTTTTGGACGGATTGGGCTGAATGGGGAAGAAGGGAGGGTCAACCACTTTGATATTGGTTGACATTTCCATATTTTGCTGTTTCATCTTGGCAAGATTCAAACTTCGGAGTAATTCAAGGTAGGTCTGCTCTGCAACTTTAATTTCCCGTTGGATTCGCGTCAGCATAGCACCAAGAGGAGCCATCTTCTGGTATGTGCGAATAAAGTCTAACTTGCGTTGTGCCAATACTCTGAGGCCGGCACGGGCTTCGACATAAGTAATTCTGTACTGTAGCCAACTGTCTAGCAGACTCTTTACTGATATTCCCTGTGTAGAGTGCCCGTAAAGGTAGAGTTGATCAACATACAGCTTTATTTCATTACGCAATTGTTGTTGTCGACGGGTGAGTTGGGCAAGTCTTGTCTTGACCTTATTATTATAGTTTCTGGCCAGATTGTTGACAATGATATCTTGTGTTACTTTGGCAAGCTCTTTTTCTCGTTGTCTGATGGCATCGCTTTTAAGGTAGATAGAATCTCTCGCTGTCATTTTTGTTTCCAGAGCATGTAGCGAGGCCGAAGCTCCTGACAGTCTTATTTGCTGATCCTGAAAATATTTGTCAAGTGCTTCTTTCTGGATGGCGATGGCTTTACTTTGTTCGTAATAATTGATGATGTTGTTGGATTTGTTGAAATGCAACAGACGGTCTTCTGCTTCGGCAAGTTTTTTGTCAGCAGAATCAACTTCCCGCTCAAAATATTTAACTACACGGTCGGTTTCATTTACTCTCAGCGATTTGTAATCAATCATAAATACCTTTGAGATAATCTTCAGGGTCTGTTCGCAAATACCAGGATCGTTGCTGGTGTATGTAAGTTTTACAAGGTCGCTGTTGTTGATTCGGTAAATTTGAATTTTGCTGATGGAGTTGATGCTATAATGTTTATTGAATCCGTAATGCAGTAATCCGTAAATAAAGTTTGTGTCGCTTGAGGCATAATAATTTCTGAGATTTGCCACTGTTTTTTCGTAATCTGATTTTTTTACACCTGGAGGTATGATGGGGTCTTTCACAAACACTTTTCCTTCGCTCATATAACTGTTCCCCGGCATATTATTAATAGTGGAATTATTGTTGGAGGATGATGTTTGTGCCACAACGGCATTGTTGTCATTAGAGTATCCGGGCGAAACTTGTTTTATGGAATTATCAAAGCTGTTTTCCATGTAGTTTCCGCTGATAAGCAACTTTTGCCCGACCGTAATGCCTTTGTTTCCAAGATGATTTATTTCTCTGAGTTTGCTGATGTTAATTCCATATCGTTTGGCAATGGTGTATAGGTTTTCATTTGGTTTTACCACGTGATATTGTCTCGAAGAGCCTGTGGGAGGTAATTTTTTGATAATCAGATTTTGGCCTGCGCTGACATTTCCGCTGCTCAGTCCGTTCAGTTGAATAAGTTCACCACGCGAAATGCCATATCGGTTGGCAATGGATGAGAGTGACTCTCCGGGCAGGACAGTATGTGTCAGGTAATTAGCAACTGAACCTGATGCCGGTTGAGAGGAGTTTTTTTCCACACCGTAGTCCTTAGATGAATTGTTTTTCGGAGCTGTTTGGCCATTTGAGAAAGCAGAAGACTCACGGGCAGCGAGGTTTCTCTTTTTCCTGATTTTTTTTTCAAGCGAATGAATCTCTTTTTCCAACAGATGAACCTGTTCCTCCTTCTTTCTTTGCACTCCGTTTTTATTGTTTTTCACCACAAGGTCTTTTATTCTCTGAGGGATACTTTGTTGTAAAAGTTCGTAATTTTCTTTTGAAATATATTGGGGGTTATAAGATTCTAACGAGAGGTCCTGTGCCAAAAGACGTAACGATGTCTCCACCACTGTCTGTCTTGATTTCAGCAGGTTAATCATATTGTCAAATTGTGCACTTGTACTAAAAAAATCGGTGGATCGCTGAACTGTGGATTCAATAGAATAACCTGTTGTGATACCGGTATATATGATGGCTTCCGACTGATAGACTTTCTCTTGATTGCGCACAAAATAATAAACTACCACGGAGAGCAACAACGGTACTCCGAATAGGATGATGATGTTTCTTTTAAAGAGTCGTATAAAATATAGTAAATCCATTAACTTTTCAATTATTAACGCAAAATATTTATCAAATTGAATTTCATTCCCGTAGTAACTTCCAAAAGTTGATACTCTTTGTTAAATTCTGCAATAGCCTGCTGGAAGTTAATAGCACCTCTTGTCTGAATTTCTTTCAAACGTGTTAATTCTGCTGTGGATATTTCTCCGTTAAGATATTCATTTTGGGCCATCCTCATCTGCATCATTGTAAAATTCTGATATTGGTTGTAAATTCTGATGTAATTTTGATACTGTACCAGGTTGTTATAGTGATCAATAACTTCTTTTGCTAAGAAGCGTCGGTTAATTTCTTTTTGAGTGAGAGAAATTTCAATCCATTTTTTCTGTTTTTTAATACGATTTCGCCGGTCAAAAAATGTGGCAAGCGGGAAGCGAATGTAAAATCCAATGGCATAGTTATCCCTAATTGATTCTGAGCGATAATATTGGGTCTGTTGTGCAATTGCATTTCTATCCCAGAAATTCCATTTACCCAGATTCAGGTCCAGGTTCAGGCTGAAATGTTCGAGCCAAGCCCGCTGGGCAGAAAGTTGCTCATAATAATAGTATTGTGCTTTTAAGTCCTGATAATGCATATCGGGAGAGTTATAAGCTGCCGAATCGATAAGGACATTCAACGGAGGAAGACGTTTGACAATATTGTCGGTAATCGGATTGAAGAACATGGAGCTGTCAACGGTTCGTTTTTGGGCATAAATAGAGCCATCCATGAAAAGAATGATGACAAGCATACCCAACATTCCAATGTTGTTCAATAGCCGATTCTTTATTGTTTTATCTTTCATCGCGGTCATTCTGTTTAATCTGTAAAAAATACGGGTTCTCTTCTTTGTTTTTGAATCTTTTGAATATTAGTTATTAAAAAAGTTTTAAACAATTTTTAAACGTTTTCTTTTTGAAATAAAGCTGGTATTGTCCTGAAGATTAGTTTAATATCTCCCCAAAGGGAGTAAGTGTAGGCATATTTATTATCCAAACCCTTTCTTTCGTCCTCAGACATAACACCACCTTTACCCCTCAACTCCACCTGCCAGAGGCCTGTAATTCCTGCCGGAGCAAGAAAACGGGCACTCCAATCATCAGAGGTGAGTTGCTCTGCTTCATACAAAGGTAGCGGCCTGTTTCCGACAATTGACATGTCTCCTTTCAAGACATTTATTAATTGTGGAAGTTCATCAATACTGGTATTTCTTATGAATTTTCCCACTTTTGTTATTCGCGGGTCATTTTCAATTTTAATAAATGTTGCAGCTTTATCCTTTTTCTTTAATTCATTGTACCAATACTCACAAATTTTTTCACCTTTTATGTAGAGTATCGGTGAA
Source organism: Bacteroidota bacterium (assembly GCA_024280235.1). GTDB lineage: Bacteria > Bacteroidota > Bacteroidia > Bacteroidales > F082 > Sulfidibacterium. The sequence goes on along the minus strand of JAJRQN010000230.1, from coordinate 27,416 downwards.
CAATACTCGTCCTTCGGAAGTTTTGCACACCTCGGACAGGGTGGAATTCTGCTGCTACTCGTCTCTTCTGTACTATTATTGGCATACTGATTAAGGTGTTCCAGTTCTTTTAGCTTTGCATCGGAACCGGTGTACATAGATCGAAATTTTAGAAAATCAAAAATTTTATAGCCTGTGCCAACGCGTTTTGACTTGTAAATAACACTCCCTTTCGACTCAATACGGATGGCAAGAGCTACCAGCAGCAAGACGGGAGAGAGAATGAGAAGGGCACTCCCTGATACAAGAATGTCAAAAAGTCTTTTAATAATTGGTATCTTATAATCATTTTGGGGCGCTATTTCAGATAATCCCGCTTCATTTATCTCTTTTAAATAAAAGAGCAGAAAACGAATTCGCGTAAGGATACTTTCAGCATTGGGAGTGGAAAGATAGAGGTCATCAACCACTGCTTTCTTTTTCAAAATGGTATCTCTTAGATTTGAATCTGCACCAAAGGCTAGCAAAACAAAGGGAATTTTGGAAAGTCCAAGTTTGGTTTTGATGTATGTGGCGAGGTTTACTCCCTGAATACCTGATAGTTTATAATCTGAAATAATGGCATCAACATCTTTATTCTTTCGCAGGTAGTCAATACCCCGCAATCCATTATCCATGACAACAACCTCTACATCATCGGGATTTTCTGTCAGGGCATCGGTAATGTCAGATTGGCTGCCAATATACAGCAATTTTATCTTTTCCTTAGGATTAGGGGCCATGTAAATAAACTACTTGCTGATTCTGCTGATAATATTTTCAATACGAATAGACAACTCTTCAGGATTGAATGGCTTTACGATAAAATCGTCAGCACCCATTTTCAACAGCTTAATTCTTTCCTGACTGCTCTCAATGCCGGAGAGGACGATTATGGGGATGTGCTGGAAGAAACCACTTGCTCTTATTTGTTCCAATAATTCCTGACCGTTGAGGTTTGGCATTTGGATGTCAGCAACAATTAAATCGGGGATATTTCCTCCTTCAAGATATTTCATTACTTCCAATCCATCTACCTTGGTAACAACGTCATATGTCTTGCTCAAAAAGTTCTCCAGTAACATACGTATGGACAACTCATCGTCAATAATAAGTATTTTCTTTTTCATAACGGAATAATGTTGATTTGACAAACTAATTTATACCATTTAAAAGCAAATGTAAAGAAATTCCTGATACTACGTGCCATATTGGTGAAACTTATTTACAATGAATAGTTAATAACCTTTAGCGGTTTGTTTTTCCGGATCGGCTGCTATGCTGTTCCCGACTTTGTTTCTTCAGGAAGAAAACGGCCGGAATAGCTATAAATGCAAGATAACCAGATATTTGAAATGTTTTTTCCAATCCGATGGCATCACCAATATAGCCTGCGGCCAAAACCGACAATGCTCCGCTGATAAAATTAATTGTTGTAAAACTTCCATTCATCAAAGCCGGTTGGTTGGAGCCTTGTTCCTGAACCAGTGCCAATAATACGGGCGTGGAGGCTGCCAACACAAAACCAAGAGCTAATAGTGAGATAATTTGAAGGGCAGGGCCTGTCCACAAAAAAAGAAACATGAAGAACGGAGAGATGATGGCCAGAATGAGGAGTGTGTTGAATCTCCCTATTTTGTCAGATATGCTGCCCGAAACAAAAGTCCCTGCTACGGCTGTTGCTTGTAATATGGAGAGAGAAAATGCACCATAAAACAAGCTGCTTCCTTTAAGCCCCACCATATAAGTTGGAAGAAACGTGGAGAGAGTAGCTCGCATAACCGATCTGAACAACATGTAAATGGTTAGGGCAATAAAAAAGCCCGAATATTTTCGTAACGTTGTTTTCCATCTCATTGAATTCGCATCTTTTATTTCGATGGTCTCATATGGAATTTTCTCTACGGTCAACGAAAGAATAAGGGTGGCGACAATGGCGGGAATGGCCAGTCTCCAGGTTCCTTCGAGTCCCCACCACGAAACGGCACTGACAATCAACAGTGGGCCAAGCATACGGGCACTTTCGCCTCCCAGCATATAAAAACTCATTCCCTTTCCGGCACGATTTCCTGAGAAAATTTTAATCATCACGGGGGCCGGTACATGAAATACTGCCGAACTCATGCCAATGGTGAAAAGCAAAATTACGAGAAGCATTATGTTGGGAGCTGTTCCAAGCAAGCTACCGCTGATGGCCGTTACCAAAGGGGCAAGAATAATAATAGGACGCCATGGTATTTTGTGGGCAAATGTTCCAAGGACAATACTGAATAGTGAAGGAATACGCTGAAGAAGACTCAGCCAGCTTGCGGCAGCAAGATTAATTCCATATTTTTTTAGCAGAAGAGGTAGTAATGGCGCCAGAAACGAAGAGTAGACATCGTGCACAAAATGTGCTGATGAAATAGTGATGACTTTATTCCGGTTAAATGCGATTTTTTTCAATGAGCAAATATACCAAAATCTTAACTGTGGTGGGCTTGAAGGTTACTTAAAATAAGTGGAAACTTTTTTACATTGAAAGGTTTGTTAATGTAGTCGTCCATACCGGCGGCAAGACAGTTTTCTTTGTCTTGTTGCTGTGAATTTGCTGTTAAAGCAATGATTTTTACTCTTTCGTCAGGCTGAAATTGCTTTGTATTTTCAAATTTCCTTATTTGTCTTGTGGCTTCCAGACCGTCCATTACAGGCATTTGAATATCCATAAATATCAAGTCGTAACGATGGCCTTTAAATTTCTTAACTGCCATCTTTCCATTGTCGGCCACATCTACGTGAAATCCTTGGTCTATTAATATCTTCTGGGTAAGTTTTTGGTTTATGATGTTATCTTCAACCAGTAAAATATCCAGTATTCCCCGTTGCTTACTATTGTTTTGTTCCGGAGGGATTCCTGCTTCCATTTTTACAGTAAATATGAATGTGCTGCCTTGCCCTGATTGTGTCTTCAGATACATTTTCCCACCCAACAATTGGCATAACTGGCGCGACAATGCCAACCCAAGTCCTGTTCCGTTATTTGAACGTGTCAATGACATGTCTGCCATACTGAAGGTTTCCCAGATGGCATTTTTATCTTTGTCTTCAATGCCAATGCCGGTATCACTTACTGTAAATTCAATTTCATGTATTCCATTAACAACGGAAACAGGCTTGATGTTTAAAGAAACTTTCCCTTTGGAGGGGGTAAACTTTATTGCGTTGTCCAGAAGGTTGGAGAGTATCTGTTTCAGCCGGGTGGAATCTCCGATTAAATAATGTGGAAGGCTTTCTTCTGTTTCCAGATGCATTTCTATCCCTTTTTCTTCTCCTTTCTGTTCAAAAATCCGGAAGGTCTCCTTCAACTCATTCCTGAGGTCGAAGTTTATGTGGTCGAGACTTAGCTGGTGCAGCATAACTTTATAGTAATCAAGTACATCATTCAATAAGGTGAATAAATATTGTCCGGAATTATGAATGGTGTCCACAAGTTCCTTTACCTCATTGTCCAGTGACTTTTGCTGAAGCAATACGGTGGCACTCAGGATACCATTTAAAGGGGTCTTAATTTCGTGACTGACATTAGATAAAAACATTGTTCTGAGTTGTTCGGTTTTTGTTATCTCGGTGCTTATCATGTCTAAGTTGGTTTTTAAGTTTTTCAAGTTCTGTTTGCGCATCTTGATAAGTCTATCTTTGTCGTCAAATCCCTTTTTGGTACCTGTGCTTTGAAGTTGTATGCGGTTTGTCTCTTTTGTTATCATATCTGTCTGATCTGTCTGAAGCTTGCTTGTTTCATTTTTTGTTTTGATATAAATCAAATATCAATATTCAGGCCATAATAGGTAAGTATATTATAATCAGATAGATATATAGATCACCATTGTCTTCGTAATTCCCTTTGGGGGAAGAATAGTTGCGAAAGTGGAATTTCTGGTGGGGTAGTTTTGGGATTTTAGAAGTTATCTGAACGGGCGGGCAACGTAAATATTTGTTTAGATGTAAAAACAGGGTGGGATACTTTCTGCCTAAAGTGTACCTTTCCACTCTGCATAGAACTCTTCGAGAAACATTTCCATAAACTGATGACGCTCTGTGGCGAGACGTCTTCCTGTTTGTGTATTCATCAACTCTTTCAGCAGCAGTAGCTTTTCATAAAAATGGTTGATGGTCGTGGATTTGGATTTTTTGTATTCTTCTTTGCTCATACCCGGGTTGGGCGGAATGTCAGGATTATACATTTCCCGCATTTTGTATCCGCCGAAGCTGAAAGCACGCGCAATGCCTATGGCACCAATGGCGTCCAGACGATCGGCATCTTGTACAATCTGCAATTCTAATGAATTGTCAGCAGGTTCTTCATCACGGTTTTTAAAGGAAACAAAGCGAATGATGTTTAATATTTTGTCAATGGTTTCTTTCTGAATATCTTGCGATTTTAGAAATTTTCCTGCAATCCCCGGGCCGATAGTTTCATCGCCATGATAAAATTTAGCATCGGCAATGTAGTGCAACAACGCACCCATATTGACGACAAAAAGGTTAGCGTTTTCCTCTTCAGCCATACGTACTGCCAGTTTCCATACCCGAAAAATATGCCACCAGTCATGACCGCTTTCAGCGCCGGAAAGTTCTCTTTTTACAAAGGTAATCGTTTGGTCAACAATGTTTTCTTCAAGTCGGTTCATGGGCGTACTAATAATATTTGATGGCAGCATAACCAACCCAGTGATGGTCATCGGCAGGCGCTGTAACTCCCATGCGCAGGTCGCTCACCGGAATTGGTTCCCGCTCAATGCTGGTGGAATAGCCGATAACTTGTCCGTGCAACGGCTCATTGTAGAGCATTTCATTTAACTTGTTGATGGTGAGTAATCCCAAAGGTACAGAGTAACGGCCGCACCATGTCCATTTGTACTTGTGGTAGTCGTTTTTCTCTACCGTCAGGTCGCAAAACTTATGAATCATACCTTCGCTGATATATCCGCTGATAGTGTGCATCACCTCCAGTTCCTGTCCTTTGGCATGGGCGTAACTTGTGCAGGAAGTACCAAAAAAGGCAAAGTTCTGTCCGCCCCAGCCTACATCGCCGTAATGAACGGCATCGGTGGAAAGGACAAAAGCAAAATCTTTTCCCCACTGCATATTTTCCGAGGCGGTAGCTTTTTTGATGGCTTCCGCAAGTGGGCCGGCAATGGCTTTCATGCGATCAAACGACATGTAAGGAACCAAAATAGAGACAATCTGCACTTTGGGATTGAAATACTGTAACCATGGAATCTCTGCTTCCACCGAATGCTCTATGGCCTGCATGGAATCATTTACCTGATAAAGGCCTTTGGGCAGGTTTTTCATGATTCTCTCCCGTAGGTCGGAGACTTTTACATTACCATAAGGTCCTTTCCAATAATCGTAAGAGTCGAAAATGATTTGGTTTTCCAAATGTAACTTTGCGGCTTTGTGAGCCACACCGAAAATGATGACAGTTTTAGCTTTAATTTGCTTTAGCGTAGCGGGATAGAGGTAACCAACATAGGAGTAATCATCATGTGGACATAGTACTGCTTTGGTGGTCTTTTTGGTTAGATATTGGGTGCGGTTTTTCAGTTGTTTGCCCTGATATTCTTTTATCCGGCTCATAATACTGTCCATCTGCCAGCCATACTGTGCAAAGCCGACTGTGTCCACGAGGTGCGAACGGATTGTTGTTTTGTGTGTCATATTCTTACAGGAATCTACAGTTATAAGCGTAAAGATAATCAACAAAAAGAAAAGTATTTGTTTTTTCATATTCAATTTTTTTACAAATCTATGAAATATCGGCTAAAGTTTTTCTACTTTATTTAGAATCAAACAAAATAATTTGTGGTTATCTGCTTTTGAAGTGGTTGAAATCGTATTTTTGCAACACAAAATATAAAAAGCAGATAAAATGAAATATGATATTTTAGTATTAGGAAGTGGCCCCGGTGGTTATGTTGCTGCTATTCGGGCGGCGCAACTTGGTAAGAAAGTGGCTGTTGTGGAAAAAGCTGAAATTGGCGGTATTTGCCTGAACTGGGGATGTATTCCTACCAAAGCGCTGCTTAAAAGTGCGCAGGTTTTCAGTTATGCCAATCATGCAGCTGACTATGGCGTCAATATCAGTGGGAAAATTATTCCCGATCTTCCTGCTATGGTGGCTCGCAGCCGTAGTGTAGCCGATGGCATGAGCAAGGGGGTGCAATATCTGTTCAAAAAAAATAAAATTGATTTGATTGCCGGTTTCGGCAAAGTGAAACCCGGGAAAATGATTGAAGTTGCCGATGCCGATGGAAAAAAACAGAATTATACTGCCGACCATATTATTATTGCCACGGGAGCACGTTCCAAAGAGTTGCCGAATCTGCCGCAGGATGGAAAAAAAATTATCGGTTACCGGCAGGCACTTACCCTTGAAAAAATACCCAAAAGCATGGTGGTGGTAGGCTCAGGGGCTATTGGCTCCGAGTTTGCCTATTTTTTCAACAGTCTCGGTGTTCAGGTTACGCTGGTGGAGTTTTTGCCCAACGTGGTGCCGCTTGAAGATGAAGAGGTGAGTAAACAGTTGGCGCGTTCTTTCAAAAAGGCCAAAATGAAGGTCATGCTGGATTCGTCTGTGGAAAAAGTTGATACTTCCGGAAAAGTCTGTAACGTGAGTGTTAAAACCAAAAAAGGCATGGTGGAGGTGGAAGCCGATGTGGTACTTTCTGCCGTGGGTATTTCCACTAATCTTGAGGGAATCGGGTTGGAAGATACCGGTATAAAAACAGAAAAAGGAAAAGTTGTCGTGGATGATTTTTATCAGACCAATGTTCCCGGATATTATGCTATTGGCGACATTGTCCACGGGCCTGCTCTGGCACATGTGGCTTCACACGAGGGCATTACCTGTGTGGAAAAGATTGCCGGCCTGGATGCCGAGCCTGTGGATTATGGTAATATTCCGGCTTGTACTTACACCAGTCCCGAAGTGGCCAGTGTGGGCTTTACCGAAAAAGCGGCCAGAGAAGCCGGTTACGAAATAAATGTGGGGAAATTTCCTTTTACAGCTTCCGGAAAAGCCAGCGCTGCCGGCAAGAAAGAGGGTTTTGTAAAAGTAATCTTTGATGCCAAATACGGCGAATGGCTTGGTTGTCATATGATTGGCGAGAATGTAACGGAAATGATTGCCGAGGTAGTTGTAGCCCGTAAACTGGAAACTACCGGAGAAGAAATCATTAAAGCGATGCATCCGCATCCCACCATGTCGGAAGCCATTATGGAAGCTGTTGCTGCTGCTTACGGCGAAGTGATTCATCTGTAAGAAAAAATAATCTGATAAATCAAGAGCCTGTGCGTTACTGCGTTACGGGCTTTTTTTCTTTAACTTCACAGGTTTTATCATGTATTTCCAAAATCAAACCCACATTGATTAATTGATACTCAGTGAATTACGTTCTCTTTAGGAGCGAAAGTGGAAGGAGCAGGAGGAGCATCCCGCTACCAAAAATAATGCCTGTACCGGGACCGCCAAGTTGTGCACCCCATCCAATGACAAAGGCAAAGATGGCGGCAAAAAGAGATTGTGCCTGTGATTGAATGGAAAGAACCGATGCAGCAGCTTTGTCGTTTGATTCGTTGGTAACAAATGCGATGCCAATGGGTTTCCTGAGATTTTCGTTGAGCATGATAAGCACAAAGCCCATAATGGACAGAGTGTACCATTGGAACAGGTAAAAAATGCCAGCAGCAACCCCCAGCACAATACCGGCGACCATAGTCAGGTTCATGGGGCGGCCAAAATGGGCGAACTTTTTCAGAAACCGGCCGGAAGAGCGGGAAGTTTGTGCTGTAAGCAGGTAAAGTAAAAAGTAAATGACGCCAACCATAAGGGCGCTTTTTTGCTTTTCGCGCATGAGTGGCAGCCATGGCAAAGTGATGGCAAGACTTACAATGACGGGTTGTATATAATCTTTTACCGCTTTGTAGTAGCCGGTATGTAGAGACAGGCTAAAAAGGATGCGCAACAGACTGAATTCCCGGAGACTCGATACGATAGCTTTCCATACTTCGGCAAATTTCTCTCCAACGCTTTTCCTGTTTTTTGTGTCGAATTCACCATCGAGATAGCCGGGATAACTCCAGATAAGCAACATGTCGAGAAAATAGGGAATTACCGAAATGGCAAATATGATCCGGTAGCTGCCGTAATGAAAAACCATAAGACCGGCAGCGAGGGAGGCGATGGCTGACCCGGTCTGCGACCACGACCGTGTATGTCCGTAATAATCTGTCTTTTGTCCGGCTCTGCCCCGGCGTGTCAAATACTGGAAAATCATGGCTTTATGAACACCCGAACGGAAAGCGTCTGCGAGAGCAAAAAGTACCATTGCAACGAGCATAAGCCCGAAATGATTTGAAAAATAGAATGTTACAAAAGATAGGATATAAACCAAAAAGGAAGCGATGAGCGTTTTTTTGCGCCCAAGGACATCAGCTACCAGGCCGCTGGGAATTTCAAACAGCATGATGGTTATCTCGCGGACGGAATATAGCAGTCCAATCTTCAGGTAGTCAATGCCTTTTTCAAGAAAAAACAAAATGAGAAATGCTTCATAGAAACGCAGATTTTTCAGGAAACCGTAGGCAGCAAACTTGTAATATTGTCTGTTTTTTTCAATTTTTTGCATCGTATGGCGAAAATAGGGATTTTTGACTTGATTTGTATTGTGCCGGATGGTTGATAATATTTCCTTATTTTAGCCTGAGTATTCAAAAAACTAAACAAAGCTTTCGTGAAAAAGCAAATGGTTTCTTATCTGTCTCATGTCTCGCAACGAGGGTGGCTGTGGCTCATTGTTGCGCTTCAGGTTTTTTTCATGTTTGCGTTTCACGGACTTTTTCCGTTTAGTGTGGAGAAAATAGGGGCGCTTTCGGGAGGAATGGGGATTCCGGATGCCCGGATGTTTTACACTTTTCCGCAGTTACAGAATATGTTTTGGCATTATGGCGCTGAGGGCCGCGAAATGTACCTGCAGCTTCAGTGGGTTGACATGTTCTATCCTCTGGTGTATTCAACTTTGCTGGCAAGTCTGCTCTTTTTGGTGTATAAAAAGACACCTCTTTGGAAGATGGTTTACGTTCCGTGCTTAGCCACTTTGTTCGACTATGCCGAAAACATCCTGCTTCGCATAAGCATACTCTCTTTTCCTCACATGCAGAAATGGCTGGTGCAGATAAGCGGTACGGTAACTTTTATAAAATGGCTTCTTATTTTCTTTGCCTTTTTTCTACTGGTTTTCGGGACTATCTGGCGCCTTGCACATTGGTTTAGACTGAGAAAAACAGTAAGATAAAATTCCCTGTCTGAAATCTCCGGAAGGGCTTTCGGTTTTTCAACCTCTTAGAATACTATTGCTGAATCAGGTTAGCGTGTGCAAGGCTGAAACTTGTGGTTTTCCCATTGACCCGCCTTGTCCATTTTATCAGCCCGTAATGAGGCGCAAAATAGAACTGATAGTTGACGGTATCTGGTGTTCCTTCTGTTTTGCGAACCTGCGTGTGATATACATCTGTATAGTCTTTACCATTCACAGTATAGCTGTTTAGCTTTTCGATATTGGTATAAAGGCCGGGTTTGGAGCCAAGTCGTTGTTCCACACCCATAGGATATCCAGGGGCGAAAGCCAGCAGGTAATTCTGGTCGCTAAAAAAGAGCCAGTATAGGCCATTCATATCTCCGCTTCCCGTAGTTGGGTTACCGGCGTTGATAGAGACTTTATGAATATGCAGGCTGTTTGTAGTATCGTAAAACATATCCACAACATCAAAACTGTAAGGGCCGGATTGATTGTCGCCTGCATGAAAGCCGATATAATCATTTACATTTTTAATAATAAGGTCGTGCAGATTATTGTCCTGATCATTTTCATAAGTCCATTTACTCTGTTTCTGAAAAACACAATATTGTTTAAACTGGCTGCTTATTTTGTAATAAGGGTCGCTTTTCGTATTGGTATTGCAGGACGTTAAAAAAAAGCCTGCTGCAAAAATGATTACAATTTTTAAGAAATTACTCATCTGTTTTTTCGTTTTCGTTTTGGTTAATGATGTTGCTTTAATTTTTTCCCGTAAATCTGCAAAACTCCTCCTGCTGTAAGTGTGAATTACCTGCTATTATTGACAATGCCTGTCAGAATCTTTTTACTGTAACAAGTGCACGCGGCACACACTTCAAACTTTAGCTACCCAACAGCCTTGCGGAATTAAGGTTTTATTTTACTTTTACAAAATTAATACATAATAACGGATATGCCAGGAAATAGTTTTGGAAAAATTTTACGGTTGACAAGTTTTGGCGAGTCGCACGGAAAAGCCATTGGCGGAGTAATAGATGGTTTCCCTGCCGGTGTGAAGATTGATCTGGATTTTGTGCAAAAAGAGTTAGACAGAAGACGTCCCGGGCAGTCGAAATGGGTTACCGCACGACAGGAAGCCGACAGGTTGGAGGTGCTTTCCGGTATTTTTGAGGGAAAATCCACCGGCACGCCCATAGGCTTTCTGGTTTGGAACAAAGACCAGCATTCTACCGATTATTCGCATCTCAAAAAGGCGTACCGGCCTTCTCATGCTGATTATACTTACGACAAAAAGTATGGCTTTCGCGATTATCGTGGTGGCGGACGCTCTTCGGCACGCGAGACGGTGGCCCGTGTGGTGGCAGGCGCTTTTGCTAAAATGTTGCTGAAGGAAGCCGGTATTGAAATTTCAGCTTTTGTACATAGCATAGGGGAGGTGTCTCTTCCTGAAAATTATGATTCGTCTGATTTGTCCAAAACAGAAGATTCGCCCATGCGTTGTCCTGATAAAGAGACGACAGATAAGATGTTGCGCCTTTTGGAAAAGACGGCTAAAGAGGGAGATACGCTGGGGGGAACCATTTCGTGTATTGCCAAAAATGTTCCTGCCGGATTGGGTGAACCGGTTTTTGACAAGTTACATGCCGACCTCGGCAAAGCCATGCTGAGTATCAACGCAGTGAAAGGTTTCGAGATAGGTTCCGGTTTTGCAGGTTCCCGCTTGAAAGGTTCCCTGCATAACGACTTGTTTGTTAAGCAAAATGACGGACTTTCCACAAAGACCAACCGATCAGGTGGTATCCAGGGAGGTATCTCCAACGGAAATGATATTCTTTTTAAAGTGGCTTTTAAACCCATCGCCACACTGATGCAAAGCCAGCCTTCGGTTGATACAGAAGGAAATGAGATTGTCTTAGAAGGAAAAGGACGCCACGATGTAACCGTCGTCCCGCGTGCCGTTCCTATTGTGGAGGCCATGGCTGCATTGGTAATAGCCGACCATTTACTTCTCAGCAGGCTCTCCAATATTAAATCAATATTTTAAAGATTTTAATCCCTTTTTCCCTAATTTTGACCCTTGAAATCTAAAAAAACCGGATGTGACTTTTTCTGAGGGAAAATTGTATTTTTTGTTTCTTTTTATGCTGATTTTCATTGCAGTTACGCCTGCCATGGCGCAAAGTGATTCGGCAACTATTTCCCGTGATTCGACACAACTTGCCAAAGACAGTACTTCGGTTTATTATTTCTCCGGTTCGCTTGACAGCCTGAAAGCCGGCAATCTTGTTTATGTGGATACTACCCTTACCTATTTTCATCAGTATTCCCCGATTGACACAAAAAATAAAATGTATAATACGTTGAGTAACGTTGGACTGGCTTCTTACAACAGAGTTTTTACTCCTGCTGCTAATGTGGGATATGAGATGAAATCACATGTTTTTGCCCCTTACATGTGTTACAACAATCAGGTAAGGTATTACAAACTTATGCGGCCATTCACAGAGTTGCAATACGTTATGGGGCCGAAAAAAGAACAAAGTCTCGGTGTAACTTTTGCCCGCAAAATGTCGAAGCAATTTACTTTTGGTGTCGATCTGTATCTTGTTAATTCTCCCAGCCTGTATGCCAACAGTAAATCGGATAACAAGTACGTCTATTTTACCAGCCGTTATCATACGAAAAACAACCGCTATGCAATTATCGGTAACTATCTTCATAACAAGGTGATTGTTCGTGAAAACGGAGGAATTACAGTAGACAGCCTTTTCAATCTAAATCTGGAGAAAGACAGAAGCGTAATTCCCGTAGCATTAAAAACCGGCCGAAATTTGGAGAGGTCCTCCGGGTTTTATATCGGACAATACTTTAATTTGCAAAAGCCCGGAATGCGTAAAGACTCTACGCCACGGAAACTTGCCGGTGGAAGCATTTCATATTCATTTCAATATCAACGAAACCAGATGGTTTATACGTATCAGGAAACGGCAGATACGCTGTTTTATGAAAATTTCCCAACTGTTTTTGATACTGTAAATACCTATGATTCAGTATTCCAGCTTAGGATAAGAAACCGATTACTGTGGTCTTCTCTTGCGTATAATGAAGATAAGCTCAGCAAGGTTTTCAGGGCTTATTTCGGGGCCAATTACGACCATATTGCGCAGAGACTTCCTTATGATTCGGTGAAATATTTTAACAATCAGCTTATCCCTTTTGGCGGTATAGCGTTAAAACTTTTTAAACGTAGCTTTCTGAATGCTTCCGCAGAAATGGTTTTGGGAGGTTACAACGGTGGCGATTTAAAAATCGAAGGTAGTCTGCTACAATATCTTGGCTCGGTGGAGAAAAATATCGGACAACTTTATTTTAATGTGTTATTTGTAAACCGAAAGCCTGCCTGGTACTTTTCGGAATACAGCTCAAACCGGTTCAACTGGAATTTGAGCCTGCAAAAAGAACGGATTTTTAGTTTTACGGGCGAATACCGGTATAAAACTATTCGTACCGGGGCAACGTTCCGGTCGCTGGGAAACTATACTTATTTCGATGATTCGGTTTTGCCCCGCCAGGCTGCCAACCCGGGAAGCGTTATGCAGCTATATGTTTCCGGCACCATTCCTTTGCATTATTTTGGTATTAACCTGCGGGCGGTTTATCAGACAACCTCAATGGCTGCTTTTCTGCATCTGCCTTTGCTGACGGGAAAGATGGATTTGTTTTTTAAAAAATGGATTTTCAAAGGCGCTGCTCATCTGCAAACCGGTTTTCAGCTTTCTTATTATACAAGCTATTATGCTGATGCTTATATGCCGGAGTTAAGAGCTTTTTATACACAGCACGAAAAGAAAATAGGTGATTATCTCTATCTCGATGCTTATGCATCCATGAAAATAAAAAGCTTCCGTTTCTTTTTACAGGGAAAAAACCTGCTGGGCTTTTTTGGGAATAATTATTATTACAATTCTCCCGGATATCCGGCAGCTGATGGCGGCTTTTATCTCGGTGTCAGCTGGAAATTGTACAATTAATTTTCTTTTGCAGGTTTAGAAGAGAGTATCAGTGTTCTGCACTTACATTATCAACACGTTTTATAAGCTGATGGTATTCCGTTTGGGGGATATTGTTTTTCCAGTGGCCTGTAACCTGTGCCGTAATGGTGAATAATAAAAATATCCCCACAAGTATAGCTGCATAACCCCATATCGGTAAATGAAATTTGGATTTTTTCCGAAAGCGAAGTTTCAGGGTGTCTTTTTCGGGACAGGCATCAACACAGGCCACACACGACATGCATTCGTCTGAACGGATGCGTTGTAGTGTATGCACTTTTATGTTGGCAGGGCAAGCATTTGTGCAATCGGCACATCCGGTACACGTCTCCGGGTTGCGTGTTATTTTCAACGGACTGAATATTGAGAGAAATCCCAGAAGAGCGCCATAAGGACAAAGATAACGGCACCAGAAATTTTTGACAAAAACAGAAAGGACAAACAAGCTGATTAATACCCAGAATGTAAGACGGCTCATTTGAGTAAAGAACAATAGCATCCTTACATCGGCAATTTTATTATACGAACCGTAGATAAAGGCTTTTAAATCGGGAATGCTCATGGTGAGGACAGCATAAACGAAAAAAATCATGAGGATGTATTTTACCGAACGTAACGGGTAGTCGAGCCATTTGGGAAGGCTAAAATTTCTGCCGAAAAGCTTTTTCCCCGTTTTCCAGGTGTATTCTGAAAAAAATCCCACGGGACATATCCAACCGCAAAATCCTTTTTTCATAAAAACAGCTGTAAATAAAAAAACGGCTAAGAGCACCATTCCCGCAGGATGAACAGGATTGAAATCGCCCGTCAACAGCCAGTAACGCAACCCCATTAACGAACTTATTGGAAGGAATCCTTCCACGCCGGGAGGCCGTGTAACAAGAGGTTTCAAGCCGCCTGTGGCATAAAAGTTCACAAAATCGTAAAAGCGATAACCTATCCACAAAATTATCAGCAAAAATCCGGCCTGCACCAAAAACCTTATATTTTGCCCGTTGATAAAGAATTTCTTCAGTTTTTGCATTTTCAGTTATATTAATCTAACTCCTTTTTATAAGTTTCCGGCATAAACAGCAAGGTTATGATGGCTATGATAGCAGAACCAATCAGGTAATAGACCGGCATCATTACATTGCCATCGCTAATCTTTATCAGCCAGACAGAAACAAGCGGAGTAGTGCCCCCAAACAGTGCCAGTGCAATATTATAACTTACCGAAAGCCCGGTGTATCTAACCTTTGCCGGAAATGCCTCTGTCATTATTGCGGGGATAACTCCCTGAAACAGGCCTTCTAAAATGGAAAATAACAGCATGGCAACGAGAATAGCCCAAAAAGTTTTCTCAAACATTAACAAAAACAGCGGGTATGAAAAAACCACGAAGCCAATTAATGAAATAAAAAGAACAACCTTTCTCCCAATTTTATCACTCAGATAGCCGAAAAATGGAATTATGAGCATCATAAAAATGATAGCAATGGTGTGAATAGAGAGGGCATCATCAAGTTTTATATGGAGAAATGTGTGGAGATAGGAGGGAAGGAATATAAAAATCAGATAAACAGAAACGCCAAAAGCCCAACTTATCATAATAATCTTGAATGATTGCATTTTATAATGTGCGAAAAACTCTGTGAGAGGTATTTTGTAAGTTCTTTTTTCTTCCATTATTTTCTTAAAGCGTTCATCATCACTCATGTCTTTCCGAAGGTAAAGGCCGGCTATACCTATGACGGCGCCAAGCAAAAACGGGATTCTCCAGCCGAAATCATTTACCTGTTTGGTGGTAAAAACGGCGGTAATTATTGCTGCTATGCCTGCTCCAAGGAGCATTCCGCCAAAAACCCCAAACGTCGTCCAACTACCGAAAAAACCTCTTTTACCCGTAGGAGCCTTTTCCACAAGAAAGGAGATGGAGCCGGTAAATTCGCCTCCAACCGAAAGCCCCTGCAACAGCCTTAAAATTACCAGCAGCAAAGCGGAATACCATCCGATACTTGCGTGAGTAGGAAGAAATCCAATGAGTGTAGTTGGAATAGCCATCATGAGAATGGATATTAAAAGCGCTTTTTTCCTTCCCTGCTTGTCTCCAATATGTCCAAAAATAATTCCCCCAATGGGTCGCATGAGGTAACCGGCGGCAAAAATGCCAAAGGTGGAAAGCAGTTGGGCTATTTTGTCTTCCTGTGGAAAAAATTGTGTTCCGATGACGGTGGCAAAAAATCCATAAACGGTAAAATCGTACCATTCCAGAATGTTCCCTGAGAAGCCTGCAATGAGGGAGCGTCGATCAATTTTTTCTTGTGTATTTTGTTTTTCCATTGGGTTAAGTTTTTTAAAAGTTAAAAATAGAAAAAATATTGACAAATACTTAGCTTGTATGATTTTCCGGGAACCGGCTAAAAATATTGACAAAAAAAGCCGGCTTTTTGAGCCGGCTTTAATTTTATACAGGTTAATTTTTGGAAGTGCAATTTAAACTTCCTGAACTACTTCCACATTTTTCATACCGAGAAGGATGGCATCTTCATTCAGGGGAATAAGTTTATGATGTCGTTCGGGAAGCGATTTTTTCAATCCTTTCACAACGTTTTCAAGTTTTACAATGGGCTTGATTTTCAGGTAGGCACCCAGCACAATCATATTGAAAATTTTGGTGTTACCCATTTCAGCAGCTTTTTTTGCACCTTCTACTTTGAAAATGTTAATGTCTTTACGGGAAGGATGTCGTGATATTCCGTTTGGATCATAAAGCAATGTGCCACCGGGTTTAACTTCGGGTTCAAATTTATCCATGGATTGCTGATTCAGGATAATCGCTGTATCATAAGCTCTAAGGATGGGTGAGCTGATGCGCTCGTCGCTGACAATCACGGTAACATTGGCTGTGCCGCCGCGCATTTCGGGGCCATAAGATGGCATCCAGCTTACTTCCTGATCTTGCATAATTCCCGAATAAGCCAGAATTTTTCCCATGGAAAGAACACCTTGTCCACCGAAACCGGCAATAATTATTTCTTCAGTCATTTTTTTGTCATTTTAAAATTAAACCTATTTTACCAACCGGCCTTCTAATTTAATATCGCCAAGGGGATAAAAAGGAAACATATTTTCTTCCATCCAAATGTTGGAATCCACCGGATTCATCTTCCATCCGGAGTTGCAGTTGGAAACAACCTCAACAAACGACAATCCGGGTGCGTTGTCTAATTGGTTCTGAAAAGCTTTTTTTATGGCTCGTTTAGCTTTACGAACAGCTGATGGTGTGTGAACAGCCTGGCGCGTAACGTAATAAGTGCCAGGGAGCTGAGCTACGAGTTCTGTAATTTTCAAAGGATGTCCCATTAGTTCGACATCTCTGCCGTAAGGCGAGGTGGAGGTTTTCATCCCCGGCAGAGTAGTAGGCGCCATCTGGCCTCCGGTCATACCATAAATACCATTATTTATGAAAATAATGACAATTTTCTCACCGCGGTTGCAGGCATGAATGGTTTCTGCCGTTCCAATGGCTGCGAGGTCGCCATCACCCTGGTAAGTAAATACGAGATGGTCGGGCCACAGCCTTTTTATGGCAGTGGCGAGGGCCGGAGCACGGCCGTGAGCAGCTTCCTGCATGTCCACATTCATAAATTCGTAAGCAAGAACCGAACAACCTACCGGAGCAACGCCAATAGATTCATGTTCTTTTCCCAACTCTTCAATCACTTCCATTATGAGGCGATGGGTAGTGCCATGGCCACATCCCGGACAGTAGCTGAGCGGTTTGTCCGTCATCAGCTTAGTCTTTTGATAGACCAGATTTTCCGGTTTAATAATATCTTTTATAGCTATATTTGACATGGCTTATCCTCCTATAATTTTTTGTTCAAGGGCTTCTACAACTTCTTCGGGGGAATGAATCATACCGCCAAGACGCCCAAAATGTTCAACTTTCACTTTTCCGTTTACAGCTAACCGGACATCCTCTACCATTTGGCCGGCACTCATCTCTACCGAGAGAAAGCCTTTCACACCCTGTCCAACGAGTTCCCGGATTTTTTTCGTACAGAAAGGCCACAGCGTGATGGGACGCAGCAGACCGACTTTGATCCCTTTTTCGCGTAACAATTTTACTGATTTCAACGAAACGCGTGCACTTGTTCCGTAGGCTACCAGAATATAATCAGCATCATCGCATTGTAAAGCTTCATATCGCACTTCATTTTCTTCAATTTTCCGGTATTTTTCCTGGATATGATGGTTGTGATCTTCCAGCTTTTGAGGGTCTAAATCCAGCGAAGTCAGGATTCTTCTTTCGCCATTTACAGGTTTCCCATTGGTAGCCCAGGGGTAACGCGCTTTTACTTCTTCATCCTTCAGACGGGGTACAGGTTCAAAAAATTCAACTTTTTCCATCATTTGTCCAATAGCACCATCGGAAAGAATCATGGCAGGATTTCTGTATTTGAAAGCCAAATCATAAGCAACGGGGACAAAGTCAGCCATCTCCTGAACTGAGGAAGGAGCCAGTACGATAAGTCTGTAATCACCATGTCCGCCTCCTTTTGTCGATTGGAAATAGTCGGACTGTGCCGGTTGAATATCACCAAGTCCCGGACCACCGCGAACAACGTTTACGATTAAAATCGGGATTTCAGCGCCGGCGATATAAGAAAGGCCTTCCTGCATAAGGCTGATGCCCGGACTGGAGGATGAAGTAACGACTTTTTTACCGGTTCCGCCTCCACCGTACAACATGTTTATGGAAGCCACTTCGCTTTCTGCCTGTAATACAACCATTCCTGTTGTCTCCCACGGTTTGGAAGCCATTAAGTATTCCAAAACTTCCGACTGTGGGGTAATAGGGTAACCGAAATAGCCATCTGTGCCGGCACGAATAATGGCTTCGGCAAGGGCTTCATTACCTTTCATTAATTTTAATTCACCCATATCTTTTTGTTTTATTTTTTTTGAAAATTATTGAACTTTTACCCTGTAAACGGTAATCACACCATCAGGGCATACTACGGCACAGTTGGTGCAGCCGGTACAAACATCCGGATTTTCCATAAAAGCAAAATGATAACCTTTGCCGTTCACTTCTTTTGCCAAAGCAATCACATCGGTGGGACAGGCCGGAACACAAACACCACAACCTTTACACTTCTCAATGTCAACTACGATGGCTCCTTTCACTTTTGCCATAATTAACGTTTTTATGTTTCTTAAAATTTTGCACGAAATTACAATTTTCACAGAATTTTTTTTCTAAGTAATTTACTGATTTTAATTTCGGGTTACCTATTTATAAGGATTTTAAATACGCTGTAACTATTCAGCCGTTTTATTGAAATATTTTGTGAATTTAGTCTTACGCTCATCAGGGTTTGTAACCCAAATTTCTTAGGCAACCGGGATTTTATATCCGGTTTGTCATGAACGAAAGCATGGAAATAAGATATTTTCTATTCATATTGTGATATGGAAAAAGGGATGTTTACTGTGCCTGATTTAAATAAACGAAGAAGCCATCTTGCTAAGTAAAATGGTTGGTGTCAGAGTGTTATGTAAACGACTGATTTGAAGATAAGCTTAACAACTTATTCCGATTTGAATCAGAAAAGAGATTGCCGTTTTCTGACAAGCACTAATTATGAATCCGGATTAATGCAGCCAATAAGCCATACCCACGCCAATAAATGTAGCGACAGCGTAACCAAGTGTACCACAGAGTATAGCGGGGATAACGAGCGACTTCCAACGGCGTCCTACGGCCATAGCGGCAGCAGTAGTAGGGCCGCCCATATTGGCGTTGGAGGCAATGACAATTTCGGCCAGGTCGAGGTTGAAAAGCTTCCCGAAAACCAAAATAAATATAAGGTGAACGAATAAAATTAATCCGGCGAAGAGAAACAATATGGGACCGACTTTCATAACTACGAAAATGTTGGCGCTGGCACCAATGGCCGCAAAAAAGATTTGCATAAGAAAAGTGCCAATTTGGTCGGCGCCATGGATAGCATTCATCTGTTTTGGAAATAGTGTGGCCACAGCAACAACAAGGAGTGTAATAATCAGAATAGCGCTTCCCTGTATCCCGATAAGGTGTTGCAAATAAAAACTGATGGCAGCAGCGAGGAGTCCTATACTTAATGCTTTTCCCATGTCGAGCAGGTTTGACTTCTCCTCATCATTTTCTTCAAAGTCATCTGTTACCTCCATGCTTTCCACCCTTTCCTGATGCTCGTTTTTGAAATGTTTCCTCAGAAAACCTACTCCCGGCAAAGCAAAAAGGATGAGAAAATAAATGGTCATTACGAGATTGTCGGCGGCGACACCTGCCGTGAGTAAATCGCTCGAATGCAAATGTAGTGCTTCGGAAGTAGCCACGTAATTCATGGAACCGCCAATATAAGTCGAACAAAAAATTCCTGCCAGCTTCCATCCTTCTTCACCCAATGGAATTGTCCTGAATGCGATAATGGTACCCACAATAGTTCCTGCGGCGCCAATACCAAAAGCTATGAGCGTAGGTCCGGCTTCTTTGATAATCCGCCGGATATTGGCTTTAAAAAGTAACAGTGGAACGGCAAGTGGGACGAGGTATGACCAAACGATATCGTAAGTTGCTGCCTGTGTGGGTATTATGTAAAGATTTGACAGTAAAAATGTTATAAGAATGGAGATAACGACTGCTGAGAGTTTATTTCCCCATTTGGTGTATTGTTCGGCCCAAATACCAAAGGTGGCGGCGCCTACAAGGATAGCCCACAACATCCACGCCTGATCGGGGCCGATAATAGCATGTTCAAACATATCATAAATTAAGGCGCAAATGTAGATGAATTTCTAAAAAATCAAAAACGTATTCTGAAGTTCAGAAGTTTTCTCAATTTTGAATAAAGTTCAGCGCATTCAGTGCTGCAATAGTTCCATCTGAAACGGCAGTGGTAATCTGACGGAAACGTTTGGCACGACAATCTCCTGCTGCAAAAACGCCTTCAAGATTAGTCTTCAGGTCTTCGTCCGTTACAATCTCATTCCATTGATTTAGCTTAACAATTCCGTTTTGCAGAGTTTTTGTATTGGCTTCATAACCGACAAAAATGAAAACGCCATCAATTGCTTTCTGATTGATTTTACCGGTTTTCAGATTTTTATATTTAATCCCACGAAGGCTTTCATTACCAAAAAATTCAGTGATATGTGCCTCCATGATATAATCAATTTTCTTGTTCGCCTTAGCTTCTTCCACAGCATGTTCAAATGCCTGAAAATGGTCAAATTCGTGGAGGATGGTTACTTTGCTCGCATATTTAGTAAGTGCAACAGCTTCTTCAAGAGCTGAATTTCCACCTCCGACAACAATAATTTCTTTGTCCTGAAAGAAATCACCATCGCAGGTAGCACAATAGGAGATGCCGCGACCTTTAAATTTGTTTTCGCCCGGAACATTCAGCATGCGTGAACGTCCGCCCGTAGCAAGGATGACAGCAGGAGCATTGAAAGTATCACCGTTTTCCAACGTTACCTTTTTTTGTTTGCCATCCAAACGCAAGTCTGACAGCTTTACATTCGACTTGATGACGCATCCGAAGTTTTTGGCTTGCTTTTTCATAACCGATGCAAGCTGGTAACCGCTAATGCTCTCCACACCCGGATAGTTGGCTATTTCGTAAGTGAGTATCATTTGTCCGCCGGGCATGCCGGTGTCAAGAATGAGCGTTTTGGCTTTGGAGCGACCGAGATAAATTCCGGCAGTGAGGCCTGCCGGCCCGCCTCCCAGCACAATGACATCAAATTGATTGTTGTCCATGGAATCAAATTTTAAGATTTCGTGTGGTAAACAATTTTGTTCACCACACGAAAGTAGAAATATTATTTAAATTCCCGATCCAGAATTTCAGCGATCTGTTCTTTAGTCTGAATACTGCCGGTGGCTGCAACTACTTCGCCATTTTTATAGTAGATGGTGAAGGGAAGGCCCATGAAACCACGGCATTGGGGAAGCTCGCGAATGACTCTTGCCTCAGGATTGTCAAAGAGCATATCGCGGAATTCAACATTGGTGTACTCATCCTGCAACTCTTCCATACTGGCGTAAACGGGGACACACATAGGCCCCATACGGCCACAGCAAACCATAACGTTTTCGTGGTCTTTCAAAATCTGATTCAGCTCTGCTTCGCTGGCGACATGTTTTAAATTTGTGGGAAGTACCATTTTTTTGATTTTTTTAATGAAACATGTGTGCTTCCAATCATAAATTATGCCAGTGTCTGAGGTTGTAAACAGGTTAACAAATAACGATACACATTTGAAATATATAATAAAATTTGTATTTGTATTGTGGCAGATTCCGTAGGGAAAATGGCAGTAACAAGTAAAAAGAGCTTCATATTATATACTCAGTTTTCTGCTTATTTCGTCGAGATATTTTTGAAGCTGTTTTCGTCGGTATTGCATCACCCATCGTGGATGAGGAAGAGAAACAATCTCTCCGAATATTTTTAATTCGGCATTTAGTTTTTGCAAATAAGCCAGATTTTTACCATTTCCAAGGCAAAAACACTTATCCGTGTTGATGCCAAGCGCCACTTGTCTGACCATATTTTTTATAATAAACGGTTTGAGACTGTGTTCCAGCAACCGATTATCGTAGTAGTTAAAGTTTTTCCCGTTTTTGACAAAGCCCAGCGGACTGACAGCACCAATGTAATAATGTCTGTAAAAGGGGATGACACCTCCCATATTTTCAATCAACAGGTAGATAAATTTTGAGGAAAGTTCGGGTTTCTTATCAAAATTGTTGGATATGCCACAGGCTTTTTCCAGGTGGACAGGGTCTGTAAAAGGAATTCCTGTTACGCCTGCCCCAAATCGTCCCGGATTGATGCCAAAAAGGATACGTCTGTTTTTGTTATCGTTATAAAATTTAGTATAAAAGGCTTTGCACGAAGCCATTGTTTCTACATGGGAGTATGGATTTAAAACTTCAATACCTTCGGGTAAGTTGGTGCTTAACGTCAGTTGTTTGTAAAATGTCAACGTTCTTTCTGCAAAAGTCATGTTATTGGATTTTAGAAGAAGAGTGGTCGTAAACAATGCGCCAGCCATCAGGGGTTTTCCGAAAAAGAAGTGTGAAAAGGCCTTCCGGATGACTTGCTTTTTTGGTGAGTTCCCAGTGTCCGGAAACAAAAGCGGCTGTGGGAGATAGGACTTTGATTTTAATGTTTGAAAACCGGAGGATACCCATGGCATTCCTGTCGGGATAGGCTTTTTTATAACGCAACAGACTCTGCTCCCAACCGTAAGTAGTGGCCCCGTTGCCATCGAATTGCAGCGAGTCACTGTGTACATAGCATTGCATGTAGGCGGCGATATTTCCGTTGTTCCAGTCGTTTACCGATTGGAAAAGTACTTTTGCAACAGATATTTTAATGTCTTTGCTGTCCGTTTTCTGCCGGCATGAGCCGAGAAGAAAAACAGAAGTCAGCAGTATAAAGAAGTAATAATTTTTCTTCATTAGAATTGTTTTTTGAGCAGGCCAAAGTTAATCAAAATATAACCTCTGCTTTTTGTGTCGTTTTTACGCTGTATTGTGTGTGTTGGCCGGCTTATTCTAAGTGAATTACGTAAAGCGGTCTAATCAATATACTGCTTTTCGCATAAAGGCCTGAATTGCTCAGCGAACAATTGGATTTTTATTCACAGAAAGTCTTATAAGAGATGGATTATCAATGTTCTAAAGCGTTACTAATCCTTACTATTTAGATGAATTAAAAAAACTGTATCTTTGAGGAAAATTGGTATGGTCGTATGTATTATATCTAATTTTGCAGCGAAATCAGGAATGAAAAATTGGTTTCATCAATGTATTAATAAATCACTAAAAACTAAGGAAATGGACCTTAACAATATTATGAATAACCTGGAAAAAAAACATCCGGGTGAAGTAGAATTTTTACAAGCAGCACGAGAGGTTTTGGAATCTATTGTAGAAGTAGTCAGTGAGAATCCTCAGTTTGACTCGGCTGCGATTGTGGAACGTCTTGTTGAGCCTGACCGTGTATTGATGTTCAAAGTGCCATGGGTTGATGATAATGGCGATGTGCAGCAGAATCTCGGTTACAGGGTTCAGTTTAATAACGCCATCGGCCCTTACAAAGGCGGTTTACGGTTTCACCCCAGTGTGAATCTAAGTATTTTGAAGTTCCTTGGATTTGAACAGATTTTCAAGAATGCACTCACAACACTTCCCATGGGTGGCGGAAAAGGCGGGTCTGATTTCAATCCCAAAGGCAAGTCGGACAATGAAATTATGCGTTTTTGCCAGAATTTTATGTTGGAGTTGTGGAGAGTCATTGGGCCGGAAACAGATGTTCCTGCCGGTGACGTAGGTGTTGGTGGTAAAGAAATCGGCTATCTCTATGGTATGTACAAAAAACTGGCGAGAGAAAATACGGGCGTCCTCACGGGCAAAGGTTTGAACTGGGGCGGCAGCCTCATCCGTCCTGAAGCTACCGGCTTTGGCGGAGTTTATTTTACAAAAGAAATGCTGGCCGAACAAAAGGAAACTTTTAAAGGTAAAAAAGTAGTTATTTCGGGTTTCGGTAACGTTGCCTGGGGTGTTGCACTGAAAGTTACCGAATTGGGTGGCAAGATTATTACCATTTCAGGTCCTGACGGCTATATTTATGATCCTGACGGTATTTCCGGTGAGAAAATTGATTATCTGCTGGAGTTGCGTGCCTCTAATCAGGATGTTGTAGCGCCGTTTGCCGAAGAGTTTCCTTCTGCCACTTTCATTGCAGGAAAACGTCCCTGGGAAGTGAAATGCGATATCGCCATGCCTTGTGCTATTCAGAATGAACTTAATGGTGAAGATGCTAAAAATCTGATTGACAACGGTGTTATGGTCGTGTCCGAAGTTTCCAATATGGGATGTACGCCGGAGGCTGTTACACTTTTCCATGAGAAAAAAATTCCATTTGGTCCCGGTAAAGCAGTGAATGCCGGCGGCGTTGCCGTTTCAGGCCTCGAAATGACACAGAATGCCATGAAACTTGCATGGACTACCGAAGAAGTTGATGCTAAGCTGCATCACATCATGTCTTCTATTCACGATGCTTGTATTAAATATGGCACCGAAGACGATGGATATGTTAACTACGTAAAAGGAGCTAACATTGCCGGCTTCCTTAAGGTGGCTAATGCCATGATGGATCAGGGAGTGATTTAAGAGCCTTTTGTCTCCCGTACTGTTCATAATTGAGAAATTATTTGTTTTGCCGCTCCATCCTTTGGGATGGAGCGGTTTTATTTTCAATCTAAAATGGTTCACCGCGACCCTCTGAGTTGGAAATAGATATGTTTGCAAAGTTTATGTTGAACTCAGGTTAATACTTCGATACCTATGCTTCCGGATATTTTTTTTAGTGCGAAACCGGAGTAATTTATTCCCAATTTAAGTAAAAAAGACGGTTCTCAAAGACTAAAAGACCTATATTTGGTTTTTCAATAAATATAAATAGTCTATAAACGAATATCTTATGATTCTATTAAATCCAAACGACTATAAACGTAATTATCACGATGAGCATAGCAGGGAAATTATGCTGAAAACCATCGCTTTTTTTGAAAGTAAAGGTCTGGCAAAGTTAAAAAATGATGACCGGGAACGAGTCTGGTATCAGGATTTTATTGATTTCGTGAAAGAGAACAAAATTTTCGCCCATTTGTTAACGCCGAAAGCTGATGCTCTTGATGAGGATTCACGTTGGGATATGTGGCGTATTCAGGGACTTAACGAAATTCTCGGCTTTTACGGATTAGCTTATTGGTATGTATGGCAGGTTAGTATCCTCGGGCTGGGGCCTATTTGGATGTCGAAGAACAAGAAGATGAGAAGACGGGCTGCCGAATATCTTCAAAATGGTTCCGTATTTGCTTTTGGCTTGAGCGAACGGGAGCATGGTGCCGATGTGTATTCCACCGAAATGTCTTTGAAAAAGGTAAAAGAGGGAGCGTATGTCGCCAACGGCTCTAAATATTATATTGGTAATGCCAATTCCGCCGACATGGTTTCTACGTTTGGAAAGATGGAAGGCTCTGATGATTATGTATTTTTTGTGGCGAATTATAATAATCCCAATTATGATTTGGTGAAAAATACGGTGAACAGCCAAAACTATGTTGGAGAATACAGGTTAAATAATTATCCTGTTTCGGAAGATGAAGTGCTGGTGAAAGGAAGCGAAGCCTGGGATGTTGCTCTTAATACCGTAAATGTGGGGAAATACAATCTGGGATGGGCTTCCATCGGGATGTGTACCCATGCTTTGTATGAGGCCATCAACCATGCTTCAAACCGGATGCTGTACGGTATGCATGTTACCGACTTCCCACATGTAAAGCGTATGTTTGTGGATGCTTATGCGAAACTGACAGCCATGAAGATGTATGCCATGCGTACGGCTGATTATATGCGTTCGGCATCGCACGAAGATCGCCGGTATCTGCTTTACGATCCTATGGTGAAGATGAAAGTTACCCTTGAAGGTGAAGATGTGGTAAACCTGCTTTGGGATGTTATTGCAGCAAAAGGTTTTGAAAAAGATTCCTTCTTCGAATTGGCTGCCCGCGACATTAGGGCTTTGCCCAAACTCGAAGGAACAGTACATGTGAATGTAGCTTTGGTAAACAAATTTATTCAGAATTTCCTGTTCAACCCAAAAGAATATCCTGAGATTCCACAGCGAGACGATGTTGCTGATGACACTTTTTTATTTAATCAGGGACCTACTCACGGACTAAGTAAGATACAATTTCATGATTATCATTTGGCATACGACCTTTTTGACACGCCCAATATCCGGATTTTCAAACAGCAAATTGAAGATTACAAGATGATGCTTGTGAAAGCACCTGCCGGTAAACAACAACAGCAGGATATTGATTTGATGCTCAATGTGGGACAACTATTCTCCCTCGTGGTTTACGGCCAGCTAATTCTGGAAGAAGCAAATATCCTGAAGATGGATGTTGACCTCGTGGATCAGATTTTTGAATTTATGGTTCGTGATTTCTCCAAATTTGCTGTTGACCTCTATGGCCGTCAGGGCTTAACCGAAGAACAGGCTGCGTGGGTGCCAAAATTAATCGGGAAAGCAAATCCCGATTTCAAACGCTTCGGTAAAATATGGAAAGAAGTGCATGGTTTAAATGGTCTGTATCAGATGAAACCCTGAGCTTCAATAATTCCCTCAATTTATTTAGCATACAAAGGCTACAAGTGGAAGCCACATAGAATATCAGGAATATTTACTAAAAAAAGTTTTTATAATTAAAAAAAGATTCGGATATTTGCAGCCAATTTTATAAAAAGATTATTTATTTAAAAATTAGACTGTTATGCCAGTTAAAATGAGATTGCAACGGTATGGAAAGAAGAGAAATCCTTATTTCCATATTGTGATTGCGGATGGTCGTGCACCACGTGACGGAAAGTATATTGAGAAAATCGGGATGTATAATCCCACAAAGAACCCTGCTGAAATCAACATTGATTTTGAAGCGGCTCTTGCATGGTTAAAAAAAGGCGCCCAGCCTACGGATACGGTACGGGCTATCCTTTCGTATAAAGGTGTTTTGTACAAACATCACCTGATGAAAGGTGTGCAGAAAGGTGCTTTTGATGAAGCACAGGCAGAGCTGAAATTTCAGGCCTGGATGAAAGAAAAGGAAGCAAAAATTGCTGCCAAAGTCAGTAGTCTGGAAGAGAAATCGCGAAACGAAAAGAAAACCCATTTAGAAGCCGAAACTAAAATTCGGGAGGCACGTCAAGCCGAGTTAGACAAAAGAAAAGCCGTAATATTGGAGGCTGAAGCTGCTGCTGCAGCCGCTGCCAAAAAAGCTTCCGATGAAATCGCAGCAGCTGCTGCTGATAAAAAAGCGAAAGAAGCTCCTAAGGCGGAAGAAAAGAAAGAAGAAATTCCCGTAGTTGAAGAAAAGAAAGAGGAAACTCCTG
>JAJRQN010000229.1 GCA_024280235.1 Bacteroidota bacterium | reverse complement strand
TACGATTGTGCGCGAAAAAGAACTGGGAACCATGGAAGCATTGCTGGTGTCGCCTGTAAAGCCGGTTATTATCATTGTCGGCAAAGTGATTCCGTACGTGGTACTTTCCTTTATCAACCTGATAATTATTTTACTACTTTCTAGGTTTGTCTTCGGTATGCCCATGAATGGAAGTATGGCCTTGCTTCTTGGCGAAAGCCTGCTTTTCCTGGTTATGTCTCTTTCACTTGGCATACTTATCTCCACGGTGAGCAAAACGCAGCAGCAGGCCATGTTGCTTTCCATGTTTGCCTTGATGTTACCCACAATATTGCTGTCCGGCTTCATATTTCCCATTGCAAATATGCCTGTTGTTCTGCGGCTTTTGAGCGATATCATGCCCGGGAAATGGTTTATCATCATTATTAAGAACATTATGCTGAAAGGAATTGGTATTGCCTGTTTTTGGAAAGAAACACTTATCATTTTCTCCATGACAGTACTTTTCGTAGGCATAAGCATCAAACGATTTAGTATCCGGCTGGAGTAATTTTCATTAAAGTCAAACACCATTGAGAACGATACGTTACATATTACAAAAAGAATTTATTCAGATATTTCGGGATAAGTCGATGCTGCCCATCATTATTCTTATCCCCATCATGCAGCTGATTATTTTGTCCTATACGGCTACTTTTGAAATAAAAAACATCAGGCTTATTGTAGTTGACCACGATCATTCCACAGAATCGCGCAGCTTAATTAGTAAATTTTCAGGTTCAAAGTTTTATCACTATCTCGGGCAGGAAGATACTTACAAGCAAGCTGAAAATGTCATTGCCAAAGGCGCCGCAGACCAGATTCTAATCATCGCGCCCGATTTTGAAAAGGATTTGCTAACAGAGAAAAAAGGGGATGTCCAAATCACTACCGATGCCATCAACGGGAGCGCAGCCAGCCTGATGGCAGCTTATGCTGTTGCCATTATCAACGATTTCAATGAGGGAATTATCATCAAGAAACTACCGCTGCATTACAAAGGTTTACCCATTGAAATCTCCTCTTCGTTTTGGTACAATCCCGAACTGAACTATATTACTTACATGGTCCCGGGCATTCTCGTGCTGCTCATCACCATAATTGCCTTGTTCTTGTCGTCAATGAATATTGTAAAAGAGAAAGAGCTGGGAACTATTGAGCAACTGAATGTTACGCCCATAACTAAATTCGAGTTTATTGCCGGAAAGCTTATCCCGTTTTGGATTATTGCCATGGTTGACCTGCTGATTGGGCTGTTGATAGCCCGGTTTTGGTTTGGCATCATCACCGTAGGAAATCCATTGCTACTTCTGTTTGTAGCAGCTGTTTATCTTATCCTGGTTTTGTCAATAGGATTGTTTGTCTCCACACTCACCGAAACCATGCAGCAGGCCATGTTTATCTCCTGGTTTGTGTTGGTTATTTTTATTTTGATGAGCGGTTTGTTTACGCCCATCGAGAGTATGCCCTTGTGGGCACAAAATCTCGATAAGCTTAATCCGTTGGCTTATTTTGTGAAAATCAACCGGATGATTATGCTGAAAGGAGCCACATTTGCAGATTTCTACAAAGAATTTTTTATTCTTTTCGGCTATGCAGCGGCCATGATTACCTTCTCTGCTTTGAAATACCGGAAGACAAGCTAATGCTTCAATCCTTAGTTGATATTACAACTTTGCAGTAACCTGAATTTGACGTAAGATTTATGCGTTAGAAAATCAGAGAGTAAATATGTTTTATAATCATTTGGGCGGACGGACGCGCTTTCCGTTATAGTCCCGGCAACAAAAACGTTGTTTCACGACGGCAGACAGGGAGCTTATTCCAGTCGCTCCTGTCTGCCTGCTCCACATACGTTTTCGTTGTCGGGAGCTGCCACTCCAATCTCCCGAAGGGACTCCTTCGGAGGCTGCCGCATGACATTTTTAGTATTTTTCGTCGTTAAGTTGAAAAAATAAGAGTGAAATTAACTGTTATCAAATTTATCTTTTTCCATGTAAGGCTGCCAGTTTACAATCAGAAGCTTATTGTTTTCCAGAGTAAGATACCCAAATTCATAACAAAATTTATAAGTGTTGTTATTCTTAGTTTTAAAGGTATGGGTATGATAACGAAAATCAAAGCCAAGTTTTTCAAGATATTCTTTTCTGATGGTGGTCTTTCCCTCCGGGCTGAACAGCTTTAGAATTGAACGATTTTTTCTTAATGCTTTATTGATCTCCAGGATAATCTTTTCATGTTCCCGTTTTATTTTGTTGTTATATATGTTGCGACATTGATAGCTGCAAAACTTTTTGTCTGTTCGTCCCTGAATAGGTTCTCCACAGTTTAGGCATTTTCTTGTCATGTTATATCAAATTTGAGAGAGTGAATTTTTTTATTTTCTTAATTCCGCTAAGTTTTGTATGCTGCAAAAGCCTGAGCCATTTGTTGTTATTGACACCACTTGTTTGAGCCTTTTCCTCGTCCCAGACGAGACTATGTTTATAATTTCGCCTTAAGTGAGGATGTGCCTGCTAATACTGGCACACATGTCAGCCTGTTGCTACCTGTCAGTCTGTGGGATTACTCTATTCTTATAAGCGTTTATTGTCGAGTATAATTATTTATTACGAAGGTTATGGCTTTTTAGTTTCATAATTTTGACAAAATTCAAAAAATTACCGTCATGTACCGGATGAAA
The DNA here is from genome assembly GCA_024280235.1 of Bacteroidota bacterium. Taxonomy (GTDB): domain Bacteria; phylum Bacteroidota; class Bacteroidia; order Bacteroidales; family F082; genus Sulfidibacterium. The sequence goes on along the minus strand of JAJRQN010000229.1, from coordinate 1,614 downwards.
AGGCCAATGATTTTTTTCAACAGGATTGAGTTAAACGGGAGAAACTGTATTAAGTTATTCTATTGGTATGATGAAAAAATAGTCAATAGAATAAAACAAAACGACTGGATTGAATATGACACATCCCAACGCATATATTATGTGCAGGAAGGCAAAAACACGATTGGATTATTAAGTGAGTTATTTAGCGATATTGCCGAAGTCCGTTTAGATCATCTTGACTACAAATCTGCTGAAAGGTTGCCTGTAAATAGCCAATCGCTGGGTCAGGAACTTGATGCCAAAATACTAAGAAAGCGAAACATTAAGCTGTCAACAACACTGTTGCCCGTTGAAATTGGAAATGAAAATTACATAGGAATCAGACAATATTTTCCGAAAGACATTTACAGGAGGCTCTTCCACGAAGATTATATCTCATGGCACAATAAGTTGAAGCTATGGGTTTTTCAAAGCACAAAAGAAAATCTGCACAAAACATTTAACTTACTATCGGACAGATATATTATTAAGTTGAATGGTTCTTTAAAAATAAAAGACCTGGAAATCCGGCAACTTTTAATGGAACAGATTTATGTAAAAGATAGTTATTTCAAAAGTTGTCCAAAAGCTTATCTCGAATACCTGAATCTGCATAACTATTCGTGGAGCACCATCGGCACTTATCACAATATGCTATTACGTTACATTAATACTTTCAGAGACAAGACAATCTCACAAATCAATACTTTTGGGATAAATGAAATTGATGACTACCATCGGAAAATAATACAGGAGAAGGGGGTTTCGCCATCGACCATCAACCAGTCGGTAAATGCCATAAAATTATATTACAAGAAAATTTTGGGAATAGAAATTGATACCAAAGAGATAGAACGACCGAAAAGTGACAGGAAATTGCCTCAGGTTTATAGCAAAAATGAAATACAGAAGATTATGCATTGTATAAACAATGACAAACACAGGGCTGTAATATTTCTAATTTATTCAGCCGGACTGAGGATAAGTGAAGCACTTAACCTGCAAACAGAAGATATTTTATATGACAGAAAGTTGATTCAGGTTCGCAGCGGCAAAGGAAAGAAAGACCGGTTAACCATTTTGTCTGAAAAAGCAGCAGTAATTCTCAAAAGATACATAACGCAATATGCGCCGGTACTTTATCTTTTTGAGGGGCAATATGGCGATCGATATTCTACTACGAGCATTCGGAAAGTATTGGACAAAGCCATTGCAAGTGCCCGGATTCCAAAGAAAGGAGGTCCACATGTATTACGGCACAGTTTTGCCACCCATCTGCTGGAAAATGGTGTTGACCTGCGTTATATTCAAACTCTTCTGGGGCACAACAGTAGCAAAACGACAGAAATATACACCCATGTTAGCACAAGAGACTTATCGAAAATACAAAGTCCGGGAGATTTCTTAGACTTTTAGTCCACAAGTCAAAAAAATAGTTTACTTTTAAGAACTGAAAACAAGAAGGCACAACAGTACACCAATAAAAACAATGAACACCTCACCGTATTACACGAAAAATCAATGCTTTAATAATAGAACACGCATTCGGGATAATCCAAGGATATTCCACCAGAGTGCGGATTCTCAGTAGTT
>JAJRQN010000228.1 GCA_024280235.1 Bacteroidota bacterium | reverse complement strand
CTTGTTATTTAAAGATGTTGTCCATCTCAGACACCAATCGGACGCTTGAACCATCTTGTTATTTAAAGATGTTGTCCATCTCAGACACCAATCGGACGCTTGAACCATCTTGTTATTTAAAGATGTTGTCCATCTCAGACAGCAATCGAACGCTTGAACCATGTTGTTATTTAAAGATGTTGTCCATCTCAGACACCAATCGAACGCTTGAACCATCTTGTTATTTAAAGATGTTGTCCATCTCAGACACCAATCGGACGCTTGAACCATCTCGTTATTTAAAGATGTTGTCCATCTCAGACAGCAATCGGACGCTTGAACCATCTTGTTATTTAAAGATGTTGTCCATCTCAGACAGCAAAAAGGAATAAGATTTTTGGGCTTTTAAAAGCAACGGATCCTTTTTAAGGTTTCTTTTCAGATAATGCCATCCCAAAATAAATTTTCGAAAATGTTTGGCGTAATTCCAGGCAATGGCTGCCGAAAGTGGAAGACTGACAAAATAAGCCAACACAATCCAGAATTGATGAAAAACTAGATACACGACAATAGTTTGTATCAAATAAAAAAATGGAAAAACCAAAAAACTCAGAACAAATTTGACAGAACTACGAAACTGCGGATCCTTAATTTTTGCGGGATACAACGTCATCAAATACCACGGCAAAAGGTTGTTGACATAGCCATACAAAAACAATGGAGAAGTTATCAAAAGCAACAGCTTCCTGCCCAACAGCCCGAAAGCAGAAACAGGTTTTACCTCCTGTAACTTTATCTTTTTTAGCAGTTTGTTGTATGTTTCAACTTCAGTGGCAAGTTCTTTCACAACTTTTGGATTTGTCTTTTCCAAAAGTTCAAGACGCGCAATAATGATTTTCTCCGCTTTAAACCGGTCGTACAAATCAGCCGGATTTAACTTCAGCCGGCGGCAGGCATCCTCTCTGTATGTTTTCCTGAAAAAATCGTAAACATCATAGTATGTGCTTTCTATGTTGATCATCAGCGGCTTCATCTTCTCCGCAAGTTTCTTTTTTATCAGGTTGTAGGCAATGGCAGGATTTTCTTTGTAAGCGTCATAAAATTCTGATACGGGGAATGCTTCGCCATAAACAACCAACAAATCCGAGCGGACATTCTCATAATTGCTGTAGCTTATTCCAACGGGAACAATTTTAATATCTAACGAAAATCCGGAAGCTTCTTCTGACTGAAACGCAATGCGGGCAAAGCCCTTTTTCAATGCACGCAAACGCCTGAAACCGGCATGATTGCCTTCGGGCAAAATGACAAAGCCGTTTTTATTATGAATGATATCCAGCGTTTTCTTAAAAATCATTTCGTTCTTTTTCAGCGAATCGTAGCCATCGCGAATACGATACACAGGAAGAATCTTTAAAAAATAAAGAATCCGGGCAATGAATTTATTTTTAAATATATCAGATCTTGCTACAAAGACAAGCTGATTTTTTAAAGAAAATAAAATGGCGAGGGCATCCATCAGAGCATTTTGATGGTTTGGGGTAAAAACTAGATGCTCATCCAAAGGAACTTTCTCCTGGTTGACATAAACAACTTTCCGGTAAAAAATTTTGTCGTGCCAGCGCCGCAAATAAGCTTTTAGCAGTGCGTACCCACGGGAATATTTCTCAATATTTTCTACACCCATTGTTTACCGGCTTTTAAATAACGACTTCATATTAAAATTGAAGTGAGGTTTATTCCAAATTCCTGCAAGAGTAAGTCCGGCTACAATATGCCAGATACCCCACCAGGCTGCAATAATGGCCATGCCACCAAGTTCCATTTCGGGAGGGAAAATTTTCGGATTGAAAATAAGTACGAGTGCCAGCCCTGAGTTTTGGATGCCCGTTTCAATGGAAATGGTACGCCGGTCAATAACAGGCCGCTTAAATATTCTTGCCATAAAATATCCTGAAGCCAATGCTAATGCGTTATGGGCCAATACAATAAGAAAAATATACTTAATAACAAGGAGGAAAAAGCTGAAATTCTTCATAAAAGCAATTACAACAATTGCAACAAAAAGCAAAATGGAAAAGCGCTTAATGGGTTTGGTAATTTTTTTGGTAAATTCGGGCCACTTGGTGTTCACAAAGATACCCAAAACCAAAGGAATCCCCAAAATTAAAAAGACGGTCTGAAACATTTGCAGTGTATCAATATGCAAAGGGCGAACAAGCTGTGCTGCATTGGCATGATGTACCAGAAAACGAGTGTATAAATTCCCCCACAATGCAAAGTTCAACGGCGTCATAAACACTGCTGCAAGCGTGGCGATAGCCGTCAGACTTACCGACAAAGCTACGTTTGCCTTTGCCAGTGAAGAGATAAAATTGGAAATATTTCCACCCGGACAGGCAGCCACCAATATCATGCCGAGGGCAATAGTCGGCGTAATAAAATCTTTTAAAAGGACAGTAAGAACAAAAGTAAGAAAAGGCAATACAAAAAATTGAGAAACTACCCCTACAATAGCAGATTTGGGGTTCATTAATAATTTTTTAAAATGCTCTAATTTTATTCCTAATGCCACGCCAAACATAACAAAAGCCAGGGCAACATTCAGAACCTGAAGTCCTGCAGGGCTGAAATTCAAACGAATATGGTCAAAAGCTTGTAATGCATGCATAAATTTCAGTTTTTTTATCCTGCATAATTACACAATTTTTTTGATTTAATGGCCTCTAAAGTTTTTCCCGGATCATATTTTGACATAATATGAGTAATGTTATTCTGATTTTTTGCGCTTGAGAAAGAAAGTGCTAATTTTGCCCTGCACAATAAATGTGGTTTCCGGTGTTGGCTTTCCGGCATTTTGCGTCCGGGCTTCTTTCATTTTAAAATGGAATATCTTTTCCAAATAAGAAGCGCTAACAGCTTACGATACAGTCATTTTTATCTTGCAAATTTGTTTTATAACGGTATAGAGATGTCAGAAATGAGAAAAATAAATAATCCATACAGCAAAATGGATGGCTATCAGTGTTTTGGATGTGCACCCCAAAATCCCAATGGTTTGCAAATGACTTTTGTGGAAGATGGGGAATATGTAATCTCGGAATGGGAACCAAAAGACTATTTTCAGGGTTATTATAAAGTTTTGCATGGCGGTATTCAGGCCACCTTAATGGATGAAATAGCCTCGTGGCTGGTGCAGGTAAAGCTGAAAACTGCCGGTGTAACATCCAAAATGACGGTTCGTTATAAAAAGACTGTTCCTATCGACAAAGGAAATATTAAGCTTAGGGCCAGGCTTACCGGACAGCGCCGCAACCTTGCCGAGATTCACGTTGAACTATTTTGTGGGAATAATGAACTGTGTGCAGAGAGCGACTTTGTCTATTTTACCTTTTCGCATGAAGTTGCTGTGAAGCAGTTGCACTTTCCTGATTATGAGGAGTTTTTCGAAGAATAAAGGAGCACACTGATATTCATAAATACTTATGTTATGTGGGATTTTTGTCCTGTAGGAAGACAAAAATCGTAACAGAACAAATAATTGGAACACATAAAATAAAAAAGGAGACTGTTTTGGCAGTCTCCTTTTGAGTATTTATTTGGAAACCGGCCCCAGGGTAACCTGTACAAGGTTGCCGGTATCCAACCATTTTGCATAAGCCGCTTTGACCTGACCGGCCGTAAGTGCTATGTAATGTTTAGCTGCAATGGTTGGTTCATTCAAAGGCAGACCTTCGAGGGAGCGATGAAGTAGTCCGCTTGCAATATCATCCACGCTTGATTCTGACAAAGTCATTTTGCGCAGGAGAAGCGATTTGGCCTGCCGCAATTCCTTCGAGGTTACCTCTTCTTTTTGCATTTGTTTCAAATCCCTTGTAACAATAGCTTTGGCCTTTGAAACATTCGGCGGATCACACGCATAATTCACAACATAACTTGAACGGTGCTTCCCAATATTAAACGACGAAGAAACATAGTAAACCAGGCCCCCATTTTCACGAAGATCACGGTACAGACGTGTGGCATAAAAAGCGCCACCCAGAACATGGTTGCCCACTTCAAGAGCATAACGATCTGTATTTGAACGGGTAATGTTCAGGTTTTCGGCAAGTGCTACCTGATCCTGTACCCTGCTGGCATCCGGCACATGGGTTTCAGATGCCTTATTCAGAGGTACCGGCGAAAATTCAACACTAGGCTTGTTTCCGGTTGCTTTCCAATTACCAAAATATTTCTCAATTACTTTCCTGGCTATGTCGGGGTTAATGTTTCCAATAACAACAATAGTTGTCAAATCGGGCCGAAAAACTTGTTGATAATAATTCTTCACATCCGTCAAAGTAAGTGACTTAACAGAGGATGGTGTGGGATGACGTAAAGCCGGATCACCTTTTGGTAATAAAGAAGTACGTATTGCCTTACCAAAGAGATAATCGGGGCTATGCAACTGTCCGGCTACTGTTGCTGCCGTTTGATACTGAGTAATCATAAATGCACGCTGGGGAAAAGCCGGTTGCAACTCATTGTCGGCCAGCAGCTGAACACCCCGGTTGAAGTGATCGGACAAAACCCGAAGAGAAAAGCTGCTTCCGGCCGATTCAGTTGCGCCAATATCATCCAGTGCTTTTTGAAACTGAACCCGGTCTAATGTTTTTGAACCATAATTAAAAAGCTGTTCCAGCACATCAGCAACTCCTTCCTGTCCTTTGGGAGTTTCCAGATCGGGTTTGTTTTTTATTTCCCCATAAACGCTTACTGTGTTGCTAATGTGTACCGGTTGAACAATCAGCTTGATACCATTAGGCAAGGTTGACACAACGGGGTGTACAATGGATTTAGGAATTGATAGCCGTCCCATGGCATCTTGTGCCCATTTTGGAAGTTTTACAGGTTTGGGATTTTTTGGAGCAAAAGATTCTTTTCCACCAAATCCTTTACGGGATATTGGTTTTCCGGAAGATTGCGGAGTTAAAATCACATAGATGGCATGATTTGGGTTTAGATATTTCCGTGCCACCCTGTTTACATCCTGAACAGTTACTTTTTCTATCGCCTGCAAATCTTCGGCAGGAGATTGCCGTCCTTCTACTGCAAGTGCCTGAGACCATACTGACGCCAGGCCTGAAACAGAATTTTTCTGGAATTCGTATGAAGAAATTTCATGTCGTTTTGCAGCCGTTACCAAATCGGGATTCACTCCGTTTTTGACTTCTGATGCCAGTACCGAGGATACTTCATGGAGTAATTTCCCGGAGTTTCTGCCTTTCGGGAATACAGCAATGCTGAAACCAACACTGGCCTTACGTAGTCCGCTCATAGAAAAACCGGTATACAAAGCTTTTCCTTCCGGTACCAGTGAGTATAATTTCCCGCGCTGATTGGACAAAACATCGGATAAAACCTGAGCCGCAGCATAATCAGGACTGTCAGTACCTGGCATTCTGTATGATATAATAGTCAGGCCGTAAGGTAAATCTGTCTTTAAATGAAGTGTGTCAACTTTTACAGGTTGAAGGTTTATGGCAGGTCGGGGAGGCAACTTTTTAGAAGGAATGTTGCCAAAGAGGTTTTCTACTTTTGCCAAAGTTTCCTTTGGATTGACTCTGCCTACAATTACAAGAATAGCATTATTAGGTGCATACCATGTGTCATGAAATTTTTTAAGCATTGCACCGGTCGTCTTGTCAAACGAGGGACGAGTGCCGAGGGCATCATGAGCATAGGGAGTCCCTTTAAACATCTCTGCCAACAGTTTCTTATAAAAAACATACTGGGGATTTGACATGTCGCTGGCAACTTCCTGCTCAATGGCTTTACGTTCCTGGCTCCACAATGTCTGACTGTCGAGAACTCCACGCATACGAACAGATTCGACATGAAGGGCAATATCCAGATCCTCTTCGGGGACAGTGAAAAAATACTGGGTAACCATTTGCCGGGTATCCGCATCGAAATCACCGCCCATGGCAGCCGTGATATCCGCCAGTTGATTAGCAGATAATCCGGGACTCCCCCGAAACATCATATGTTCCTGAGCGTGAGCCGTTCCCGGAAAACCTTTAGGCGCTTCATTGGAGCCTACAAGATAATTCATCTCGGTGGTAACAACAGGCGCAAGTGGATTTCTGATAATAACAACACGTAGTCCGTTTTTAAGCGTGTGCCGCAATACAGTCTCATTACTGCTTTTAGGCCCCTGTGGTTGCGCCATCATGGGAGAAATAAACAAAAATGCCATGAACAAAAAAAGAATTTTTTTCATAATAAAATGATTTACTCTCAAAAGAGAGGAAAAGGGTTCTAATAATTTGTTTTTTATCAATTTAATTAAAGAAAATTGCAGAACCCGTTAATCAATTTTCAATAATTAAAATTTAAACACAAAATTCTCTCATGTGATTTTCATAAGACTTTATTTTTTTATCAACTCTCATCTACCTGTGTATTTCAATATATGAACCGACTCCCGATGTGGCTGGTGTATAGTTCTGCAAGGTTATCTAAAATCCGTCGTATTAGCTGTTTTAGTAATAGGTAGCGATATAATTTACAAAATTACAGAAAAAACTATGGAAATCACGAATTTAACAAATATTAACAATCTGATACGGACAATATTAGTGCACAGTGCAGGTTTACCGTCGATTCGATTCTTCAAAAGGCAGGCGGTTCAGAATGGATCGCCCGAGGGTGATTTCGTCGGTGTATTCCAGTTCGTTTCCGATGGCTACGCCACGCGAAATGGTCGTAATACGCACATCGAACGAAGAAAGTAATTTGTAAATGTAGTAACCGGTAGTGTCGCCTTCCACTGTGGCCGGCAGTGCCAGAATAATTTCTTTAATATCTTCGTTTTTAAAGCGTTCCAGAAGATGGCTCAGGTTCAGGTCGTTGGGGCCGACACCTTCCATTGGATTAATAATACCACCGAGAACATGATACAAACCGTTGAATTGTGAAGTATTCTCCACTGCCAGCACGTCTCGCGTATCTTCCACCACGCATACCGTCTGCTCATCACGTTTGGGATTGCTGCATATTTCGCAATATTCAGAATCCGAAATATTATTGCACCGCTTGCAAAACATAATTTCTTCCCGCATTTTTACCAAAGCTTCGGCCAGATGTTGTGTCGCCGAAGTTTTCTCACGAAGCAGATGCAGCGCCAGCCGCAGTGCTGTTCGTTTGCCAATACCAGGCAGTCGTGATAATTCTTTTACCACCGATTCCAATAATTTTGAAGAATATTCGTTCAATTGATGTTACTTTTGAGGGCGATAAAATTAAAACATTTAAACCAAGCCGACACTAAAAAAATGAAAAAACTATTATTACTATTGATTTTTCTCATGGCGATGTTGTCGTGGGCCATAGGACAAAACCGTACAGATGCAAATGGACTGCGGCAGGGAAAGTGGGTCGGCACGTATAGCAACGGCACTGTCCGTTACCGGGGACAATTTCGCAATGGCAAACCTTACGGAATGTTCCGCTATTTTTATCCGGCCGGAATGCTAAAAGCAAAAATGATTTATTCCGACAACGGCAGAGTTGCACATGTAAGAACGTTTCAACTCAGTGGCAAACCCATGGCGGAAGGAAAATTTGTCAATCATAAAAAAGACAGCACCTGGCTATATTTCAGCGATGTAGATGGCAAGCTCGTATTGGAGGAAAATTATAAAATCGGGGTTAAGCAAGGGCCTTTCATTATTTATTATCCTTCGACAGGCAAACCTTCCGAACTCACTGATTACAAAAACGGCCGCAAAAACGGACGATGGATAAAATATTTCCCTGACGGGAAAATATCCACCTCAGGCACTTACGTGAACGATACTTTGCAGGGAACTTTCCTTGTCTATGGTGTCAATGGAAAACTGCTTATAAAAGGCCGGTATAGAAATGCAATGCAGGAAGGGATATGGATGATGTATGATTCTCTGGGGAATTTACAGAAGAAAGAGCTTTTTCATGGCGGTTTGCCGGTAAAGCTAAAGAAATCAAAAACAACTTTACAAGAATAAAATTCGTCCCATGGGGATTTTTTTTACTTTTGCGAAAGACTAAAATTTAAAGCGTTGGTATTACTATTTTTTGATTTAGGTACAGGAGAGATTTTTCTAATTGTACTGGCCATTTTTCTGGTGTTTGGTCCGGGAAAAATTCCTGAGTTGGCACGTGGTCTCGGGAAATTTATTAATGAGATAAAACGGGCTTCTGAGGATGTGAAAACGGAAATTAACCGGGAGGTTAACCGCATTGACCGGGAAAAAAAGCGGGAAGATTATATGAAACAAAAAGAGACGGAAGAATCTAATGAGAATCAACCGGTTGCAGAGGCAGAAGTAAAAAAAGAAGTAAAGAAATCAAAGCCGAAACCAAAAACACGTATAAAACCCAAAACAGCATCTGCTACGGCTAAAAAGCCTGGACAAAAAACGGCTGCGAAGACCACGCAGACAAAAGTGGTGAGAAAGAAAAAAGCCGCACCTTCCTCCAAAGGGTCCGGAAAGAAAACAGATACTGTTGAGAAAGTCAATTCCAAGTCTCGGACAAAACCGGAAACAAAATCAGGGGCTAAACCAGTAAGAAAACAGACAAGACAAACAAATAAAAAAGTAAAAACGGAAATTGCTCAACCTAATGAAGCTGTAAAAAACGAAATAAAGATTACACCGGCAGAAAATACAATAAGTACGAAAAGGTAAAAGCCTCAAGTCGAAAGATAATAGATTGTAAGGAATTCAGGGCAGGGAAAAATAAACCAATGAAAATACCACACAGCAATTATTTACTGTTTATCCTAATGGCACTTTTGCCGTTGGTTTACGTTGCCCAGAAAAAAAGTCCTGCACACGCCGCTGATGAACTGTTTGCACGCCAACAATATTATGCGGCAATAGACAAGTATAAAAAGGCATTTACAAAAGTTAAGAACAACCGTGAAGAGAAAAACCGCATCATTTACCGGCTGGCCGATTGCTATTATTACACCGAAAATTATCGCCGTGCCGAAAGTGCTTACAGGCGACTGGTACGCTTTGGCTGGGCTAAAAATCATCCCGAAGTTCTGTTGCACCTTGCCGATGTGCTGAAAATTGATGGGAAATTCGATGAAGCTATCACGCAATACAAAGCTTATGCCGAAAGAGTTCCCAATGACCCACGCGGGAAGCTCGGAGCCAAATCAGCGGCTCTGATTCAAAAATGGATAGACAATCCTTCAAAATATAAAGTTACCAATGTAAGAAAACTCAATTCGCGTGAAGCGGATTTTGCTCCTGCTTTTCTCTCTGACAACTACAACGAACTTGTCTTTACATCCACCCGCCAGGGCGTTACAGGAAAAGCAACGGATAAATGGACAGGACAGAACTTCAGTGACCTGTTCACCGCACGACAGGATCGCAAAGGCGAATGGAGCACGCCGGTTTTACTGGATAAAGATAAACACATTAACACATCGGCTAACGAAGGCGCTGCACAGGCAAACAGCCGTTTTAATACACTGTATTTCACCCGTTACCCGCAAATCCCGGACAAAAAAATGGGATGCCAAATATATGTTTCCAGGCGCATCGGCCGAACATGGGGACAGGCCAAAAGGCTTGTTATTCACGGTGTAGATACTACACAAACAGTCGGTCAGCCGACTCTGAGCAGCGATGGGCTAACG
>JAJRQN010000227.1 GCA_024280235.1 Bacteroidota bacterium | reverse complement strand
GCTGCTGAATGAAGGAAATGAAGTCATCTCTCTTGATAATTATTTTACAGGACAGAAGAAAAACATTATTTCACTTATCGATAATCCTTATTTTGAAATAGTTCGCCACGATGTTACCAGCCCCTATTTTGTGGAAGTGGATCAGATTTTCAATCTGGCTTGTCCGGCCTCGCCCATTCATTATCAGTATAACCCCATAAAAACAGTGAAAACTTCAGTAATGGGTGCCATCAATATGCTGGGACTGGCCAAAAGAGTTCGTGCCAAAATACTGCAAGCTTCCACGAGTGAAGTTTACGGTGATCCGCAAATTCATCCCCAAACGGAAGATTATTGGGGACATGTAAACCCCATCGGGTTACGTTCATGCTACGATGAAGGGAAACGGGTTTCTGAAACTTTGTTTATGAACTACCATCACCAGAACAATGTGAAAATAAAGATTATCCGTATCTTCAACACCTACGGCCCAAATATGCATCCGCACGATGGACGTGTGGTTTCCAATTTCATTATGCAGGCACTTCATAGCAAAGACATCACCATATACGGAGATGGACAACAGACCCGTAGCTTCCAGTATGTGGACGATCTGGTGGAAGGGATGATTCGAATGATGGCTACCGGCGACGATTTTACAGGACCTGTCAATATTGGAAATCCGGTTGAATTTACCATTCTCGAACTTGCAGAGAAGGTGATTGATATGGTTGGAAGCAAATCCAAAATTGTTTACCAACCGCTGCCATCCGACGACCCCATGCAACGTAAACCGGATATCAGTCTTGCTAAAGAAAAACTGAACTGGGAGCCGAAAGTTCCTCTCGAAGAAGGACTAAAAAAAACCATTGCTTATTTTGAAGAACTAATTCGGGAAAACAAGGATATATAGCATATGAAGAAAATTCTCGTTACCGGCAGCAACGGACAACTCGGTTCCGAAATCAGACGGTTGGAAATAGAGTATCCTGACTTTGTATTTGTTTATACAGATGTGGAAGAATTGGATTTGACCAATGAAAAAGCCATTCAACAATTCCTGACAGAAAATCCTTTCGATTATTGCATCAACTGTGCGGCTTACACAGCTGTGGACAAAGCCGAAGACGACCGGGAGTTAGCCATGCTTATCAATGCCACAGCAGTGGAATATTTGGCAAAGGCTTGTGCCATTCATCAGATTTTTTTAGTTCATATCTCTACCGATTACATATTTGATGGTACCAACTACCGGCCATATACCGAAACCGACCCGCTTTCGCCCAACTCTTTTTACGGGCTGAGTAAACTCAAAGGAGAAGAAGCTATCCGGCAGTTTACCGACAATGGATTGATTATCAGGACATCATGGCTCTATTCCTCTTTTGGAAATAATTTTGTTAAAACCATGCTCCGGCTGGGAAAAGAACGCGACATACTTGGTGTTGTCGTTGACCAGATTGGTACGCCTACTTTTGCCGGCGATTTGGCAAAAGCTATACTGGATATATTGACCAGCGAAAGGCCAAGAAACGGAGTGGAAGTGTATCATTATAGTAATGAAGGCGTTATCAGCTGGTACGATTTTGCACAAGTCATCATGCGTGAAGCCGGTTTTTCATGCAAGATTAACGCCATCGAATCCAAAGATTTCCCTGCCACAGCCAACCGTCCGTTTTACAGTGTACTGAATAAAGCAAAAATCAAAAATGATTTCGGGATAGAAATACCTTACTGGCTTGACAGTTTGAAAACTGTATTGAAACAATTAAAAGACAAATAACATGGAAGCTAACATCGACCAAAATGTTTTAGACAAAGCCAACAGCTGGCTCAGCGGAGCTTACGACGAAGAGACCAAAAAAGCCGTCCGCGATATGATGGAAAACAACCCACAGGAGTTGACCGAATCTTTCTACCGAGATTTGGAATTCGGCACCGGAGGATTACGCGGCATCATGGGAGCCGGCTCTAACCGCATGAACAAATACACCGTGGGGATGGCAACACAAGGATTCAGCAACTATCTGAAAACCAATTTTCCTGACAAAAACCAAATCAGCGTGGTTATAGCCCACGACTCCAGAAACAACAGCCAATTTTTTACACAGGTTACAGCCAACATCTTTTCGTCCAACGGTATCAAAGTGTATCTGTTTGATGACCTGCGACCCACACCGGAACTCTCTTTTGCCATTCGTCATTTGAAATGTCAGGGTGGCATCATGATTACCGCTTCGCATAATCCAAAAGAATATAACGGCTACAAGGCCTATTGGGAAGACGGCGGCCAGCTGATTAGTCCGCACGACAAAAACGTAATAGCAGAAGTGGAAAAAATTGACGGAGTAGCAGACCTGGACTTCTCAGGCAATTCCGCTCTCATTGAGACTATTGGCAAAGAGGTGGACGAAGTTTATCTCGCAAAAGTTAAGGCACTATCTCTTTCTCCGGAAATAATAAATCGCCAGAAAGATTTCAGCATAGTTTACACCCCGTTGCACGGAACAGGCATCACGCTGGTTCCCGATTCGTTGAAGAACTTTGGTTTTGCAAACGTACATATCACTGAACAACAAGCTATTCCGGATGGTAACTTCCCTACCGTAAAATCACCCAATCCGGAAGAACCGGCTGCACTTGAATTGGCCATTGCACAAGCCACAGACCTTGGAGCCGACCTCGTAATGGCCACTGACCCCGATGGCGACCGGGTGGGAATTGCCGTACGAAACGGGAATGATTTTGTATTGCTCAACGGCAATCAGGCTGCTTCGTTGCTCATCAACTATCTGCTTACAAAATGGTCAGAAAAAGGCAAACTCACCGGAAAAGAATTTATTGTTAAAACCATCGTTACCTCCGAGTTGCTTTTTGACCTGGCCGAAAAATACGGCGTACAGCATTACGATGTGCTCACCGGTTTCAAATACATTGCCGACATTATTAAACATTTTGAGGGAGAAAAAACATTTATCGGTGGTGGTGAAGAGAGTTACGGCTACCTTGTGGGTGATTTTGTCCGCGACAAAGATGCAGTCATATCCTGCTCCATGATTGCCGAAACAGCTGCATGGGCTGCTGACCGGGGTTCCAGCATGTACGAGATGTTGAAAGATCTGTATGTGGAATTCGGGTTTTACAAAGAGAAGCTGGTTTCCATTGTTCGAACGGGCAAAGCCGGTGCCGAAGAAATCAAAAAAATTATGGATAATTTCCGTATCCATCCACCTAAAACGATGGGCAACTCCAAAGTAGTACGTATCAAAGATTACCAAACCAGCACCAATCATAACCTGGAAAATGGGACAACAACAGCCATCGACCTCCCCAAATCAAATGTGTTACAGTTCTTTACTGAAAACGGATATAAAGTAAGCGTCCGTCCGTCCGGCACGGAGCCAAAAATCAAATTCTATTTCGGAATTAAAGGAGAGTTGAAGAGAAAGAAAGATTTTGATAAAGTAAATGCTCACCTTGAAGCGCAAATTGAGGAGATTATTCGTGAGCTAAAACTAAATTAGAGCTTCTGCTCATACTTAGCACAGCTCATTCGGGTTTCTTGCCAGGCCTGTCTTGCCTAAAACAAGAGGCGAGACAAGTGCAACCCGAATGTTTGGGTAAAAATTGGATTTTCGGTCCGGAGGACTATTTTTCCTAAAAAATAAATTTTCTTACACGGCAAACCATCCGATGGTACACTCAATTCTCGCTACTTGTCCGAACCAAACCAGATATATCAAGATGTCAGAAAATACAGAAGTATTTGACTCTGAACATGGACGCTCAAAGCAGGATTATGCATGTCTTTCAATATCAATTCTTTCTTTTAAAAAGATTTTAATAAGCGATTGATAGGGCACATCCCGTTTATGAGCCAACAGTTTTATTTCATCTAAAACTGATTCGGGAAGACGGAGCGAAATCGTTTTGGTGGAAGGTTTCAAATTTGAGAAGATAACTTTCTCACCTTTTTTCCAGTCAATATATTCTGTAGAATCGTTTTTTGCCCAAAATGCACGTTCTTCTTCTTCATTTTTAAATACCGGTATTTTCTTTTTATCGGCCATAATAAACCATCCTTTCTTTTTTATTCATATCTCTAGCAGAAATTACTCTTATCAGTCTATCCCTCAATGTGAATACTTCAAACAACAGCCTCCCATCATCCGTTTGCCCCAACAAATACCAACGTTTTTCATTCTGTGAATGTTTCTCATCATCTGCCACAAACAACGGTTCATTTAAAAATACCTTTTCACACTCTTGCCGGCTAACCTTATGGCTTATCCAATTCTTTTCGGAATTACCATCATCCCATTCAAAACCGATGCATTGTTGTAAAATACTTTTCATGTATATTGCAAAGATATACAAAAAAAATAGAAAATAGCAAAAAATTTATTAAAAAATCAAATTCTGAGTCCACTCCGAAAAGTAAATACGTTCATAAACATCTGAAAACAAGTAATATATTTGTTTGATGCTAAAAATAATTTACTTATCTTAGCAACGCATTATTAATGTAATTGTATATGTTTAAGAAATCATCAAAATCAAT
>JAJRQN010000226.1 GCA_024280235.1 Bacteroidota bacterium | reverse complement strand
TTTTCTTCCGTAGCCATTTTCCCATCCCTAAAAATAATTACCTTTGTTCTGATTATCGACCCAGCCTTACCACAATGGATTATAAAAACAATACACAATTACAACTCGCTTACGATTTCGTGCAGTTTACCTGACGGAATATTTTCCTTACGGGGAAAGCCGGAACGGGGAAAACCACCTTTTTACATAACCTGAAAGCACATTCGCCAAAACGGATGATTGTAACGGCTCCCACTGGTGTAGCAGCCATTAATGCGACAGGCGTAACCATCCATTCCTTTTTTCAGGTCTCTTTCGGACCGCTGGTTCCCGACTATCAGCCTACCGAAACCATTGACGGCATCCGGCAGGCAAAAGTTAACCGGTTTAGCAAAGAAAAAATCAACATCATCCGAAGCATGGATCTGCTGGTGATTGACGAAATAAGTATGGTGCGCGCTGACCTGCTGGATGCCATCGACAACACATTGCGCCGGTTTCGTAACAGAAATTTGCCTTTTGGTGGCGTGCAACTTCTTATGATCGGCGACCTGCAACAACTTTCACCGGTAGTAAAAGAAGACGAATGGAAACTACTCCGGAAATATTATGAAACGCCCTATTTCTTTAGCAGCCTTGCACTTCAAAAAACCAATTATGTTAGCATTGAACTGCAGCATGTCTTTCGTCAAAAAGACAAAATTTTTATTGACCTGCTCAACAAAATCCGTGATAACCAATTAGACAACACAGTTATTGAAGCCCTGAAAGAAAGATACAAACCTGATTTCAACGCCGATAATGCGGGCTATATTATTTTAACAACCCATAATTACAAAGCCCACCAAATCAACGATTCCCGATTAAGCAGACTAAAATCAACAGTTTACACTTTTGATGCACAGGTGTGGGGTAATTTTCCCGAATACACCTACCCCACCGATGCCAAACTGACGCTGAAAGAAGGTGCTCAGGTGATGTTTGTCAAAAACGACCCGAACCCTGAAAAACTTTTCTACAACGGAAAAATCGGCACGGTAGTAGAAATCGGGAAAGAGATTGTAAAAGTAAAATGTGAAGGCGATGAAGAGAGCATCGACGTAAAACCACTGGAGTGGGAAAAAGCTAAATATACGCTGGACGACGAAACCAAAGAGATCAAGGAAACCGTGGAAGGTACTTTTACTCAGCTGCCATTGAAACTCGCCTGGGCCATTACCATTCACAAAAGCCAGGGACTGACTTTTGAAAAAGCGGTGATCGATGCCCGGGAAGCTTTTGCCCATGGGCAGGTTTATGTGGCACTCAGCCGTTGTAAATCGCTGGAAGGGCTGGTACTGAGCACTCCGGTACTTTCACAAAGCATCAAATACGACCAAACCATCGACCGGTTTACCAAACATTATGAGAAAAACCAACCCAACCAAAAAGAACTTAAAAATTAGCGAAAATCATATGAACAACAACTACTTACAACACTGTTTGATTTTGAATCACTAAAACGGCAACTCTATTATGCTGTTAAAATTTCGCATGAGAATGAAAGTAGTTTGGAAGGAGACCCCGGGGATGCATTTCAAGAGATCATCAGACAGGCCAAAACCGAAATTACGGAAGTATCCGAAAAATTCCAACAGCAGCTTCTGCGCCTGTTTCCTGAAAACGAAACTGTTGAAAAAAACAGTGCATTACAGGAACGTATAAAAAAAGCAAGCTATTATTTCTCTGAAAAAATGAAATCACTGGTAACAAGTAAGCTACAAAAGATAACCATAGAAACGGACAACAAATCAATCCGTAAGAAATTGAAAAATGCGCTGGATAACCTGAACCGGGAAGCGGCATATAAGACAGCCTGTCTCGAAGCCTGCCACAATGGTTTTGTGGTGAAACAGTTCCTCGATGCACAGGCAAAGGCATCGGTAGAAAGCCCTGAAAAGTCTGCACGGAAGAAAAGAAATGAAAAAATAGCAGCAGAATTAAGTCATCCTGAGATATACCGCCGGTTGAAAGCATGGCGCGATGCCAAAGCTGCCGAATCAGGATGGCCTGTTTACAGGGTCTTGTCGCTGCGATCCATCAGAGAGCTGAGCAACAAATTACCAATAAACCCTACGGCTCTTCAGGCGATAAAAGGTATTGGACAAAAGAAGATAGCTATGTTTGGCAATGAATTACTCGAGGTTATT
Source organism: Bacteroidota bacterium (assembly GCA_024280235.1). Classification (GTDB taxonomy): domain Bacteria; phylum Bacteroidota; class Bacteroidia; order Bacteroidales; family F082; genus Sulfidibacterium. The sequence continues at coordinate 414 of JAJRQN010000226.1, read as the reverse complement.
ATCGACTTTTGTGAAGAAAAGGATTATGCCGGTCTGGAATACGACGATTCGAATCCGGGCAAAAAGAAAACAAAGAAAGACACCAAACAAATCAGTTTTGAGTTATGGAAAACCGGAAAAAGCATTACAGAGATTGCCAACGAGAGAGATTTTGTTGTATCAACCATTGAAAACCATTTGGCACATTTTGTTAGTACCGGTGAAATAGCTATCGAAAAGCTGGTAGATTCTGAAAAGGTCAAACAAATTTCAGAGCTTTTTCTTCGTGAAAAAACAGAATCTCTCAGTGAAGCAAAGGCCGTTCTTGGCGACAAGGTCAGCTACGGAGAGTTGCGTTTGGTTTTAAGCCACCTGCTATTTACAGAGAAAAACACTGAAAAAGATGATGTAGCAGGATGAGATAATTTTAGTTTT
>JAJRQN010000225.1 GCA_024280235.1 Bacteroidota bacterium | reverse complement strand
CAGTTAAATTTCATCAGGCAATCACAGAGTTTTTTCAAACAGTAAACCAAAAACACAAGGAAGAATTAAAAAATCTTTTGACCTTGAAATTTCAACTCTTTAATAATAAGAATGCGGAATTTTATACCATGTAAAGTATAAAAGAAATAGAACAATCCTCCGGTCAAATCCTTAACACGATGGAGCTGAAACAAAATATATCGGGGTTTATACAAACCATGTTTTCCCAGGGAGTTTTCTCAGGATACCGTAATGATTAACCGGAAAATCTACCAATAGAAACAGAATCATAATATTGGCTGTCTGAATAGTTTTCAGCCGAAAAATTGAATCACTTAAAAAATTAAAATCATGAAATGTAAAATGTTAGGGGTCTGCGACACGATTTCCGAAAAACTAAAATTCACAAGAGATATTCCATTGCTTTTGATGCGGCTGGTGTTGGCTTACGGCTTCTGGGGGCCGGCCATGATGAAATGGAACAATATGGATGGAATCATAAAATGGTTTACCGGAATGGGTATTCCATTTCCAACGGTCAACGCCTATTTGTCGGCCGGCACCGAAGTAGCCGGTTCGGTATTGTTACTTTTCGGCATTGCTACGCGGATGATTACCATTCCGTTAATGGTAGTGATGCTGGTGGCCATTTTTACAGTACACATCCACCACGGATTTGAAGCCGGTGCCAACGGTTTTGAGATACCGCTTTACTATCTTATCATGCTGATTACGTTGTTGGTTTACGGGCCGGGGCGTTTCAGTATCGAAGGGCTTTTGCGAAAATTGACAGGAAACAAAGCATAATACCTCTGTGCTGCCGGGATATGCGCTGGTCGGGATTACAAATCCCGACCAGCGATAGGCTGTTTTCCCTTCTTGTTGTACTCCAGCGCTGCTTTTACAAAGTTTATAAACAGCGGGTGCGGTTGTTTGACAGTGCTGCGGTATTCGGGATGAAATTGCACACCCACAAACCATGGGTGATCTTGGAGTTCGATAATCTCCACCAGATTTTCTTCCGGATTAATCCCGGCAAGGCGAACGCCGTTTTCTTCAAAGGCTTTCCGGTATTCGTTATTAAATTCAAAGCGATGGCGATGGCGCTCACGGATATTTTCCATTCCGTAGGCTTCATAACTCTTTGAATTTCTGTCAAGTTTACAATTATATGCTCCCAATCGCATGGTTCCGCCCATGTTTTTTACTTTTTTCTGTGTTTCCATCAGGTCGATAACCGGATAAGGGGTGTCGGGATTCATTTCAGTAGAGTCAGCCCCTTGCAGATGCAATACATTTCTGGAAAATTCAACAGCCGCACATTGCATGCCGAGACAAATGCCAAGAAATGGGATTTTCTTTTCGCGTGCATAACGAATGGCTTCTATTTTTCCTTCAATACCACGGTTTCCAAAGCCTGGCGCCACCAAAACACCGTCAAGCCCCTGAAGCAGTTCTCCCACATTTTCAGCTGTAATATTTTCCGACTGGATACTACGGATTTTTACTTTGGTTTGATTTATGGCGCCGCCATGTACAAAGGCTTCATTAATAGACTTATAAGCATCTTTCAGTTCGATGTATTTTCCAATCAGGCCAATAGTTACCTCATGTTTTGGATGCTTCAGATTGTATAGAAAGTGTTCCCAGTTGGCCAGATCCAGTTTTTCAGGGACTTCTGTTCCGGTTTTATCCAACACTTCGATGTCGAGTTTTTCATCCCGCATCATCAACGGCACATCATAAATACTTTCCGCATCGAGCGATTCAATTACCGAAGTGGGAACCACATTACAGAACTGGGCAATTTTATTTTTTATGCCTGCGTGAAGCGGGCGCTCGGTACGACACACGATAATGTCCGGCTGAACGCCCTGTTCCAGTAATTTTTTTACGGAATGCTGTGTGGGTTTGGATTTCAGTTCACCTGCAGCACGCAAATAGGGGACCAGCGTAAGATGGATCACCACGCAACGGTTGCCCATCTCCCATTTCATCTGCCGTACCGTTTCAATAAACGGGAATGATTCAATGTCGCCTACTGTTCCGCCAATTTCTGTAATCACAAAATCATATTTTCCGGTTTTCCCCAGCAGTCGTACGCTGCGTTTTATTTCGTCAGTGATATGCGGAACCACCTGCACCGTTGTGCCGAGATATTCGCCACGACGCTCTTTGTTGATAACATTTTGGTAAATACGGCCGGTAGTTACGTTATTTGCCTGAGAAGTGGGGGTGTTGGAAAAACGCTCGTAATGTCCTAAATCAAGATCGGTTTCAGCACCATCGTCCGTAACGTAACATTCGCCGTGCTCGTACGGATTGAGAGTCCCCGGGTCGATATTAATATATGGATCAAGCTTTTGAATGGTAACAGAAAATCCTCTCGCCTGCAACAGCTTAGCGAGTGATGATGAAATAATGCCTTTACCCAATGAGGAAGAAACACCTACGGTAACGAAGATGTATTTAACGTTTTTATCCATGATGTTGTGTCGCTGAAATTAAAGATACAAAGAAACGATTTTTTGGCTAAATATTTTGGTACAACTTTTCGGGTTTTCCAAATTTTATTAACCGGTTTGGTTACCGATTTTTTCATATTTTTATTGCCACAATGAACAACTCTGTTTCCGATACCAAATATAAGCTTCATCCCGAAGGGTGGGTTGATGCCCACGGCGATTATCTCTACAACTTTGCATGGTCGCGGGTGCAGTCCAAAGAGACTGCCGAAGACCTTGTACAGGAGACTTTTATATCCGCTTTAAAAGGGAGCGTATCTTTTCGGGGTGAAAGCAGCGAACTTACCTGGTTGTTATCAATTCTCAAAAGAAAGATTATTGATTTTTACAGAAAAAAGAGTACCAAAAAAGAGTTTGCTGCTGCCCATTTCAGCAAACCTTTTCAGGATGAAGACGGAATGCAGGGGCATTGGATTATGGAACGTGCCCCCAAGGACTGGCAACAGGAAACCCATGCACCCACACGGCAGGATGAGTTTCAGGACATCATGGCGTTGTGCCTGTCGTTGTTGCCCGAAAAATGGCGGGCAGTTTTTGTGCTGAAAGTCATGGAAGAAATTAACTCGGACGAAGTGTGTAAGGAAATAGGATGCAGTGCGTCAAACCTATGGGTTATTCTGCATCGCGCCCGATTGAAACTGAGAGAGTGCATCGAAATCAAATGGCTGAAATGAACAAAGTACAGCAAATATGGATAAAAAGCATGGATAAAGTCATGCTCAACTGCGATACGGCCACGCTGCTCATCACGAAAGGTGAATTTACTAAATTGTCGTGTGTGGAAAAGTTGCAACTAAAAATGCATTTGATGGGATGTAAGTTCTGCCGGCGTTTTAAACAACAATCCGAATTTATTTCTTATGCCATAAGGCAGGCCGACAGGATTCCCGAAAAAGGAAATCTCCGGCTGTATCTCACCGATGAGCAGCGAGAAAGACTCAAAAAGAAAATAGGAAGCTGACAGGAGCATTACCACTTGCCTTCTTCAATGTTGTCCAATCGTTTGGCCTAATTCCTTATTTTTGCCCCGATGATATACCCCGAAAATTTTGAACAGAAAGTCGGCTTTGACAGCATCCGCATCCTTCTGACCGAAGCTTGTGTCAGCGATATGGGGAAGGAATATGTTGCTAAAATCCGTTTCTCCGCCAACCTGCAGGTCATCGATAAAATGCTGATGCAAACAGCCGAGTTCATTCGGATATTGGAAACGGGAAAGGCCTTTCCCACAAACGATTATATTGATTTACGACCGGAGTTTGTCAGAATACAAACGCCCGGTTCCTACATAGAACAGGAAGTTTTGTTCGACCTGAAGAGTTCTCTGCGGACGTTGCAAAGTATTCTCTCTTTTTTTAAAAACACGGAAAAGGAGGCGTATCCGTTGCTGAAAACACTTGTTGTCGATGTGGATATTCCGCCGGAGCTGCTAATGAAAGCCGACCGTATCATGGACGACAAAGGGGAAATCAGGGATTCGGCTTCTTCAAAACTGGCTGATATTCGCCGGCAGATGGCAACAAAACAACGGCAGGTAATGCAGGAGGTGCGGAAGGCCTTTTCGCACGCTAAAAAATCAGGGTGGCTGCCGGAATATGCAGAAATTACCATCCGCAACGGGCGCGCTGTGATTCCTGTAAAAGCTGCCGATAAACGGGCTTTGAAAGGCGTCATTCATGATGAATCGGCTACCGGACAAACTATCTTTATTGAACCTGTAAACAGTTGTGAAGTCTCCAACGAAATTCTTGAGCTGGAAAGTGAAGAACGACGGGAAATTATTGCCATCCTGACCCGTTTTACCGACTCGCTCCGGCCTCACACTCCCATGTTGTCAGCTGCATACCGCACGATGGGATTGTTGGATTTTATCCGCGCCAAAGCCATCTTTTCGCAAAAGATTGGCGCTCTCCCTCCTGTGCTGACGCGAAAAAGGCATCTTTTGCTGAAGAAAGCTGTTCATCCTTTGCTGTATCTCTCCCACAAAGCTTCCGGCAAAACGGTGGTGCCGCTGGAAATGGAGTTAGACAAAGAAAACCGGCTGTTGCTTATCTCCGGCCCTAACGCCGGCGGAAAGTCTGTCTGCCTCGTAACGGTGGGCCTGCTACAATACATGTTGCAATGCGGACTACCCGTTTCGGCTTCGCCCGACAGTGAATTTCCGGTTTTTGACAGGATTTTTATCGATATGGGCGATGAGCAATCGCTTGAGAATGACCTGAGTACTTACAGCTCGCATTTGCTGAATATGAAATTTTTCCTGCAACATGCCAACAGCAAAAGCCTGATATTGATTGATGAGTTCGGTACGGGAACGGAGCCGCAACTCGGTGCCGCCATTGCCGAAGCCACATTGGAACAACTGGTTCATAAACAAACATTTGGTGTGCTCACCACGCACTACACCAGCCTGAAACTTGCCGCCGAGCGTCTTGACGGAACCATCAACGGCGCCATGTTGTTTGACGTGAAAGCGCTGAAACCCTTATATCAGTTGAGAATAGGAAAACCCGGTAGCTCTTTTGCTTTTGAGATAGCACGGAAAATCGGTTTTCCGCAGGACGTGCTTAACCGTGCCCGGAAAAAAAGCGGAGGGAAACATTTGCGTTTCGACACACAGCTGCAACAATTGGAAGCGGACAAACTCATCATGGCGCAAAGGGAGAAGGAGATTTCAAACTCTGACGAGAAACTATCGCAACTCATGGAGAAATACCGGCAGCTAAAGGAGCAGTTGGAAGCTGAGAAAAAACAAATTATCCGGCAGGCTAAGGAAGAAGCGCTGGAAATTGTCAGACAGTCGAACCGGGAGATTGAAAATACCATTCGTCAGATCAGGGAAAGCCAGGCCGACAAAGAGAAAACAAAACAACTGCGGCAGCAGTTGGAAGAAAGTAAAGAAACACTTGAAAAAGCGTTAAAGAAACCGGCTAAAATAAAAAATGAATTACAAAAGTTCAAACCTGAGAAAGTTATTCCGGAAAAAACAGAAGTCATCCCTAAAGGGCCGTTAAAAACCGGCGATTTTGTAGTTTTGAAAGAGGGCGGAATGGTTGGCGAACTGCTGGAGGTGGAAGGAAATGTTTGCATTGTAAATCTCAACAATATCAGGTTGAAAATTGCTGCGGACAAACTTCAGAAAACGAACAAAAAACCGGGAAAAATTTCCCGAAAGCAGAGCTATTCGGGTGTTATGCAGGGTATTAACCAAAAAGCTGCACAATTTGAGCTGACTCTTGACCTTCGCGGGAAACGAGCTGATGAAGCCATAGAACTGCTCACCCGCTACATTGACGATGCGTTGTTGCTCAGCATCAAAGAGGTGAATATTTTGCATGGAAAAGGTTATGGTATTTTGCGCCCCATTATCCGGGAATACCTGCAATCGGTGAAAGAGATAAAAGGTTTTGGTGATGCGCCTATTCAGTTTGGCGGAGCGGGAATCACGAAAGTCTGGTTTTGATTTTAGGAATTAAATTTTAGAATTTAGAAACCGAAATGGGTTTTTGATGGTGATTTTCATGTGTTTAAAAATTTGTAAAATATTGATATAATGTGTTTTGATACCATCGCCCCGGATTAAAATCCAAGGCTACATTTGAGTCGTCCGCTATGCGGACTTTAATCATCCCCCTGTGTGCTTAAAATTTAAACATGAGTGTTTCATCTGTTTATGATTTTGTAATTATTTGTAATTAACTATTATTTAACATTATATATTTGTCATCCCCGCTTGCTGTTGTACCAACAGGCGGGACAGACGGATTGAGCAGCTTGCCCCGATTATTTCGGGGGATTAAGCGGATTTTAGTTTTTCGCAAGCGAAAAACATCCGTTAAATTCGTGAAATTTGTGGATTATTTTTTTGGAGATAATCATCTTTCTGTGTGTCGAATTTATTCGTCCTGAGTGTTTTATTTATCCTTTACCCCGCGGCAGGGATGGAAGTGGCAGCCCGGAATGGCAGGGCGGATGAGAGGCTTGCGGCGGCAGGGCGACAGTAGAAGCCCCTGCCGGCGTATAGCCGAACCCGCCCTGACATGAGGACTATAACGGACAGCCCGGCAGCCGCCCAAAAAAATATTCATAAAATCTGACGAGGAAAGTTTATCAGTTAAATGGCTTCTTTCTGAATGCGTTTATAGACCCGTTTGGAGACCAAAATACTGAGTTCGTAGAGTGCCCACAATGGTACAAAAACCAAGACCTGGCTAAACATATCAGGAGGTGTAATTATGGCTGAGACAGTGAGTAACACAACAATCATGTATTTCCGGTTCTTTGTCAGAAAATCGGGAGTAATTACGCCAATTTTGGTTAAAAAATAGACCAGGATGGGTAATTCAAAGACAATCCCCACAGCAAAAGTTACCGAAACCACCGAACTAATGTACGAGCTGAGTGAAATCTGATTCATTACATCCTGGCTGACAGAGTAGTTTCCCAAAAAGTTCACCATGAGAGGAACGATTGTGAAATAACTGAAAATAATACCGGTAAGAAAGAGTAATGTGCTGATTAAAAGTCCGCCTTTGGAGTATTTTTTTTCGTTTGAATGCATGGCAGGCTGGACAAAACGCCATATTTCCCAGAGCACGTATGGGAAAGCCAAAATGAATCCGGCTACTGCCGAAATATAGATGTGTGTCAGAAACTGTGCTGACATTTTGAGGCTGATAATTTTCAGATGCATATCGGGGATACACAGTGAGTTGATGGATAACCAATGTCCGAATTTACACAACATCCGGAAAGTGATAAAGTTAGAGCTGCTCGGTGCCAAAATAATTGTGTCGAAAATAATATGCCTGTTTAGAAAGGCAAGGGATGCCAATACGACGATAGCTATCATTGAGCGAAAGATATGTCCGCGCAGTTCTTCGAGATGTTCCCAGAAGGACATTACTTTTTCATCCGGAGATTTACTATTTTTTGTTGTTTGTTTTTCCATGCTGATATGAATGCCCAAAAATAAAAAAACCTCACCGTTGGCAAGGCTTTTTTTAAATTAAACTCAGAATGTTATTATGTGAAGACAATCTGAGTTCCCGGGCCATCACACATGGCGTACAAATCACCAACAGTAATGATGGCTTTGACGGTTTCGTGAAAATCTTCTTTTGTGAGATTGAACATTTCGGCAGCAAGTTTACAGGCATAGATTTCACCTCCACCGGCTTCGATAAGTTCAAGGAATTCGTCCACCGGAGGTATGTCCAGTTTGTCCATTCCCTTTTTCATCATTTTGGTTACACCGGCTTCTACTCCCGGCAAAGCGCCGAGTAACGTTGGAAAAGGCAGTCCGCCCGGCATTCGCATAGCAGGATTGCCGACCGTAGCCGTATGCAGTTTGTTCATTCTCTTTTTGGTAATAGCATCCAGTCCGAAAAAGGTAAAGAACAACTTGGTCTCAATCCCTTCCATCACAGCTCCATTGGCCATGACGAGTGCTGCCAGCACATCTTCGAGGTTTCCCTTTGAACAAATCATCAGGACTTTCTTCAAAGGATACTTTTTTTCTTGTTCCATAGTGGATAGTTTTTAGTGGTTACATGCAGGAAACCGGTTTGGAGCCCCCTGCAATTTTGGTCGCTTTTTTCAAAGGAGCGCCCGGAAACAATTGATAAAATGTTTTAGCGTCAACAACTCCGGATTTACCAATACCGCGAATAGTCAGGCCTTCACCGGCGGCTACTTTTTTGCGGATAAATTCGATAACTTCGAAATGTTTGTCAGTAAGTTCAATGCCCTCTTCTTTTGCAATGTCGATGGCAATTTCTTTGTTCCATGCAGATGCATCTTTGAGATAACCCTCTTCGGTTACTTCCACATTTACGCTGGCTATTGTTTTTATTGTCATAATTTTATGTATTAAAGATTAAAAAATGTATTTATTTATTTTCTTTTTTTGCTTTCTTTTCCGATTCTTTTGCAATATTTTTCAGGAAGGTAATCATAAAGCCGAGTCCTTTGCGCAACTCCGGAGAGTTCATTGCACGTGCCGCTTTGAAAAGTGAGTACTCGGGAATGTTATCAACATCGAGACTCTTATATACCACTACGCCGTTGTTGATAGCGCCAAGCATTTCAGGTTGGGTCAGGTTTTTCACGGTCTCGAGGATAGTAACAACGTTTTCAGCCAACAGTCGTACATCTTCCGTTGAGAAATGGGTAACGATATTATCGATAATTTTTCCCGATTCTTTCACGAAGTCCACATAGCCTTTCTTTTCAAAATCATTCATGGCTTTAATGCCATCCAGTCCGATTTGGTGCAGAATAGGGGATACATCGTGAATAAAATCGTAACCACTCTCCAGCATGTCAAACAACTCATTAAGTGTATCAATGTTTCTGACCACTTTCAACAACAGAACTTTAACCGCTTCACCGTCTATTTCAACGCCGGCATTATCCAGTTCGGTAACCGCTGAACCAAACATATCTTTCCCGACAATGTACAGGTCGGCTGAAAGATCGGTAATATTTTTCCGAATCTCACGTTGTGCCTGTATCTCTTCAAGAACGAGGTCGAGCTTGCGGTTCATTGCATCTATTTGTTCCTGCATATTTTTTTCATTCATAGCTTTAAGTTTTAAATTAATACCAATGTATGCTTAAAGCTTCTTACCGGCCATTTGCATTTCCGAATCAATAGGCATCTCTTTGCCTTTCAGTAAAATATGCCAGTAAATCCACCGGAATAATAACTTTCCGTAATGGTTAGTACGGGTAACTTTCAGCAGGCCGAAGGGACCCACTCCTGGAAAAGGGAACGAACCGGGCAGTGGTTCTGTATCATAATTGAAATCGATAAGCGTACCCTTTCCATAACCCGTTTCGATGTAACAGTTGGCATGTCCATCAAAACTGGCCGTATAAGGTCGTCCTTCAAAGGCACACAACATGTTTTCTTCGAGAATTTCAGAGGCAAAGTGTGCTACGGAACCAGCTTTTGAAGTGGGCAGATTAGCAGCATCGCCAATCACAAAAATGTTTTTGTAGTCGCGCGACTGGAGTGTGTTTTTGTCAGTAGGGACAAAGTTCATATCGTCGCCCATACCACTGCGCTCAATCATCTCGCTTCCAAGATTGGTGGGAATACTAATGAGGCAGTCGAATTTCACTTCTCTGCCACTAAAATCAACAATTTTCTTCTCATCATTTTTTACTTCTGCTATGGAAAAGTCGGGAATAATGTTAATATTCTTTGTTTTTAGCAGCTCACCCAGCATCTTTGTGGCTCTCGGTTTGGTAAAAGCGCCGGACAACGGGGTAACATAAGTGATTTTTACTTTGTCGCGTATGCCTCTTTCGGTAAAAAAAGCATCGGCAAAAAAGACAAATTCCAGTGGCGCCACAGGACATTTGTAAGGCAATTCGGCAATGTCCAGTACCAGTTCGCCGCCCTGCCATGTTTTGAAGAAATTAGCCAAAGCCTCGGCTCCTTCAATGGTATAAAAATCAAAAATCTCTTTGTGCCACAGTTTGTCTTTTAAACCGGGAGTCTCTTCCGGTGCTGTACGTGTTCCGGTGGCAATGAGCAGGTAATCATAGCTGAGGACTACGCCATCTTCAAGTAATACGTGGTTTTTCTCCGGCTCAATCTTTTCTATTTTGGAGTAAATCACATTCACGCCGATGGGGAAAAAGTCATTTTTGGGTTTCACCACATCCTTGCGCGTATAGATTCCAAACGGAATAAAAAGGAAACCAGGCTGGTAATAATGGGTCTTAAACTGATCAACAATGGTAATATTCCACTCTTCACGTGAAAGTGTTTTTCGCATTTTATTTGCCATCATGGTGCCTGCGGTACCAGCTCCTAATATCAATAAATTTTTCATAAAACTTTTGTTATTAATAATTTAAAAATCAAATGCAAATTTATATCTATATAATTAATTATTTGAATTTTTAGGTATGATATAAATCATGTATCTTTGTATTTTAATTATTTTAGAATGAGAATAAAGAAAGATATAAAAAACTGTAAAACATGTATTTACAGACAGATGCTATTTGGTAACCTTGATGACTTTGAGTATAAGCTGATAAATGACGCACGTACAGAACGTTTATATGAGCGTGGCGAAGAGATCAAACGTGAAGGTGAAACGGTAGATTCTTTCTTATATCTGCGTAAAGGACTGGTCAAGCTTTTCAAAACCGACAAAAGAGGAAAAGAACAGATTCTCAGTATTAATAAGCCGGCTGATTTTGTGAATTTGCTCACCATTTTCTCAAAGGCCAATTATAAATATGGTATTAGAGCCATCGAGGATACGCTCGTATGTGATGTAAATCTGGAGGTGTTGGAACACGTTATCTCTACCAATGGCGACTTTGCCATGCGTATTTTAAACAGGATGAGTAATATTTCTGAAGAAATTATTGAAAACCGGTTTGAGATTGGTCAAAAACAGTTGAAAGGAAGAGTGGCTACAATTTTACTCTATTTTGCCGATGATATTTATCACAATCGTATTTTTGATCTTCCAATAACACGTCGCGAAATTGGCGAATTGATTACCATGACCACGGAAAACACCATTCGGGCTTTCTCTGAATTTAAACGTGATGGCCTGATAAATATCCAAAACAGAACAATTTCCATTCTGGATTACGAACGAATGAGAAACATTGCAAAATCGGGATAACGGATCAAAAATTCCATTTTTGCCGCCGATGGTCTTTCCCTCTTGAAAAAAGCCATCTTGTTTGCGGAATTATCGGATATTTGTATGGTCTTAAGAAAAACAGAATTTATGCAGTTTTCACTTTTCATGGCGAGGCGCTATCTGTTCTCGAAAAAGTCTCACAACCTGATCAATGTGATTTCGCTTGTTTCCATGATCGGACTCGGCATCGGCATCGCTGCTTTGATTGTGGTACTCTCTGTTTTCAATGGCTTTGAGCATGTCATCGCTTCCCTCTATCACACCTTTAACCCGGATTTTACCATTACCGCAACACAGGGAAAAACATTTCATTATGCAAAATTTCCCGCAGATAAAATCCAGCAGCTTCCCGGCGTGGCTCAGGTGGTAAAGGTAGTGGAAGAAGATGCGCTG
>JAJRQN010000224.1 GCA_024280235.1 Bacteroidota bacterium | reverse complement strand
GGTGCAGAATTGCTGTCACCGAATATGAAACCCAAGACAGGGCGTATTTCAAAGATCAAAGGTCGTTGCCAGTGGCGAGTTCGTGGACCCGTTGCTCCTGGATACGTTTATCTCTTGACAACCGGGGGCCTTCTAAGTGTTGGGCTCTTTTGCCTCTTGACTTTACCCTTGTCTGGGAATATATTGGTACAAAATATTCCCAGACACCAAAGGAGAGCAAATGCCTCAAGTACATATAAAGCTAGATAACAATTTATATAGTAAGTTAAAGACGAAGGCTAGTAAATTAAACTATTCCATTCAGGAACTTTCAGAAAGAGCTTTGCAAAGTTATTTGTCCGAGCCTCTTTTTTCCTATGCTGATGAACAGCAGACTGCAAAAACGAAAAAATTCAGTTTTATAGACCTTTTTGCGGGAATTGGTGGATTTCGTTTAGCTTTTGAAGCTGCAAAGGGAGAGTGTATATTTTCTTCAGAATGGGATAAGTTTTCTCAAAAAACATACTATGACAATTTTAATTCTGTGCCTGTTGGCGATATTACTCTAATTGACCCATCATCTATACCTGATCATGATGTCCTATGTGCTGGTTTCCCTTGCCAACCATTTTCCATTGCTGGAGTTTCAAAAAAGAATAGTCTTGGAAGAAAGCACGGTTTTTTAGATAAAGCTCAAGGGACTCTTTTTTTCAATATCGCAAAAATAATTGAAATAAAAAGACCTAAAATGTTTATTTTAGAAAATGTTAAAAATTTAAAAAGCCATGATAAGGGCCATACTTTTAAGGTTATTCGCTCTGTTTTGCAAGAATTGGGTTATTCAGTTTTTTATCAAATTATTGATGCAAAGAGTTATGTTCCTCAACACCGTGAAAGAATATTTATTATTGGTCTTGATCAAGATAAGTTTGATAAAGATGTAGAATTTAGCTTTCCAGAACCACCAGATGACCAGCCCAAATTAGCAGATATTCTTGAGCCAAAGGTTGATGAAAAATATATTCTTTCTGATAAGTTGTGGAATTACCTTCAGGCTTATGCTGCAAAACACAAGAAAAAAGGCAATGGCTTTGGTTTTGGTCTAGTAGACGGGAGTATGACTTCCAGAACTCTTAGTGCTCGATATTATAAAGATGGCTCTGAAATATTAATAAAGATGAAAGGTTCTAATCCAAGGCGACTTACCCCACGTGAGTGTGCAAGACTAATGGGATACCCGGACGACTTTAAAATAACGGTTTCAAATACCCAGGCTTATAAGCAATTTGGTAATTCAGTTGCTGTTCCTGTTGTTAAAGCAGTTGCAAAAAAAATGGTTAAACTTTTGTAGGCTGTTTGCTATGACTGACAAAATAAGTAGTTCTGCCAGAAGTAAGAATATGGCAGCTATTAAGGGTAAAGATACTAAGCCGGAAAAAATTGTAAGGAGATATTTGCATAAATTAGGGTATAGGTTTCGTTTACACCGTAAGGATTTGCCAGGAAAACCGGATATTACATTACCCCGGTTCAAAACGGTAATTTTTGTTCACGGATGTTTTTGGCACAGACATGAGCAATGTGCCAACTCAGTTATGCCAACATCAAATGTTGCTTTCTGGCGTAAAAAATTGGATGGGAATGTTGTGCGCGACAAGAAGAATGTTGAGTTATTAAAAGAACAGGGGTGGAAAGTGCTTGTTATCTGGGAATGTGAAGTTCAGAGTGACATTTTTTTGCACAATTTTGTAAAGCAAATAGGGTAATTTCATGAGTGATGTTGAAACATGGCTGGAGAAACATATATCCAATGACTGGTACTGTTATGTCAAAAGACTTTCAGGTAATGATACTCAATTAACAGGTGGTCACCAAGCCGGACCTTATATACCGAAAAAAATTATTTTTGATTTGTTTTCCACCCTGCAATCAGGTGGAAAATTAAACCCAAGAGTTGATTTTCAGGTTATTGTTGATTCTCACAATACCCCTGAACATTCCGTAAAGGCTATATGGTACAATAATAAGGTTGTTGACGGTGGCACTAGGAATGAGTGCCGGGTGACAGGTTGGGGTGGCAGTGATTCACCTATTTTAGATCCTGACTCTACAGGCTCAATATGTGTTTTTGGTTTTAGCAAAACTAACAGTAGTAGTGATTCTCAGTTTTGTTCGATCTGGTTATGTCAAAATTTACATGAAGAAGATGTGGTTGAAAGTGTTTTCGGAATAGTTGAACCAGGTCAATTTATAACCAGGTATGCAGGTAAAAGTTCAACAACAGTACCAAGGCCTTGTATTCTCGATGAATCCTCATTGCCACCAACTTGGGTTGAAATATTTCCTTCTGGCGTTGACATAGTTTTGAAGGCTATAGAATTGAAACCTCAGTTGTTAAAGCAAGTTCCAGATAAAAGATTACTGTCTCGCAGAGATTGTGAGTTCGAGTTGTTTCTATCTATTGAAAAGTATTGGACATTGCCCCTAATTGAAAAAGGTTTTGAGTCTGTCGATGATTTTATAAAACTTGCGAATTCTGTGGCTAACCGCAGAAAAGCGAGAGCAGGGCGTTCTCTGGAAATACAGGCTAAAACCATTTTTGAAGAAGAAGGTCTTGTTTCTTTTGCTCATGACCAAGTTTCAGAGGGTAAAAAACGACCTGATTTCCTTTTTCCTTCGATTAAAGATTACCGTGACCTTGGTTTTGCTACGAACAAATTAAGAATGTTGGCGGCTAAAACAACCTGTAAGGACAGGTGGAGACAAATACTGCCTGAGGCTGACAGGATACCTGTAAAGCACCTTTTAACTTTGCAGGAGGGTGTTTCGTTGAATCAGTACAAAGAAATGGAGCAGGAGGGGGTTGTTTTAGTTGTGCCGGAGCCGTTGCATAAATCATATCCTGAGAGCATTCGTCCTAAACTTGAAACTCTTGCAACTTTTATTGCTGAAACGAAACGTCTTTCCCTCTGAAAGAGTTATTAACTTATCACGGGAGCATTACGCGCCTGTTCCAGCACTGGAAAACGGTACATTACAGCCAGGTCAACTGCGTATTTTCCGCATTTCATCATGAAATTTGACTGATATTTCATGATAATGATGGCACAACGTGGTTCTGAAAAGCTTTTTTT
>JAJRQN010000017.1 GCA_024280235.1 Bacteroidota bacterium | reverse complement strand
CTTCGGGCGTAGCGCCTGCTCCGGCAGCAGGTACAATTGTTGAGGGAGGCCTGATGGGAACATTGGGGGCCGGTACCTATGGGTTGTTTGGTAATACGGTCTATCTCGGCTTTAGCGTATATCGCTCAGCGCCTTTTGGGTCAATTATGCCTCCTGACAATTCATCCATGATGACGATTAAAGGAGTAAGCCCTTACTGGCGCGTTGCCGTACAACACCAATGGCCGAAAAGTTACCTTGAGGTCGGAACCTTCGGACTCTCAACACATTTGTATCCCACGGGAATTTCCGGAGCAACGGATAATTATACTGACTTTGGTGTTGACCTTCAATATGAGTATTCTTTTGCAAAGGGACAATTAACCTTGCATAGCAGTTATGTTGCAGAAAACCAGAAACTAAATGCAAGCTACGATGCCGGTAATAGCCAATCTTTGTCAGGGAAAATTAATTCCTTTAAAACGGATGCCGGTATCTTCCTGAGGAAAGGTTACAAATTTACACTCGGATATTTTAACTATCACGGTTCAGCGGACAATATTATTTATGCACCGGATACTGTAACCGGAAGCCGAACCGGACTCCCCAACAGTAGTGGATTCCTGACACAGGTTGATTTTCTACCTTGGGTAAACACTAAAATATCACTGATTTATACAGCCTACACTAAATTTAATGGAGCGGTCGATAATTATGATGGATCGGGAAGAAATGCCGGTGATAATAATTCAATTTATCTCCAGCTGTGGTTTCTTTTCTAAACTATTTAAAATCGAAGCTGTTTGAAGTTAAATGGGATTTTCGAGAGGAGCAGGTTGGCTTTAGTGGCGAAGCTCGGTTTTTATTTCATAGACATAGCTATAAAATAAAAAATAGCTGAAGTCCAATGAAGTCAAGATGTTTCTCGTAGTTTCACAATTTAACTTTAAACAACTTCATCAAGATAATAACCATTTAAACAATTAAATATGAAACATTTGAAAAGTTTGCTAATTGTTGCAATTCTTGGCATCATTGTCGTCGCGACATCGTGTAGTAAAACATCACCTCCTAAAAAGGATGTGCTGTCGCAGATTGTAGGAACTTATAAGGGAACCCTTACAAACAGCAATGGACTGAAGGATGGTAGTACGGCAGATGTCTCTGCTGTCAACGACTCGGTTGTACAGATTCACTGCTACGACCTTGATGGATTTGATACAACTTTTGTCATGGAGTTTTATGGGAATGGCGACTCTGTCATGTTGTGCAATACGGGAGAAGATTTTTTCAATCGGTATGGTCGTGAAATGACAGGACAGCATCACATGTGGGACGATATGTCCGGAGGTATGGGAAGTATGGGCAACATGAGTAACGATGACTGGCAACAGCACATGCGTAACCAGCATCAAAGTGGCGATGAACACTTTGGTAGTTTTGATATGGATAACGGTATGTTCAATTACTTGTTTGAGATGAAAGACAATAGCACCCAAACCAAATCCTTTTCTGGAAAGAAGATAAGATGATCTGAATTATCTTGTTTAGCTCAGGAAAACTTCATTAGTAAAAAACCGGTAATATGTATTGCCGGTTTTTTTTAGGATGGGGTTTACTTAATGGCTTAAATTCTGAAATTGAGATAAAAATATATGTACGTGGGTTAATAAAATTGCCTGATAGACATGTGTTTCTATCTTTAAGAAGATAACTTAACAACTTGTGAAACAATAAAATAAGTATTTCTCAGCAGGTTCTGATTATATTTAGTCATGTTTGTTCCCAATACATAACAAAATAACAGCGATGTGTTGCATCGGCCAAATTTGCTTCTTTTCAAATACCAATAATCAGAAATATGGTTTCCGGAGTAGTAATAACCTGAGTTCGACATAAGATTTACACCACAGAAAGCCAATAGTGTGACAGATTTGTCGCTAAAATTCACGAAGTTATAGCGGGCTATTACAAGGGGTTTTTAGTGTAAAGATGGCGTGCCATTGGCTTTTGAATGGATTCATTTCGATAATTAGCCCCTATACTTCCTCAAATTCCCTCGAATTATCCCGATAGTCCTTCGGAAATTTGAGTTGTCTATGGATTAATTATCTGAAACTGTGGGCAAAGCTTATGTCGAGCTCAGGTTAATAAGCTGCATGTACATGAGTACCTATGTAGTCCGGAAGTCATATGGATTTAGGATTTGCAATCCAATAGCAAAAATCAACATGATAATCAGTTATCTTTTATCGGATTTAAAATTCTTTTCTTCCCAACATTTGGATAATACCCATCTAAATGACATAGTCGGGCAGGCCCGCCTGTCCACCCCCGGTACGGACGGGAATAATAAAGTCGGGCAGGCCCGCCTAAATGATATAAAGTCGGGCAGGAATCCGAATAAGCCTAATATACAACAAGCTAAAATAGTTCCGGAATTGTCAGAATTAATAAAATGTATGATGCATTTGCCCTGAATAAATAATAAAAAAGCACTTGCTCATTTTAAAAATCAGTGTATATTTGCAGCTTCAAAACCGAAAGGTGATGGAAGGGAGCTTAGCTCAGCTGGTTCAGAGCACCTGCCTTACAAGCAGGGGGTCACTGGTTCGAATCCAGTAGTTCCCACAGAAGGTTACCATAAAAGGTAACCTTTTTTTGTGGGCAAGGATTTATTTGATTTCTGAATTCTGTAATAAATACCGGTTTAGCTTAGTTAGTTCAGAATATCCGTATTTTAAAATTCGGGAGGGTTACTGGTTAGAATTTACAATCTGCTGATTTTGCAGAAAATCAGCAAACTCTAATTATCTTTTTTTAGCTTTGCACTGTAACTCCGGAAAAATTGAAACACCTGAAAATAAGCATATTTCTCTTTGTTGCACTGCTTCTTGCGGGTATGTATTCCTGTTCTGTCAGGAAGTTTGTTACTCAAGGCAATTATCTTGTGGACAAAAGCAAGATAAAGTTGACTGGTAAATCGTATCCTGAAATAAAAATAAGTGATTTCAAACCTTATGCACAGCCAAAGCGTAACAAAAAATTTATTTTTTGGCGTGTTCAACTTTGGAACTATTATCAAAATGAAAAAAAGCACACAAAGTTTAGTGAGTGGAGGAACAGAAAAATGGGGGAAAGTCCTGTTTATTTTTACAAGGAAGATGTAGCCCGCAATGCTCTGAATATGGAAAAGTATCTGACCGATATTGGCTTCTTTCATTCTAAAGTGGACTATTCTATTAAACTTAACGAAAAGAAAAAGCTGGCCGATGTAATTTACATGATTTCTCCTGCCAGACCTTATCGCTACGATTCGGTAAAGTTTGTTATTGAAGATTCTACGTTAAGGCCTTTTCTTTTGAATCAGGAAAAAGCCTCTTTGTTGAAAAAGGGAGATGTTTACAACGCTTATACAATGGATAATGAGCGAGACAGAATTACCCAACTGCTTCGGAATCAGGGGTACTATTATTTTAACAGAAATTACATCCAGTTTTTGATTGATACCAATTTTCAAAAACATATTGCAAATCTTCAAATAGATATTAAGGCCAGAGAAGAAGCCGACGAAACTCATCCGGGGAAGATGGTACGCCTTCCACACATTCGCTATTTTCTGGATTCTGTGGATATCTATCCCGATTACGACCCGTTGAATCCGCGTGATTATACCCCTGTTGTTCATGTAATCAGGTTCCCTAACGATTCAGTAGTATATCATTATAATTACTTTTGTCGGCCTCACAAACGGTTTGCATTGTCAACATTTGACAATACTATTCATTTGAAACCCGGAACCCCGTATTCTGATAAAGCGGTGAAAGATACTTACCGTCCTTTATTTAATTATAAGGTGTTAAAGACGACAAACATTAGTTTCGAACCAGTAGAAAAGGCTGCGGCAAATACCGGTAGTATTGGCTATCTGAATGCCCGAATTCAAATGCAGACAGGGAAACTAAACAACATTTCCATTGAGGCGGTGGGAACAAATTCCAGTGGTGATTTGGGCGTGAATGGCGTACTTTCGTTTACTAACAAGAATATTTTTCGTCGGGGAGAGGTCTTTAGTCTTAATTTTAATGGGGGATTTGAGGCGCAGCATCTTAGCAAACTTCCTTCCGACTCGGCCATTATTTCACCAAAGGGAAATGGTCTTTTTAATACATTTGAGGCGGGGGTAAATGCGTCGGTAACTTTTCCGATGACCCTTTTTCCGTTCCGCAGATATCGTGTTTCAGATATGGCTGAAACACGTCTTGGAGTTGGCTATAGCTATAATATTAGACCTTATTATACACAAAACATTAGTAATATTGAATTCAGCTATTCCTGGAAACAAGGGAAATATCTGAAACATATGCTTACACCTGTTAATCTCAACTTTGTGAAGGTTAATCCTACCCCTGAATTTCGGGAGATTCTTGAAAAGGAGACAAACCAGCAACTTAAAGAGCAGTATTCCGACCACATGATTGCAGGGTTACGTTACAGCATTATTTTCAATAATCAGAAGCCACATCGGGCTGGAAATTTTAATTATTTGCGTCTTGATCTGGAAACATCCGGAAATATGTTGCGTGCCATGAATGGTCTTTTCGGGGGGACAAAAGACACGCTGGGTAACTTTACTCTTTTTGGTGTTCCATATTCACAATATTTCCGTTTTAACCTGGATTACAGACATTATATTCATTTTGACAGTCAGGGGAAAGCACTGGTCTTAAGGGAGCTGATGGGCGTAGTGATTCCGTATCTGAACTCTGCAGTTGTTCCTTACGAGAAAGGATTTTTTGCCGGTGGAGCCAATGGTATGAGAGCGTGGCGATTTCGTACTCTCGGGCCTGGCTCTTATTCCGGTTCCGGCAACTATGAAAGGGTGGGGGACATCCAGTTAGAAGTAAATATGGAATATCGTTTTCCCATCATTAATTTTCTGAAAGGGGCTTTCTTTATTGATGCCGGTAATATTTGGAATCTGAATGCCAGCAGTACTTTTCCGGGAGGTGAGTTTGCCTGGAGCACTTTTGCTAAAGAGATAGCTCTGGATACGGGTCTTGGCGTCCGACTTGACTTCTCTTTTTTTATTTTCAGGGTTGACTTTGCCATCCCCCTTCAGGATCCTTCTTTTCCTATCGGCGAACGCTGGCGCTTTGACTATTTACAATGGAAAGATGTTGTCATTAATTTTGGTATTGGCTACCCGTTCTAAGACAAAGTTATATGACTGTTGAACAAGAAATTAATGGCATTCGCCGCCATTTTCATTACGAGCCTACCGGCGACCAGCAATTGGCTATGCGCCATCTTGCCTTTTTTGGTGTCAGTCAGAAGCCAAACCCCATGTATTTATTGAAAGGTTATGCCGGTACGGGGAAAACAAGTCTGATAAGTGCTTTTGTCAATCTGCTGCATGAAACAGGTCGTAAGTTTGTACTGATGGCACCTACGGGAAGAGCTGCCAAAGTGTTGGCACAATATACCGGTTTTGCATCATACACTATTCATCGGCGTATCTACCGCTCCGATAGCGACAAAGAGGGACAACAGAAACTCATTCTTTCCTTAAATAAAATGTCCAATACGATTTTTATAGTTGATGAAGCTTCCATGATTAGCGATTACTCTCTCGATAAAAGTATGATGACGGAGACTGGTAGCCTGCTGGACGATTTGATGCAGTTTGTCTTTGCGCAAAGCGGAAATAAGCTTCTGCTGGTTGGTGATACGGCACAGCTTCCTCCGGTGGGACTAAGTATTAGTCCGGCGTTGGATGTTGACTATTTGCGTGGCGCTTTTCACCTGACAGCCTTCTCTTTTGAAATGAGCGAAGTTAGGCGGCAGGCACTGGATTCGGGTATTTTGAAGTCGGCAACTTTCCTGCGACGTAAAATTGAAGATGAGTCGATTGCTCCTCCCTTTTTCAAACAACAGAATTTTGAACAGGATGTCTGTATTATTGAGGATGGCTACATGCTGGAAGATTTAATGCAAACTGCTTTTTCCGGAAACGAGAATACCGGAAGTATTGTTGTTACGTGGAGCAATAAAAGTGCAAACCTCTACAATCAACAGATACGTAGTCGAATACAACTGCGGGAATTGGCTCTGGAGGCTGGAGACAAGATTATGGTGGTAAAAAACAATTACTTCTGGCTTTCGCCTGAATCCAATGCCGGTTTTATTGCCAATGGCGATATGGCAGAAGTTGTTCGCGTAAATCACATTGAAGAAGTTTATGGCTTCAGATTTGCTGAAGCAGAGATTATTTTGCCGGATTATCCGGAGGAAAAAGAACTTACCGTGAAACTTTTGTTGGATACGCTGGATGCTCCCGGCCCGGATATCTCGAAAGTGGAACAACGACAGCTTTTTGATGAAGTGGAGAGGGACTATATGGCTATTCCACAACGTAGAAAACGGCTCGCTGCCATGAAAAAAAACCTCTTCTTTAATGCCTTACATGTGAAATATGCTTATGCCATAACCTGCCATAAAACACAGGGTGGACAATGGCCTGTTGTCTTTATTGATCAGGGTTACGTGAATGACGGACAATTAGATAAAGAGTATATGCGTTGGCTTTATACTGCTTTTACACGAGCCACTCAGAAGGTCTATCTTATGAATTTTAATGCCGTATTTTTTGATTAGCTCAACTCTTTTTCTAACCAGGGAAGAATGCGCCGGGCAGCTTTCTCACCAGATTTGATGATGGCAGCAGCCTGCTTGAAGTCTGCCCATGAAATGTCGCCCATACGGCAATTGATGACTTTGTCGGCATTGCGGACTTTGAGTTTGGTGAGATGATAATTTCGAATGTTCTCAGCCCTTTGCATAATATCCAGTCCGCTGCTTAGATCGACACTGTCTTTGATAGAGCGACTTACATTTACGCCAATAATCAGCTCATCTTTGGTCTTTTTGAAATACTGTGTTGGAACAAGATTGGATACTCCTCCATCTACCAGCAGGTATTTTCCCCATTTTACCGGTGGCAGGTATCCTGGAATAGAAGAGCTGGCACGGACTGCGAGACGCAGACTCCCTTTTTTTAGCAGTACCTCTTCTCCACTCAGTAAGTCGCTCGCTATGGCAAAATATTGAATGGGAAGTTTTTCGATGGGATGGTCCGGATAGTTGTGGTATGCTTTCTCAACCAGCTCATTTTCATAAATACTTGGATTTGCAAGTGTTTTGAAGAGGGACAATCCAACTTTGATATGTCCCATAACCGATATAGCTTTGCTTTTCAGGTCTTTTCCGCTCTTGTCAATAGCAGCAAAATCATCGAAATTAAATCCTTCAAAAACAGGTTGTTCGATAAAATGATATGCAAGTTCTTCTACGGCATCTGCATTTTGATAAAGGGCATAACCCCCACCGACCATAGCTCCCATGCTACAGCCGGAGATGCGGGCAATGGGAATTTTCTCTTTTTCAATAATGCGTAGAAAACCTACGTGTGCCAGCCCGCGAGCACCACCACCTCCCAATGCTATGGCTAATTTCTTCATGATATAAATTTTTATAAAAATACAATAAATGCTGAATGCAGACAGTCATAAATTTATAAGTAAAAAATGATGATTGTCGCAGGATATTATCTATTCGTGAGATTCATCTGCTTTTATAACTCAATTTATTTTTTACTTTTACGGCTATCTAATACAATTATAATTATGTCGGAAAATTATTTAAAAAGATACCCCAATGCAGAAGGGTATTTCGGTGCTTATGGCGGAGCTTTCCTGCCACCGCATCTGGAAAAGGAAATGAAAAGAATTACGGATGCTTATTATGCCATCAGTAAATCGCACAGATTTATTTCGGAACTTAGAAGCATACGCAAGCATTATCAGGGACGGCCTACTCCTGTGTATTTTTGTAATCGTTTGTCGGAGAAATATGGTGGTCGAATTTATCTGAAAAGAGAAGATTTGAATCATTCGGGAGCACATAAGCTCAATCACTGCATGGGCGAGGCCTTACTGGCAAGGTATATGGGTAAGAAAAAACTTATTGCCGAAACAGGTGCAGGTCAGCATGGTGTGGCACTGGCGACGGCAGCTGCCTATTTTGGACTGGAGTGTGAGATTCATATGGGTGAAGTGGATATGGTTAAGGAACATCCCAACGTGGTACGTATGGAAATACTTGGTGCCAGAGTTGTTCCGGTTACACACGGATTAAAGACATTGAAGGAGGCAGTTGATTCGGCTTTTGATGCTTATGCAGGCGATAGCGAAAATTCACTTTATTGCATTGGCTCTGTAGTCGGACCACATCCGTTTCCGATGATGGTGCGTGATTTTCAGCATGTTGTAGGTGTGGAAGCAAGAGAGCAGTTTCAGGATATGACCGGTGAGTTGCCCGATAATGTGGTGGCTTGTGTGGGTGGCGGCAGTAATGCCATGGGGTTGTTTTCGGGCTTTATCGAAGATGATGAATGTACCTTGTATGGGGTGGAGCCTGCAGGACGTTCTGTTAAAATCGGTGATCATGCTGCCACTATGACCTATGGCAAACCGGGTATGATACATGGCTTTAAATGCTATGTTTTGCAAGATGGAGATGGAAATCCTTCACCTGTGTACTCTGTGGCCAGCGGACTGGATTATCCGGGTGTGGGGCCGGAACACAGCATGTTGAAAGATATGAAACGGGTGAATTATGTTTCCATCAACGATGAGGAGGCTATTGACTCTTTTTATGAGCTGAGCCGTCTGGAAGGGATTATCCCCGCGTTGGAAAGTGCTCATGCTGTGGCTTATGCTGTAAAACTGGCGCAGCAAAACAAAAGGGAATCTATTCTTGTCAACCTGAGTGGTCGCGGGGATAAAGATATTGATTTTGTAGTTGATACGTATGGTCTGCCTGAGGAGTAAAGATAACCTCACAGAAATAGTTTTTACAGAAAGCAGACTTTTGTCATAAGGTCTGCTTTTCTCATCTATTTATAATTTTGTAATTAACTATCAACTAATATGTTATATTTATCATCGGATTATACGCCTGCCGGCCGTCAGGTAGGGATTAAGCGGATTTTGGTTTTTTCGCAAGCGAAAAACATCTCCTCGCGCGCGCGTTTGCAACGCGTACTACTACGGATTTCTACACTTCCAATAATCCCGGCCTTCGTCTTTTTGTCCTTTCAACAGCCTGCTCAAATTTCCATTCTTCTATCAGACGTTCGTTGCCTGAGAGTAAAATTTCGGGAACTTTCCATCCTCTGAAATCACGCGGACGTGTGTAAACCGGTGGCGAAACGAGGTTATCCTGAAAAGAGTCGCTCAGTGCAGAAACTTCGTTGCCAAGCACGCCTGGAAGTAGTCTTACCAGACTGTCGGTGATGACTGCAGCTGCCAGCTCACCCCCTGAAAGTACATAGTCGCCGATGGAAATCTCTTTGGTAATAAAATGTTCGCGAATGCGTTCGTCAATACCTTTATAGTGCCCGCAAAGAATTAGTAAATTTTCAAAAGTAGATAGGTGATTAGCAATGGGTTGATTCAGTAGTTCTCCATCGGGGCTGGTGTAAATAATTTCGTCATAGACTCTTTCACCCTTCAGCTTTTCAATAATCCTTGCTACCGGTTCAATCATCATCACCATGCCGGCACCGCCCGAAAAGGCATAATCGTCCACCTTATGATGGTTGTCGCTCGTATATTCGCGCAACTGATGCAGATGAATCTCCACCAGCCCTTTGTCCTGTGCACGCCGGACAATTGAATGACTGAAAGGGCCTTCAAACATTTCAGGAAAAATGGTAATAATATCAATACGCATAGTGCAAAGATACAAAAATGGAAGTTGTGTCTTGAGATATTTCCAATTTGTAACTTCCGACAGGGTTTCAACCACTTTTGCCACAGTCACAATTCCAAGACAGTTTGTGTGCCAGACTGTGTGGTGGCACTGCCGTGGGGATTTACCGGTTATTGAAAATACTCTGGAAAAGGGGGCTTTTGCTAATAGGTCAACCGTAGCGTGGAAATTTCTCGCTGGTGCTTACACTTATACCTGTGCCAGGAATTGTTCTGAGACGAACTTTCTTTTTTGCAGGAGTAAAAGATATTTATATCTATTCCACTGGCGCGTTTTAACGTATGTTATTATGCTCCGCTTGTTTGGGCTTCTTCCCTGAACTATCTTGCCTGAGGTAAGAGGCGAGACGCGGTACAAATCCCGATTAGCTTTCTGCTTGTGGAATTATACTGAGATAAATAAAACATCGAATGTCTGTTAATAAATGTTGATCTAAGATGTAAATTATGCTTCAATATTTTGAAATATCCACCTGACCGGACAGGCAGAGTTATTCGGGATTCGATATTTAAAAAAAATATTGTCAATTCTTGTCATGTACTTAGTATTTTTTGTTTAATTTTCACAAACTAAAAACAGACCGGAAATGAAACATAAAGACTGGCATAAGTTTTATGGAGAGGTGCCTGTGTCTCTTACCTGTCCCGAAGGTTCGTTGTATGATTTGTTGAATAAAAGTATTGAGGAGCATCCCCATGCCGTTGCCTATGATTTTCTTGACAAAATGGCAACTTACGAAGAAATGGGAAAACAAATTGATAAATTTGCCTGCATTTTCCGGCAGGCAGGTTTTCGACAAGGCGATACCATGAGCATTATTATGCCTACTTCGCCGCAGGGTATTCTGGCTT
Organism: Bacteroidota bacterium; assembly: GCA_024280235.1. Classification (GTDB taxonomy): domain Bacteria; phylum Bacteroidota; class Bacteroidia; order Bacteroidales; family F082; genus Sulfidibacterium. Next base: position 43,365 of record JAJRQN010000017.1, on the reverse strand, counting down.
TTTATGCCGTAAACAAGCTGGGGGGTGTGGCTGCCTTTGTCCATCCGCTCTCTACCGAAGAGGAGCTGAAACATTATCTCACGCTGTGTCCATCGCGCTTTGCGCTGACGCTGGATATTTTTTACGAAAAAATTGTACATATCAAAAGTGAAATTCCGCTGGAGAAACTGTTTATAACCAGGATATCTGCTTATATGCCGGCTGTCAAAAAACTGGCGTACAATCTGATTTCTCTTCCTAAAAGGATAAAACCTGCCAAAAGCTGGATACTCCGTCTGGAAGAATTTAAAAATTCCTGCAAGAAGACCGTGGAAACTGCCCATGTTGACAGCAATGCTCTTGCGGTGATTTTGTTTAGCGGCGGCACAACCGGCATTCCCAAAGGCGTGATGCTGACGAACAAAAACATTGTCTCCGAAGGTATGATGGTGGCTGCCTGGGGTAAATTGGACGAAACAGATACCATTCTGGCGATTTTGCCTGTTTTTCACGGTTTCGGGTTGAGTGTTTGCGTAAATGCAGCTTTGCTGGCCGGTGCCAAAACAGTGCTCATTCCCAAATTTACGGTGAAAGAAGTGGCAGGGTTGATACAAAAGAAAAAGCCCACTTTTCTCATTGGTGTGCCCACCCTCTTTAAAGCATTACTCGATGAGAAAAAGTTTATAAACGGAGATTTGAGCTTTTTAAAAATGGCTTTCTCCGGTGCCGATACACTGCAGCGATCGCTGAAAGAGGAGTTTGACCGTACGGTCAGAAAAAACGGAGGAACGTCGGTTTTACTCGAAGGCTACGGCCTTACAGAAGCAGTAACGGCTATTATGGCTTTGCCGGCAGATGAATACCGCGAAGGTTCCATCGGCTTACCTTTCCCCGATATTAATGTCAAAATAGTGGAAACCGGTACTTTCAATGAGCAGCCTTATGGTGAAATAGGGGAGATTTGTATCAACGGACCGGCAGTGATGAAAGGCTATCTGAACAACCCTGTAGAAACTGCTGCAACGTTGAAAGTGCATGATGATGGCAAAATATGGTTACATACAGGCGATTTAGGTTACCGCGATAAAGATGGTTTTTTCTATTTCAAACAACGTTTGAAAAGGATGATTAAATCATCGGGGATGAATGTTTATCCCTCGGAGGTGGAAAATGTGATTTGCCAGCATGAAGATGTGAAATTTGCCTGTGTCATAGGTATAGAGGATACTTATCAAATGACGCGGATTAAAGCTTTTGTAGAACTGCATAATCCCTCGTTGGCTTCACCTGAAAAAGAAAAGGACATCATTGATTTTGTACGACAGAAGCTGATAAAATGGAGCTGTCCACGTGAAATTAAGTTTATGGAAAAATTACCGCTGACAAAAATCGGGAAAGTGGATTTCCGTAAACTTGAAGAGATGGAAAGCCATTCCAGACACACAACAACGGAGTAAATATTATCACGATGGTTTTATAGTATTTCCAAAAGAATAATGATACAGATAAAAATAGCAATCAATTGAAAACGATATGGATAAGGAAATGGCAATAAGAAAATTCAGAGAAATAGCACATAACCCATACGGTTATCTGCAAGAACTAAAAACTAATACGGGAAAAAAGATGATAGGTTCTACCTGTGCTTTTACACCGGAGGAGTTTATCCTTGCCGCCGGTGCTCACCCTTTCCGTGTTTTTGGCGAGTCGCAGAGCTTTTCCGGTGCTGATGCCCACATACAGGCTTATGGCTGTTCCATGGTGCGTGGTATGCTCGAAGATGGCCTATCGGGAAAACTCGATTTTCTCGATGGGGTGGTTTTTCCCCATGCTTGTGATTCTATTCAACGGCTGTCGGATATCTGGCGGCTGAATATTCCATCGTTACATTTCTATGTGTTATTACCTGTGAAACTTGATTCGTCTTTGGCAAAATCCTATTTCCTGAATGTGCTTGTGCGTTTTCAAAAAGATTTGGGAAAAGCGTTGGACACAACTATTACCGAGCGTAACCTGAAAGAAGCCACTGTCCTGATGAACAACATGCGCCGTAGGCTGATCCGGCTTTACCAATTACAATCGGAACATCCCGGAATTCTTACCGGTGCTGACCTCTCCGCCATGGTAAAAGCTTCTATGGTGATGGACAAACGGGAGGTGGTGGACTTACTCGACGTTGTTTTGGCAGCGTTGAGCAAATCCCCTGCTCCCGATAAAAAGATCAAACGTATTCTGATTTCAGGCAGCGTATGCAGTCATCCCGATATTTACAAAATGATTGAAAATAAAGCCGCTGTGGTGGTATGGGATGACCTTTGTAGCGGCTCGCGCTATTTTGAAGGGCTGGCGGATGAAAATAAAAATCCGGTACAGGCTATCGCCGGAAGGTTTACCGAAAGATATGTCTGCCCGGCCAAACATCTTGGGGTAACATTCCAAATGGAAAACCTGAAAAAATTAGTGAATGAACACAAAATCGATGGCATCTTGTTTATGCTGTTGAAATTTTGCGAACCCTTTTCGTTCGACTATCCCGATATAAAAACCGAACTGGAAAAGATGGAAATTCCTTTTTTGCTTGTTGAAATGGATCGCCACAACGAAGTGGATGAGCAGATGCGCACCCGTATCGATACGATGCTCGAAATATTATAAATTCGGCAATATACAATCCAAATGACGATTGAATAACAAAGATTTATTCTTATGGCAGAAAGGCTGAAAGCAACGAGAAAGATGAAGAGTATCATGAAGTGGTACTACATTGAAGCAAAATATGCACGGTATATTGGAAAAAAGGTAGCATGGATCACAAGCGGTGGACCTGTAGAACCACTTATTGCCATGAATATTATACCCGTTTATCCCGAAAACCACGGAGCCATGATAGGAGCTTCCAAAATGGGCGGTAGGATGTCGGAGTTTGCGGAAGGGTTGGGCTATTCATCGGATGTGTGTTCCTACACCAAAAACGATATAACTTCCTCCATTACCAAAGAAAGTCCCATAAAAGGCGGTCTTCCCGAACCGGATATGCTCATTTGCAGCAATAATATTTGCGGAACGGTACTCAAATGGTACGAGATACAGGCCCGTCGGTTTAACGTGCCCCTGTTTATTTACGATACTCCTTTTGTACATACTGAATTTACTGATGAAGCCCGCGGATATGTCAATGAACAAACGAAGGAATACATTAAATTTCTGGAAAAACACACCGGTAAAAAGTTTAATTATAAGAAGATGCAAAAGGTTGGGAAGCTTTCGCTGGAAGCCATGAGGCTGTGGAAAAATGTTTTGGAGACAGCAGAACACAAACCCAGTCCCATGACGGCTTTTGATGCTTTTTTTCATTTGGCGCTTATTGTTACCCTTCGCGGGAAAAAAGTGGTGGTAAAATACTATCGGGAGTTGTTGAAAGAGCTGGAAGAACGCAACCGGAACAATATCGGGGCGGTGGACAACGAGAAATACCGTCTGCTGTGGGACAACCTTCCCATTTGGTTTCGCATGCGCTGGCTGTCGGAAAAGTTTGCTTCCCATCAGGCAGCACTTGTGGCCGATACCTATACGCAAGCGTGGTGTGGCGTAATTGATTATATTGATGAAAATGACTTTTTGGGTTCCATGGGTGAGGCTTATACGCGTATTCATCTCAACGTGGGTGTGGACCAAATGGCAGATGCCATCAAACGGTTTATAAAACAATACGATGTAGACGGACTGGTCATGCATTCCAACCGGAGTTGTAAACCCTATTCTTTCGGTCAGTACGATATCCAAAATCTGCTGCAGGATGAGGATATTCCGGTTTTGATGATTGAAGCTGACATGACCGACGAACGCAAGTTCTCGGAAAGCCAGGCAGAGGCACGGATTGATGCATTTATGGAAGTGATAAAACAAAGAAGGAAATAATATGATTTCATTGGGAATAGATATTGGATCGTTAACAGCCAAGGCAGTGCTGTTGGAGGAAAACAATATTTTGGAAAAACACCTGATCCCCGTAGGGTACAATTCGAAAAAAGCCGGAGATAAACTTTTCGATGAGTTGTTGCAAAAAGCAGGAATAAGACAGGAGGATATCGGTAAAATTATTTCTACCGGTTATGGTCGCAACAGTATTGATTTTGCCGACAGAGCGGTAACGGAGATTATATGCCACGGAAAAGGAATTTATTTTCAAATGCCGCACATCCGTACCATTATCGATATTGGCGGACAGGATAGCAAGGTGATTGTTTTGGATAAAAACGGCAATGTGGCTAATTTTGTGATGAACGACAAGTGTGCAGCGGGTACCGGCCGTTTTTTGGATGTGATGGCCCGGGCTATGGAAACGGAAATTCACGAGTTTGGCCTGTTGGCGTTGCAATCGAAAAATCCCTCTAAAATCAGCAGTGTATGTACGGTGTTTGCCGAGTCGGAAATTATTTCGCTGGTAGCCAAAGGTGAAAACCGTGAAGACATCACATCCGGTATTCATCTATCCATTGCCCGGCGTATTGCTTCCATGGTAAAAAGGCTGGGGATGATTCCTCCGGTAGCCATGAGTGGCGGTGTGGCACTCAATGTAGGACTGGTGGATGCTTTGGAGAATATTTTGGAAACCAAAATAGAAACTACGCCCTTTTAGCAATATAGTGGTGCTCTCGGAGCTGCTTTGCTGGCACAGGACAGCTAATGATTACACCGGGATCAGGTCGGAAAAATAGAAACCGGTGCTGACAGAGGATTCTTTTATTTCGTAACTTTTAAAAACGGTATCGCCTGCTGTAAAATCGATGGGTTCTGAGAACAGCGGCCCGTTGTAAACAAAGGAATGAAATTCGCCGTTCTCGCCGCAGGGATCCACCTCTGCTGGTAAGTCGGCAAGCAGTTTTTCGTCAAAATCCTTTCCGGCAAAATGTTCATCCAATTTGGAAGCATCCACTGAGGTAAGTACGGCTTTGTAACCCATGCGTATAATGTCAATCGCAGCTTGACGGGTGCCGTACTGCCATACCGGGAAGACAGGGCGGATACCACTTCCGGCAAGTTGCTTTTCGCGATAGGCCCGGATGTCTTCGAGGAACAAATCCCCAAAAAGGAAAGCCGAAACGCCCTGTTTTTTCCAGTATGCCGTTTCCTGTTGCATGATGCGGGAGTAGATTTCCATATCTGCCATTTCCGGCAACAGAATCTTCTTCAGGGGAATGCCCAGGCTTTCGGTCTGTTTTTCCAGCAGTGTCGCACGTACACCATGCATGGAGATACGGTTATATTTTTCGTTTAGTGTGGTAAGCAAAGCCACCACCTCAAATTGTCCTTCTTTTAGTACTTTGTGCAGGGCAAGCATGGAGTCTTTGCCGCCACTCCAGTTAAAAACCGCTTTTTCGCGCATTACTTTACGTTGAATTCCAACAGCTTTGCACCTTCGATAAAGACATCGTAGTGGTCGCCGATTTGGGTTGGCCCGACGCCCGAAGGAGTTCCTGTAAAGATCAGGTCGCCCATTTTCAGGGAAATGAATTGCGATACATAAGCAATAATCCGGTTGAAGCTGAACATCATGTCAGCCGTATGCCCCTGCTGTCGTATTTCTCCATTGATTTTCAATGAGAAATGAATGTTGTTGAGGTCGGGAAATTGATCTTTACTGATAAATTTTCCCACCGGTGCGGAGCCGTCAAAAGCCTTGGCAATTTCCCATGGCAGTCCTTTTTTCTTTTGTTCAGCTTGCAGGTCGCGTGCGGTAAAGTCAATGCCAATACCAATTTCATCAAAATATTTATGGGCAAATTTCTCTTCGATATGTTTCCCGTTGCGGTTTATTTTCAATACGATTTCTGTTTCATATTGCACGTTTTTGGAAAAACCGGGATAAAAAAACGGATTGTTTTTCTGTAGCAATGCCGTGTCGGGTTTCATAAAAAAGACAGGTTTTTCCGGAACGGGATTGTTCAATTCTTTGGCGTGTTCACGATAATTACGTCCGATACAAATAATTTTCATGGTCTTTTTTTTAATTCTATGACTTTGTTGTGTTTGTTTCTTTGTTAAAATACGATTCCGGGAGCAAGTACTCCCTTGAAGATGATAATCAATACGATAAGTGAGGCGTATAAAATAACGGAAGGTTTGCCAATACTTCTTTCTTCCGAAACTTGTATGTTGTTTACACGCTTAGCATGTTTCCATGGAAAGATAAAGATCATTCCGCTGGTAAAGGGATAAATGATGCTTACAACCGCGATAATTGGCAAATATAAAATTGTAACAAGGGTGGCCCCGATAAGCCATGGAAAGATAATAATATGTAAGGCAAACTGTTTCCGTGATTTTGCGTCGGATACCCATACTGGCTTGTAGCTGAACTGTAAAGATGGAATTGTCATTTGAAAAGCAGCATAAAACAGAATGGCCGCTCCGGCAATGGCGATGATAATTTGCAGGAAAACGGGCGTGTTCAGCAGCTGGAAAACTTTTCCGATGTCGCCTTCCTGAAATATTGGTCCGGTCATCAAATAGCCGAAAAAATTGGCAAGCCCCAATATGGAAAACCATAACAAGAAAAGTTTGAAAAGTGTTTGCCTTCTGATTTTCAGGAAAAGCCATCCTGCCAAAATGCCCTGTAAAAGACTAACCAGCGGCCCTGCCAGGGCGATATAAACTTTTACTATGGCAGGCAATGATTGGATGGACAGATGCTCTACATAGTTGTGATGTAGAACCGGCTGGCTGCCAAAGTGGACCCCTGCCAGAGCATGACCCAATTCGTGGAATATGGTCGTTAATAAAAATGCAATGACATACAGGATGGCAGAGTTGAGAATGATGAACTGTTTTTCTTTCATAAGGTCATTTCTTCTTGTGGGCTGCTTTGGTTTTTGATATTATTTTCCTGCCATGCGCAGCTTGATTTTTGTCAGTAGTTTTTTAGTATAGAGGGGCAAATCAGCTTTCTGCATCCAGTCGTAGTATGAAGGTTCGCGGCGGAAAACGTCTTCTACGGTTTTGCCTTTGTGTTTGCCGAAGTTAATCACTTCTTCGTTTTTGTCATTGTAAATAATCTGCCCCATGAGGTCGGCGTTACGATGATGTGTGGAAAATTTTGCCAGTGCTTCCACATCATTCTTTACAGGTGTGGAAGTTGTTCCTTCTTTGTCGGTAAAAACCGATTCGGCGTAACGGTCAAGTTGAGCTTTCAGCACTTCATAAGTGGCGGTTACATCTGCATCGGCCGAATGTGCATTTTCAAGTTCTTTTTGAACATAAAACCGATAGGCAGCTTTTAACGTACGTGGTTCCATTTTCATAAAGATGTTTTGTACATCGATAAAATGGCGATTTTCCACTTCAAAATCCACACCGGCACGCAGAAATTCTTCCACCAGCATGGGAATGTCGAAACGGTTGGAGTTATAGCCGGCGAGATCACAGTTGGTTAGAAAACGCTGAATATCTTTTGCCACCTGCTTAAATGTAGGTTTGTCTTTGACACTTTCCTGTGAAATGCCGTGAATTTTTTCGGCTTCTTCCGAAATGGGATAATCGGGATTAAGCAACCATGTCTTTGTCTCTGTGCTGCCGTTGGGGTGGGCTTTTATGATACAAAGCTCTATGATTCGGTCTTTGGAAACATTCAGGCCGGTGCTTTCTATATCGAAAAAAGCCAATGGCCGTTTGAGGTTTAATTCCATGTTTTATTTTTAATATACATGCTTTATTGCACCGGACAAAATTACGAATTTTCAGTGCTGAAATGTGTGAAATGGAAAAAGGATTTTAAAGTGAAGGCACATCTTTGGGGTGGACTTATCTTCGGGCGTCTGCCCGAAGCGGTGGTGGAAAATATATGAGGTAAACGAAACTTTGATATTTTTAAAACGTTTGTTGCGGCAGGGACGGTAGCGGATAGCCCGCAGCAGGTGGCCCGTTGGCAAGGCTTGGCAGACGGATGCGACCTGTGGAAGCACTCCGTATGCCTTAGCCTGACCGGGTCGCCGGCGAGGACTATGAGCGAACGGCCCGTGATGGTTTTGTGTGCCGGCCCGCCCAAATGAGTTCGAAATAAGCGATTCTATTTAAAAATGGTTCTAAATATGCCTGTGTTGTTGATATTTATTCATGGATTTTCGGTAACGAAAAAGGAAAAATCCTACTTTTGGAACTTCATTAATGATTCTATAAAAGTTAAATCGTATGAACTTACACGAATATCAAGGGAAATCCATTTTAAAAGGTTACGGAGTATCTGTCCCCGTAGGCATTGTGGCTTCTTCACCCGAAGAGGCTGTGAAAGCTGCCAAAGAGATTCAAAAACAAACCGGCTCGGACAAGTGGGCGGTAAAAGCACAGGTACATGCCGGCGGTCGCGGAAAAGGCGGCGGTGTGAAGATTGCCAAGAGCCTTGACGAGGTTAAAAAATATGCTGACCAGATTATCGGTATGCATTTGGTAACTCCACAAACTAAAAAAGAGGGAAAACTGGTCAGAAGAGTGCTCATCGAGCAAAATATTTATTATCCAGGTCCGGAAAATGTGGAAGAGTATTATATGAGTATTTTGTTGAACCGCGACAGGGGACGCAACATGGTTATGTATTCGCCTCGTGGCGGGATGAACATTGAGCAGGTGGCTGCCGAAACACCCGAAGAGATTTTCACGGAAATTATTGACCCCAAAGTAGGTTTGCAGGGATTTCAGGCCCGTCGTATTGCTTTTAATTTTGGCCTGAGTGGTGTGGCATTCAAAGAGATGGTAAAATTTGTTTCCGCTCTTTATCGCGCTTATGAGAGTATTGATGCCAGCCTTTTTGAGATTAATCCGGTGATTAAATCGGCAGATGGAAAAGTTTATGCTGCCGATTCAAAAGTGGTGGTGGACAACAATTCTCTTTATCGTCACAAAGATATTGCCCATATGCGTGATATCCAGGAAGAAGATCCGGAAGAGGTGGAAGCCGGGAGCTACGACCTGAACTTTGTGAGATTGGATGGTAATGTGGGCTGTATGGTAAACGGTGCCGGTCTCGCTATGGCTACCATGGACATGATTAAAATGTCAGGCGGCGATCCTGCTAACTTTCTCGATGTGGGCGGTTCGGCTGATGCCAAAAGAGTGGAAGCCGCTTTCCGTATTATTTTGAAAGATCCCAACGTAGAAGCTATTCTGGTGAATATATTCGGTGGCATTGTCCGTTGCGACCGTGTAGCTCAGGGCATTGTGGATGCATACAAAAGTATTGGCGAGATTAAAGTGCCGATTATTGTGCGCTTGCAGGGTACCAATGCCGAAGAGGGTAAAGAGCTGATTGACAAATCGGGGCTGAAGGTTCTCTCTGCTATTCGCTTGCAGGAAGCTGCGGCTCTCGTGAGTAAGGTAGTGAAAGAGGCTGCAAAAGCATAAATTTTTCAATAGAGTTAGTAAAGGCTGTTCATTTTGTGGATGGCCTTTTTTGATTTTATATGTGTTTATTGTCTGGAATTAGAAAGAATCTGTTCCGCAAAAATGATAGAAGGAATATTGTGGCAATCCCCTATATCCACAACCTGAAAAATTCTATCTTTGTACCATGCAGAAAGAACCTGTTTTGTTGAATTTAAAGTCGGTTCCGCATCTTGTCGGTGAGGGGATACTCAAACGGGCTGTCTCTCATTTTGCAGGTTATTCAAAAGTTTTTGTTTTAGTTGATGAAAATACGGAGAGATTCTGCCTTCCTGTGTTTCAGGACAAGCTTCCGGATATTCATTTTGCAGGACTTATCAGGACAAAAAGCGGGGAGTCGAATAAAAATATGCAGTCTCTTTCGGATATCTACGAACAGCTAACACATTTTAAAGCCGGCAGGGATTCGCTGTTGATAAATCTTGGAGGCGGCGTTATCACAGACATGGGCGGTTTTGCAGCAGCTACTTTTAAGCGGGGCATGGACTTTGTGAATGTTCCAACCACGTTGCTTGGACAAGTAGATGCCGCTATCGGTTCCAAAACGGGTGTTGATTTCAAAGAGTACAAAAATCAGGTTGGCTTGTTTGCTGACGCAAAAGCGGTGATTGTCGATATTGATTTTCTGAATACGCTGGATAAAAGGCAGCTTCGTTCGGGATTTGCCGAAATGCTTAAATATGCGTTTATTATGGATGTTCCGTTATGGGAAATAATGGGCAACCGACCTTTCGACATGCTGGATTCTGACTTGTACCGTATGGTTGTGCGTTGTGTCAGCGATAAAATTTTTATTGTGGAAAAAGACTTGCGGGAATCCGGAATGCGGAAGTTGTTGAACTTCGGACATACGGTTGGGCATGCCTTGGAAACTTTCTTCCTGAAAGCAGACAGACCTGTTACTCATGGTGAGGCAGTTGCTGCCGGAATGATTTGTGCCACAAGAATTTCTGCCCGTTGGCCGGATTTTGATTGCCGTTCGCCGGAATTCATTTACGAAATGATTGACCGGAATTTTTCACGACTGGTTTTTTCCGAGGAGAACCTGCCCGAAATTATGCGGCTGATGCAACAGGATAAAAAGACCAAAGCCGGTAAACTTCATTTTACGTTACTGAAGAAAATAGGTAATGCGATGCAGGATGTGGTAGTACCGGAGGAAAAAGTGGAGGAGAGCCTTCGATTTTATTTACGAAACTAATGATCTAATATTATGCTTCGAATTAGTTATAACAAAGAGAAATTGACCGGTACGTATAGCCTTCCGGCCTCGAAAAGTATCAGTAACAGGTTGTTGATAATGCGTGCTCTTCAGCGGAGTAAGGTGCTTTTCGATGATATTTCGGAGGCCGAAGATACATACATGATGCGTCTTTATCTTAGTTTCATCAATACTTGTGCCGGTTCGGAAATTCCACTTTCGTTGGATACACATAACGCGGGCACTGTTTTCCGGTTCTTGCTGGCTTATTTGTCGCGGCAGGATGGAAAATGGCTTCTTACCGGTGGCGAACGTATGCGGCAGCGTCCTGTCGGGCCATTGGTAGAGGCACTGCGAAGTCTTGGCGCTGACATAAGATACACTGAAAAAGAGGGGTTCCCACCTTTGCTTATTCATGGAGAGAACATGAATGGCGGTGTTGTGGAGCTGAATGCTTCAACCAGCTCGCAGTATGTTTCGGCTTTGATGCTTATAGCGCCCTATTTGCCCGGAGGACTGATTATCCGGCTGAAAGCTAAACCTGTTTCTTCTGCATACATTGAGATGACAGCCATGCTCATGCGAAATTTTGGTGCGGTGGTTACTACCTCCGAAAAAGAAATAAAAGTGGAAGAGGGTAGTTACCGAATTGAACCAATCGGCGTAGAACCCGACTGGAGCGCTGCTGCTTTCTGGTACGAAATAGTTGCTTTTAATACGGGTGCCAGCGTACGTCTTCCCGGATTATCACAAGATAGTATGCAGGGCGACCGTTTCCTGGAAACAGTATTTGCCAAACTTGGTGTGCAATCCGACTTTACGGAAGATGGTCTTATCCTGAGCCAAACAGGAAATGTTGCAAAAACTATTGATTTCGATTTTACACATGCTCCCGATATCGTTCCATCGGTGATGGTAGCTTGTGCAGGATTAGGCGTCAAAGGATATTTTAGCGGTATAGAACATTTACGTATTAAAGAATCGGACAGGATTTTAAGTATGCAGCAGGAGCTTGGAAAAACAGGCGCCAAAATAGTTAAGGATGGGAAAAAATATATTCTTTATCCCGGAAAATCTACTGTCGGAAAATTACTCTTCCACAGCCACGGTGACCATCGGATGGCCATGAGCCTTGCTCCGTTGGTTATAAAGTACGGAACTGTTGGCATAGAGGAACCAGAGGTGGTTAAGAAATCTTATCCCGGCTTTTGGGATGAGTTGGAGAAGGCCGGAATCTTTAAGCTGATTACAATAAACAATTGATGTATTTATAGAATTGGAATGGAAAAAAAGAAAATAACTGACGTTGACATTTTTATTCCCTGCTTTATTGACCAGGTATATCCTCAAACCGGTTTTAATATGGTGAAGGTATTGGAAAAAGCCGGGTTGAAAGTACATTACAATCCCAACCAGACCTGCTGCGGCCAGATGGCTTTTAACAGCGGTTTTTGGGATGAGGCCAAAAAGTTGGGTGTCAAGTTTATGGATGATTTTGCTTCCGACAGGCCCATAGTCGGACCTTCGGCGAGTTGTATCGGCTATGTCAAAAATAATTATCAGGAACTATTTCACAATTCTGCTTATCATTTGGAATATAAACGATTGACACATAATATCTTTGAGATTACTGATTTTTTGGTTAATGTCATCGGAGTAACCGATTTTGGCTCGGTATTTGAGCACAAAATTACTTACCACGACTCATGTGCTGCTCTGCGTGAATACGGCCTGACCGACGAACCCCGTACATTGCTGAAGAATGTAAAGGGGCTGGAGCTAATAGAAATGAAAGATACTCATACCTGCTGTGGCTTTGGTGGTACATTCTCTGTGAAATTTGAACCTATCAGCACGGCTATGGCCGAACAAAAAGTTCAAAATGCATTGGAAACGGGCGCCGAGTATATTGTATCCACCGATTCTTCCTGCCTTATGCATCAGTATGGTTACATAAAAAAACATAAACTCCCCATCAAGGTGGCGCACATTGTAGATGTGCTGGCATCGGGGTTATAATAAACACAGGTTGGCTGTCAGTATTAAATTTAAACGAATCAAAATGAAAAAAATATCTATGAATTATCCGGAATATTTTAATGCAATAGATCCCATCGTATTACGGGATGATCTGGCTGAATTTCTTGGCTCAGCCGAGAAAGGAATTATTGAAATAAGTTATCTTGAGGTAACAAAAATAGCCGGGCATAGTTGCGGCGTAGTGGCCGGGGCGTATCTTATGACGCAAAAGGCTTTGAATGAGTTGTATGGAGCAGAACTCCCTCAACGTGGACACATCAAAGTGGAGTTGAAAAAGAATCCGGAAACTGATAATGCAGGAGTTACAGGGAGCGTGATGGGCAATATTACAGGTGCTGCTTTTCAACAGCTGGGTTTTAGCGGCCTGCAACAAGGACGTTTTGGCCGCCGTAATTTGCTCGTTTTTGGCGTAGATATGGATGCCGATGTGCGTTTTACCCGTCTTGATACCGGCGATTCGGTCAAACTCAATTATCGTCCGGGTAAAGTTGTTGATCCCAAATCCATTGTTATGTCGGCCATTGGCCCGCAGGCAACGGAAGCTTCAAAAGCCTCTTTTCCGAAACGTTGGCAGGAGATGGTAAAAACCATTTTTGAGCATGCCGGAGAGGTCGTCGAAATAGTTTGACGCCGGCTTTTGGTGAAGAATTATAATTTATCTCTTGTGCCTGTGAGCAAAGTTTATGTCGAATTCTGCTTGTTATTAAATTTCCGATGGAGACAAACCAAAGCCAGCTTCTATGAAAAGTGATTCTTACTTCTGCTGCCCGAGATGTTGTGCAATCATTCCGAGTAATTTATTTTTTGGAATAGGTTTGGTGATAAAGTCATCGCAACCGGCCATGGAAGCAGCTTTTTTGTCGGAGGCAAAAGCGTGTGCGGTTTGAGCAATTATTGGTAAATCGGGACGGAAAGCTTTAATTTTTCGGGTAGCTTCCAGGCCGTTCATTCCTGGAAGTTTGATGTCCATGAGTACCATATCAATTTTTGAATGTTTACGACACATTTCAATTGCCTGCAATCCATCTCCGGCATGAAGATAAGCTAACTTTTCCGTGTCAAGTACTGTTTTCAAATAGAGAAGGCTTGTTTCATCATCTTCAACAATTAGGATGAGAGGATTTTCCTTTGGATTGCTATGTATTGTCAAATCTTTATCGTTCGATTGACTAATGTTACCGGAATTGTCAAATGGGAGCGAGAAATAGAATGTACTCCCTTTTCCAACTTCTGAATCAAGCCACATCCTTCCTCCGAGTAATTCCACCAGACCTTTGCTTATGGACAATCCGAGGCCTGCACCTTCAAAGTCGCGCGACATGGAGATGTCGGCCTGATAGAATCGTTCAAATATGCGTGCCTGGTGTTCCTTTGGAATTCCTCTGCCTGTATCGGAAACCTGAAAAATAATTTCCCGGCCTGACAGCTCATATCCTATGTGAATTTTCCCTTTGCTTGTGAATTTAAAGGCGTTACTCAAAAGATTGATAAGTATCTGATTTATTTTGTCTTCATCTGATACCATAATACTTTTCTCATCTTTCAATGAAAGATGATACCGGAAGCCAATACCTTTGCTGTCTGCCTGCATTCTAAAAAGTTGCCATGTTTCCTTCACGAGTTTGTTTATTGTAAAAGGTTTTGTCTGTATGGAAATACTTCCCGCTTCTATCCGCGAAATATTCAGTATGTTGCTGATGAGCGACAGCAGTCTGTTACCACTGGTTTTGATATAACTTGCGTATGTTTTCATTTCGTTCATGTCGATGTTATCGCTGGTAAGTAAGTCGGCAAAGCCAAGAATACCATTAAGTGGCGTACGAATTTCATGCGACATATTTTGCAGGAAGGCTGTTTTCAGCCGATCGCTTTCTTCTGCTTTGTTTTTGGCATTGACCAATTCGGAAATCATCATTTTCTTTTCTGTGATGTCTTCTTTTACAGCGACAAGGTGGGTTATTTCACCGGAATCATTGAATATGGGAGAGATGACTGCTTTTTCCCAATAGAGTTCCCCGTTTTTCTTTTTATTATGAAACTCTCCATCCCATTCGTTACCAGCCAACACAGTGTCCCATAGCTCTTTATAAAATGCATTATCGTGTTCACCTGATTTTAGAACTTTTGGGTTTTGCCCCAGTGCTTCTTCCAGCGTATAGCCTGTAATTTCAGTAAATTTCGGGTTAACATATTCGATAGTTCCTTCGGGGTCTGTTATTACAATTGTAACCGGACTTTGTTCGGTAGCTTTGGATAGTTTCAGGTTAAAATCTTCCGTTCTTTTTTCTTCTATGTATAGGCTGAGCTGATTGGCGATGATTCCCATAACTTCTATGGCTTTTTCATCATAAGCTGTGGAGTCATCGTAATTTTGGACTACAATCACGCCCAGTATCTTATTTTTTATTATCAGCGGTGCTCCAAGCCAGGCTTCGGCACGTTTGCCTACCAATTGTATTTCACCCTGTTCATAAAGTTTTTTTATCTCTTTTTTTCTAAATACCAGTGGTCTTTTGGCTTTTATCACTTTGCCTGATAAGGTTTTTGAAGCAGGATATTCTGTAACAATTTCTTTTTCATCTTCACCAAATTGGGTAGTGAGGGTGTCAGTTTCCATGTTGTAAAGGGCAATAAAAAAGTTTTTGGCGTAAATGATTTTACTTAATTCATTTTTTACCGTAAGGAAGAAATTGTGCAGGGTAGGAGATGTAACCATGCTGCTGGCGATGGTGTATTGAATTTCCTGAATTTGCTGGTTGCGTTTTTCTCTTGTAATGTCTTTCACGGCACCCATAATACCTTTTAATCTGTTATTTTCGTAATCCCAGATGGGGTAGCCCGATGATCTTACCCAGATTATCCGTCCGTTTTTATGTCTGATGCGTACCTCCAGGCTGACTTTTTGATTCTTTTTGACTTTTTCAAAGGCTACTGCATCTTTTTTTCTGTCATCCGGGTGTAAAACTGTTTGCCAGCCTCCTATCTTTTTGTATTCTTCAAAAGTGTATCCGGTAATTTCCTGAAAGGAGCCTGCCACCCAGACTCTTTCATTTTTTCCTTTTTCGTCGATGTTGTTTTGGAAGATGTAGTCAGAGGTAAGGTCGGAAACCATGCGGTATTGCTCCTTGCTTTGTTTTAATTCTTCTTCTGCTGTTTTTTGTTCTGTAATGTCTCTTGCGAGGGCGATAACTACGTTTTTCCCAAAATAGGTTCCCGGATAAAAATGGATGTCTTTTGGAAAAATTTCTCCATTTTTACGTTTCCCCCAGAATTCCAGTTTTTGTACTTCTCCGTGAAAAGCATTTTTTACCAGACTTCTGATTTTCTGTAAATCATTTTTACCAGGTGCGCTAAGAAACTCCGGTGTTTTGCCAATAAAAAAATCGTGGTTGTAGCCATACATTTCCTCTGCTCCTTTGTTCACCTCAATAAAAACGCTATTTTCGTCTTGGATGTAAATCGCTTCAAGGACGCTGTTGAAAAGTCCTCTGAAACTTTCTTCGCTTTCCCTTAATGCTTTTTCCGTTAGCTTGCGTTTTGTGATGTCGGCAAAAATACAGTGCGACTGGAGAAAATTACCCTGTTCATCATAGCTGATGCGTCCTTCAAATTCTGCCCAGAACGTAGTGCCGTCTTTTTTAAACATCTCAAACTCAAAGTTGTGGAGCTTTCCGGTTTGGGTGAACCGTTGGAAAACAGATTTAATACGTTCGGCTGATTCGGGAGCTGTAAATTCATTAAAATTATGGCCGATAATTTCGTTTACTTTAAAACCAGTAGTCTCTAAGAATGCTTTATTAACTTCTAAGTAGTTGCC
Organism: Bacteroidota bacterium; assembly: GCA_024280235.1. GTDB lineage: Bacteria > Bacteroidota > Bacteroidia > Bacteroidales > F082 > Sulfidibacterium. The sequence continues at coordinate 26,896 of JAJRQN010000017.1, read as the reverse complement.
GTGAATGTCAAGAGACTGGTAACTCAGTGGTGCATCTTCGAAAAGCAGCCTAAAGCGCTTTTCGCTTTCGCGCAGGAGAAATTCGACATTTTTGCGTGTGTCAATTTCAATTTTCAGGTCTTCCAGCAGATCCAGCGAAGCCGACTGGGCACGTTCCAGCTTGTATGTACGCTCGGCTACCATAGTTTCCAGCCGTTTCTTTTCGCTCTTTTTGCTGTCAAGGGCTTTTTTAATTTTTAGCATGGCACGAATTTGGGCTACCAGTTCCGGCTCGTCAACAGGTTTTCCCAAAAATCCCTCGGCTCCGAGTTCCAGTGCGCGAATCCGGCTTTCCTTATTGGTTCTTAGTGCCGTGAGGAAGACAATGGGAATTTCTTTTATTTCCGGAGTGTTCTTTATGTGGCGACATACTTCAAATCCGTCCATTTCGGGCATGATAATGTCCAGCAGTATTACATCGGGATGGAGCGTGGAAACCAGCTCTATCCCATCTTTTCCGTTGAGTGCTGTATAAACGGCTGCTTCAGGAAAGGCATTTTCTATCACCGCTTTTAAAACGGTCAGATTATCCTTGATATCATCGATAGCTACTATCTTCATAATATATTATTTTTCCTTGAAAAAGCTTTTTATCGTTTTTTCAAACTTATTTATATCCACGGGTTTTGAAATGTAACCGTCAAATCCGTAATGCAGTATCTCATCACGGTCGGCTGTCATAGCACTGGCGGTTACTGCCAAAATGGGAATGTGTTGCAGGTTTTTATCTTTCCGAATAGCATCAAAGGCTCTGAAACCATTGAGTACAGGCATGGCAATATCCATTAGGATAAGGTCGGGAAGATGTGTTTTGGCTTTGGTAACCCCATCCTGGCCGTCGTAGGCTTCTATTGTGCGGTAATCGTCTCCAAGCAGACTCTTTATGGTAAGCATGTTATCCACATTGTCTTCAACCACTAATACCAGGGGCTTTTCTATGTGCGGTACTTCAGCCTTTTTATGATGCTGATTACGTATATTTGATGTCTCTTTTTCCGGGACGTTATTCTCAGGAAATACCATTTCATAAACGAGCTGTAGAAGCTGGTTCCTGTTTATATCACCCTTTTGGATTAACTGATATATATGATTGTGTTTTAGGTTTTTAAGGTCTTTTCCTTCGAGGTGCTTGGCCGTAAGTACCAGCACAGGTAGTTTGGCGGTATCCACATTGGCACGGACGACTTCCAATACCTGAAAGCCATCTATCTCGGGCATCATCAAGTCCAAAATCATGGCATCTGGTAATATTTTTGCAATTTGTTCCAGAGCTTCTCGGCCGTTGTGGGCAACCAATATTTGATAGCCCGATTCGGAAAGGATGTCTTTGAGCTGGATGATGGCAGGTTCACTGTCTTCTACTATCAGTACGGTCTTTTCTTTATTATGTTTTATACTTTCAACAACAGTTTCTTTTCTTTTGCCAACAGCGGGCTGTTGAATGGCAGAACGATGTTTCATTATTTGGGTTTTCACCGGTTTCAACGGAAGTATCAGCGTAAAGTCGGAGCCTATATCCTGAATGCTTTTTACTTCAATGGTTCCTCCTATCATCAGAGCGTATCTTTTTGCAATAGAAAGTCCCAGACCTGTTCCTCCGTATTTTCGCGAAGTGCTACTGTCAATCTGTCTGAACTCATCAAAAATATTTGGTAGTTGCTCTGGTGAGATGCCTATGCCTGTGTCGCTTATGCTGATATGCAGGTGTTTATCTTTTACAAAAGCGGCTACCTCCACTTTACCTTTTTCGGTAAACTTCACTGCATTTCCAATAAGATTTTGCAGGATATGTCTGATTTTATTTCCATCGCTTTTAAGTGTAGGAAGGTTCTCGCTTAGTAATGTTTTTAAGGCAATATTTTTCTCTTTCGCCTGAGGCTCAATCAGCGTAGTCATTCCTGTTATCAATTCTTTAATGTCAATTTCCGATTGTTCTATTTCAATACGCCCCGATTCGATTCGTGACAAATCAAGCACATCGTTTATCAGTTCGAGAAGTTGCTTCCCGTTTCGCTCAATAACGTCGATGTATGAATATTCTTCATTCGGAATAGCGTTATGCAATTTTCTCTTTAAAACGCTGGAAAGTGCAATCACCGAATTAAGCGGAGTACGCAACTCATGACTCATATTTGAAAGAAAAGTAGATTTCAGCCGATTAGCTTCGTCCAGCTGGTTTTTCTGCATTTTAAGTTCGGTATTCTGCCGACCGAGTTCTACCGATTGTACCGAAAGTTCTTTACCTTGAATTTCCAGTTCTGTATTTTGCTTCTCCAATTGAGTGGATTGTTCTTTAATCTTATGGAAGATTAAAACTCCGTTAATACGTGCTGTAAGTGGGGCTAAGATACTCTGTATCAGAAGTGAAGCCTCGCGTGAGAAAGCGTAAAGGCTGGCAAGGGAAATAATGGCGACGGTCTCTTTTCCGGAAACAATGGGAAGTGTGATGATTTCCCGAGGTTTAAAGCTGCCGCTTGTGGTGGCAAAAGTGAAAGATGTGTCATCGGGAATATCCCTGAGATGGACAATCTTTTTGTTGGCAATAGCCTTTCCGAATTCTCCTTCTTTCAGTGTTGCTGAAAACCTGGTTTTAGCTTTTGCCGAAAGGCCCTGAGACTCCAACAGAACAAATTCCGTCTTTTCTTTGTTCAGCAAATAAAGGGCACCTGTTTGCGATTGCGTTAATTCTACAAGTTCCTTTATCAAGGCCCTGGCAAAACGTTCCAGGTCTTCTCTTTTGAAAAGAGTTGTATTGAAAAGGGATATTTTGTGCTCCAGATTAATCTGAGACTGTATGGTAACAGCCATTTGGTTAAAAGCTTCCGACAATTCTCCAAGTTCGTTTCGTGAAGAGTAGTTAACACGGGCTTCAAAATTGCCTTGTGAAAACTTTTGCGTTGCCAGCGTGAGTTTCTTTATGGGAGAGTGGATGGTGCGGTAAAGCAAAAAGTAGAAAACAAGAAAAAATATCAGGATAACTGCAAACAGGAAATACAACTGATGCTGTAATTTGCTTCGTTGATTCTGAGCATTTTGATAATATTCGTTGGCTTTTTGATTGGTAAACTGTTCAATAGCATAAATTTTGTTCAGTAATCGTTGTAGGATAACTCCTTCCTGCCCTCCTGAAGCAACCATTTCGAGTGCTTTTTCATTTTTACCTGAACGAACCATGTCAATCACATTGCTAATAATAAGGCTCCATCTGTTGAAATCCTTTTCCATTTCAAAGATATCGGTTTTTGGGCCTAGATACCGTCCATGCAGTATTAAAAAATGCCTGTTGATATCTGCGTTGGTTTCATTAAGATGCTGTAAAAATGTATGTCTGTTAACTGCTCCTTCTGCCTGGATATATTTTTTTGTGTTTCTTTGTAGGGAAAATATATCGGTCTCTATCCCATTCAATGCCCGCCTGACTGCCAGAGGGTGCTCATAAAGGTCTTGGGTCTGCTTCCATAGTATGTTGGTTTGATACCATGTGATACCACCCAAAAATAAAACTACAAACAAGAGGAATAATAGTGCTGTGCGGAGCTGATTGGCTATATTAAAATCGTTGAATCTCATGCAAATTAATTTTTAAGTATCGCTAAATCATTGTTTTACTGTTAATCTTTTTTGTGGCTATCATAACCGGTTTCCCAAAAACTAAGTTTTAAGCAGATAGAAGTCTTCATCGGTATTCCTGTGTTTTTTCTTGTTGAAAAATAGCAGCCGGAGAACAAACTGCGTGTAATCCACCTTTTTCAAGAATATCTCGTTCGGAGTGTCCGGTTATTAAAATGCCATTACTCGTCATGTTCATTTTTAGTTTCTGAATGATTCGGTTTCTCATTTTTGAATTGTAATAGATAAATAAATTGCTACAATATATCAGGTCGAAAGAGCCATAAATGCTGTTTGGCGGGCTAACGGTATCCAGGTCCAGAATGTCATAAGTGAAGAAATCAACTGATTCTCTGATGCGGGGAATCAGTTTATAACTTTTCCCTTTGGGGTAAAAGTATTCATTTATATATTTTAAAGGTACCTTTTGCATTTGGTCAACCGGATACAATCCTGCTTTTGCTTTGGCTATCTCAGTTTCGCAAATGTCGGAAGCAAAAATATTAACTGTTATATCGCTGTCATATAGTGTCTTAAAGGTATCAAAAAGCATGGCTATTGAGTAGGCTTCCTGTCCGGCAGCAGTGGCAACTGACCAAATCCGAAACTCAGTTTTCGTAGTTTTCTTTTCTTTAGAGAAGAAAGAAGGTAGTATCCACTGTTCCAAAAGGGCGAAAATGAGCGGATCACGAAAAAACTCACTGTAAGTGATGTTGAAAGAACGAATAAGCTCTTTTACCTCTTCGGGATGCGCTTTGATGAAAGTGTAATAATCGTCTGGAAGCCGCAGCCCTGTTTCTTTCATTCTCTTTTCCAGCATCCGGTTAAAAAAATCTTTATCATACTTCGATATATCCTGTCCTGTTGATTGCCTGACGAAACGGATGATATTTGATTTTTTCTTTTGCATTAACCAAGTTATAGTTCCCTGTTCCTTTGCTTTGTTTATGATTAGCAGTTCTTATGTTATTCTTGTCTGGAAAACAGTCATAGTGATAACTACGGGATTGAATCCAAACGTTCCTGTTCAGATATTAACTCTGTGGATTCACTCGCATTAGAAGAACTACTAAAACCAACTGACAAAACTACATAAATTGGTGGTTACTTTACTTATTACCACCAGATTATTTATCCAGAAAGTGGCATTGCAGGGCCTCTTTACGTAAATAAGCAGAAGCCGGAAAAAAGAGAAGAATCAGTAGGAATGTTAGCTCAGGAAAGTATCCAGCAATTGAAAAAGCTCCTCGCGATGGATGGGCTTCGTGATAAACCCATCGGCACCTGAAGCCATAGCGTTAGCTTTGTCATAATCAAAAGCGTAGGCGGTTTGAATGATGATTGGAATCTCAGGACACTTTTTTTTGATTGCAAGGGTGGTTATTATCCCGTCTTTTACCGGCATCTTGATATCCATGAGAACAAGGTCAAGATGTGGATGGTCGCAGCAATAGTCAAAAGCTTCTTTTCCATTTTTTACAAAAGCAAGTTTTACCTCAGTTGATTGTAGTGCTTTGGCGAAATATTTTCGCGACAGCAAATCATCATCGGCTATAAGAATAATTTTGTCCTGCCAATTGTATTGGTTGAAGTCCATTAGGTATATTTTAGAAGTATAATCTTGTCTTAAAGAATCAGAAATATTACCTGTTATTCCCGATAATACTGTTGGCAAATTTACAATTTTTTTTTTCAAGTATGAAACCTCAATTTAACTTTTGCATTTCCTGATTCTTTTTTTTTCACATTTTTCGGGTTTGCAAAAAAGGGAAATATCGGAAAGCCGGATTAGGTTCTCAACTGTTTGGTCAGAATGTCGCACTGAAAGCATGTTCGTCTCATTCGTACCATATTTTTAATATTTGTGTATTTTTTGGCAGAAAATCCTAAATGGTAATTTGCCAAATATCAAACCCGTCCGGCTGAAATCATTCGGACAGTTTTGGATTTTGTGATTTTAGACTTCTCTTTTCCTGTTAATAAGGGTTGGGAATGACGGTGCTGTCAAACTTCGAAGAGTGAATGGAAAAGTTCGAATGAGTTCCTCTCATGTGTCCGGTATTGAGGAGGAAACGATATGGGAGGAGTTTTGTTTTCATTATTTTACTCTTTGATTTTCAATAATCTAAATACCAAATGTAACAATTGGGAAATAATTTTAGCTGTTGGTTTCTTGTTATGAATGGGAAGCCTAATTTCCCTATTTTTGTGCTTCACTCTCAGTACAGCGAATTATGAATTACATTATTATTGGCATTACCCTTTTGGTTTCTGTTCTTGCATTTTACAACCCGGTTTTGTTTGAGCGTTTAAAGTTTAGCCCTTATGCCATAAAGCATCGGAACGAGGGTTTGCGTTTCGTATCTTATGGTTTAGTTCATGCCGGCTGGTTACATTTATTCATCAACATGTGGGTGCTCTATTCTTTTGGAGATATTGTTGAAAGAGTTTTTAAACTGAATTTTGGGATCAAAGGCATGTTTTATTACCTGATGTTTTATGTTGGCGGCATTTTGTTTTCGGTTCTTTTAGATTTTGGAAAATACAAAGACAATGTATATTACAGCGCTGTGGGTGCTTCGGGAGCGATATCAGCAGTTGTTTTTTCCAGTATTCTGATTTATCCTGTAGGAAGCATTTATCTGTTTCCAATTCCGTTTGCTATTCCATCATGGCTTTTTGGAATTTTGTATCTCGTTTACATGGTCTATATGCAGAAGAAAGGCCACGATAACATCGGACACAGTGCACATTTCTGGGGGGCGGTGTTCGGCATGGTTTTGACGATAATACTGATTCCCCATGTTGTGGGCAGTTTTATGACCCAAATGTTTTAGAAAGTTGTTGTTCCGTCATTAGGATATCTTGCGGTCTGAACCTGCAAGTCTCTCAACAATTGTTTATTTTTGTGTGATGCAGAAGAAATTCCTGAAGAATCTGATTTTTTTATTGTTCCTGAACCTGTTGGTAAAACCCTTCTGGATTCTTGGAATTGACCGTCAGGTTCAGAATGTAACGGGTACGCAGGAGTATGGATTTTATTTTGCAATTTTCAATTTTTCCTATCTCTTCTTTATTTTCCTTGATTTGGGGATTACCAATTTCAATAACCGCAATATTGCCCGCAACAACCATCAGCTTCAGGAGCATTTTGGCGGCATGGCTTCTATGAAGTTGCTTCTTGGTATTGGGTATGGAATTATTGTTTTTGTTGTTGCCTGGCTCATCGGATATCAGGGACGCCAGCTTTATCTGCTGGCATGGGTGGGTTTCAATCAGTTTTTACTTTCTTTTATTCTGTATCTGCGTTCGAATATCTCGGGTCTTTTGCTTTTCTCCACCGACAGCGTCATCTCCGTTATGGACCGGCTGCTGATGATTCTTATTGTGGGTATTTTGCTGTGGACGGGCGTACTCGGTAACCGTTTTTCCATCGAGTGGTTTGTATATGCACAGTCATTGGCTTATTTTATTACCGCCGGCTTTGCCCTGACTATTGTGTTGCGGAAATCGGGAAAGCTAAGGTTGCACTGGGATTTTCCGTTTTTCAAAATGATACTTCGCAGGAGTCTGCCCTTTGCTTTGCTGGTGCTGATTATGAGTTTTTATTCGCGTATGGATAGCGTTATGATTGAACGACTGTTGCCTCACCCGCTTGGCGACCAGCAGGCAGGCGTCTATGCGCAGGCATACCGGTTGCTCGATGCTGCTCAGAATATGGCCTATCTGTTTGCTGTGTTGCTGCTTCCGTTGTTTTCGAAGATGCTGAAAGAGAAGAAGCCTATTGATGGTTTGGTCAGGCTCTCTTTTTCTATCATTATGAGTGGTGCGCTGGTGGTGGCTGTTGTAACGCATTTTTTTGCCAAAGACATTATGCTGCTTATGTATTCGCGACATGCCGGTGAAAAGAGAATAGCTTTTGACTTGCGCATTGGACAATCGGCACTTATTTTTAAACTTTTGATGTGGAGCTTTGTGGGCGTGGCTTCAAACTATATTTTTGGTACGCTGCTAACGGCAAATAATAGTCTGAAAACGCTGAATATCATAGCATTATCCGGATTATTACTCAATTTTAGCTTAAACTTTGTGTTGATCCCCAAATATCATGCTGTGGGTTCTGCCGAGGCAACGTTGGCAACACAACTGTTGACAGCATTGTTGCAAGTAGTTTTTGCTTTTGCTGTTTTACATTTGAAAATCAGGTTCGGGATGTGGCTACGGCTGTTTTCGCTGCTTGCCGGCACATTTCTGATAGCATTTCTTCTTCAACAGTTTAACATTGGTTCGTGGGAGGTTCGGGTTGTCTTACTGTCGGTACTTGGATTACTTCTCGGTATCGCAATAAAAACGCTGGATGTCAGGCGGTTTATTGGTATTCTTATGGATAAATCGGATGAAAATTTTTAAGCTGATTTCTGCTACATTATGATGGAAAACTATTCTTTTCTTGCCGTTGCCACCGTTTATTTTTATACTTTTGACTTTTGAAAAATACACATTTGGCTTTGAAATAAGACGGTATAAACAGTCTTTTCTTCAGATAATATTTTGATTTAATCAAAGTTATTAATAGTTCCGACAATTAGTTGTGTGCAAATGGATTACTACAAAAAATCATAAAATAATGGAATATAATTTTGACAGCCGGACAAGTTTGAAACTTTTATTGAAGTGGAAATATCCTATTCTTGTTATTGTCGTGGTTACTGCCGGACTGGCAGCTTTTTTTTCGGGTCCACGGTTTATTACGCCGCTCTATAAGTCGTATGCTGTTGTTTATCCCGATAATATTAAACCATATTCCAAAGAGAGTACGACGGAGCAGATGATACAGGTATTTAATTCTCAGGATATTAAAGATAGTGTGATTAACAAATTTGATTTGTTAAAGCACTATGAGATTGATACTAGCTACAAGTATTTCAGGACGGAACTCCTGAGACGCTATGGCTAAAATGTCAAGATTAGCAAAACGAGCTACGAAGCTGTGGAAGTTGAAGTGCTTGACAGAAATCCGGATACGGCTAAGCAGATGGTTGATGCCGTATTGCATTTTTACAATGAGAAGGTCCGGCGTATGCAAAAAGAAAAGTTTGAAGAATTGGCAAACGCTTATGCCGGACAATTGAGTCGTGCACGGACTGTCATGGATTCCATAAAAAATCGTTTGAGGGTGTTGGGAACACAAAAAGGTATTTTTGAATATACATACCAGTCTCAACAGATAATGATGGCTTATCTGCATAACATTCAGGGAAGTCCTGAAGCGGTGAACACAAAAGAGGCTAAAAGGCTGGCACAAAATATGGGAAAGTACGGGGGCGAACTGGTTCAGCTTGTGAATATGCTTCAACATGAGGCTGCGGCTTATGTTCAGGTGAAATTGAGCTACGAGGTCGAATACCGCCATGTGATCTCCAATGTAACTTATATCAATGAGGTAACCCATCCTTTTGTGGCTGATAAGAAATCTTATCCTGTACGCTGGCTTATTGTTTTTATCTCTGTTCTTTCCGTGTTTACGCTTTCGCTGGTTGTCATTTCTTTTTTGGAAAGAAAGAAGCGTACAGAAAACTAATAACATTCCATGCATATTTCGGCAAAAACGAAATATACCATACTCTTGTATTTACTTACAGCTCTGTTTTTGGGTGTGAGTTTGTATGTTATGGTAGAAAAAAGGACTTTCTGGTTTTTTGTCTTGCCGTTAGTACTTATTGTTGCTTATTATTATGTTGTCTCGCTTGATAAAGTTCTTCTTTTCATTACTTTTTTCACGCCTCTCGCCATAAATTTTCAGGATCCCCGCATTGGTGCTGCGTTGTCAGTGCCTACCGAGCCTTTGATGTTTGGCGTGGTGATAATTTTTTTGGGAAACCTGCTTTTAGAGCGAAACTACAACCGCCATGTTGCCCGGCATCCGCTTTCCTATCTCATCTATTTCAGCCTGTTTTGGATGCTTATAACTTCTTTTACAAGCCATCTTCCACTGGTTTCTTTTAAGCATCTTTTGTCGCGGATTTGGTTTGTGATTCCGTTTTACTTTGTGGCGGTTCCCATGTTCAGGAGTAAGAAAAATATCCATCGATTTTTGTGGTTGTACATGGTAGCGCTCAGCGGCGTCATTGTTTATACGCTTATTCGTCATGCAGCACATGGCTTTAGTGAAGAATCGGGGCATTGGGTAATGTCGCCTTTTTATAACGACCATACGGCTTACGGGGCGGCATTGGCACTGTATCTGCCGGTTTTGGCGGGTTATCTGTTTTATCCCGGTATCTCATTTTATAAAAAAATGCTAACAGTTCCGTTTCTTGCTTTATATGTTGTTGCCATTATTCTTTCCTACACGCGGGCGGCCTGGCTGGGTGTGGGAGTGGCCGTTGTTGTCCTGGTGTTGGTATTGCTTCGTGTTCGCTTTCGCTGGGTGATGGCCGGCGTTGTTATTTTGGTGGCGATGGGTTTTGCTTTTTACCAGCCTATACTGAACCGTATGGAGAAGAACCGGCAATCTTCGTCCAACAATATGGAGCAACATTTGAACTCCATGACAAATATTTCTTCGGATGCTTCCAATCTGGAACGGCTTAATCGGTGGGCTTCGGCTATCCGTATGTTTGAGCAACGTCCTCTGGTAGGCTGGGGTCCTGGAACTTATCAGTTTGTTTATGCCCCTTGTCAGCTTTCCAGCGAACGGACAGTGATTTCTACCAACCTCGGCGACAGGGGTACGGCACATAGTGAATATCTCGGCCCATTGTCGGAGGAAGGAGTTTTGGGGTTGCTCTCAGTTTTGGCTATCTTCGGCTATGCCGTCTATCTCGGACTTATGCTTTATCATCGGGCTGAAGATAAAGAAAACAGGGTGTTGAGTTTGGTAATAACATTGGGCTTAATCACCTATTTTGTTCATGGTTTTCTGAATAATTTTCTTTCTACTGATAAACTTTCAGTCCCGGTATGGGGTTTTGTGGCTATTTTGGTTGCTCTCGATGTTTATCATTCCCATAAAAAACTAGTGACATAAAAAAACCGGAACATTTCTGCTCCGGTTTTTTTATTCAGTCTGTATGTGTTTATTCTTTAACGCGTTCCGAATATTCGTAACTGCGGGTATCCACCTTTATTTTGTCACCGATATTGATAAAAAGCGGAACTTTTACAATTGCTCCTGTTTCCATTTTAGCCTCTTTAAAGGTGTTTGTTGCTGTATTTCCTTTTTCTCCCGGCTCAGTGTAGACTACTTCGAGAGCCACATAAGTAGGTATTTCACAGGCGATAGGGGAGTCTGTTTCTGTGTGAAAAGCAATAGTAACCATTTCACCCTCTTTTAGGAGGTCAGGGGCCGGTATCATAGCCTTGTCCAGAAAAGTCTGCTCATAATCTTCGGTATTCATAAAATGAAACTGGTCGCCATCATTGTAAAGATACTGGTAGTTTCTTTTTTCAATACGCTGGATATTAATTTTTACTCCTGAGGTAAAAGTGTTTGGGATGACACGACCTGTTTTAACATTTTTTAGTTTAGTACGGACAAAAGCCGGGCCTTTTCCAGGTTTTACATGTTGAAATTCAACAATTGTCCAAAGCTCTCCGTTAAATTCAATAATCAGCCCATTTCTGAAATCTGCTGTTGTTGCCATAATATTCTTTCTGTAAAATGAAATTAATCTTTTATTCTGCGGTATCCACGCATTATGCCTCTTTGAGAATTACTGATAAAACTGAGTATCTCATCCCTGTCTTTGTTGATGGGCATGTTTGCTTCAATGTAGTCCGTTGCCTGAGTAATGTTTCGACCTGTAAGGTATAAGTTTCGGTAAACATCGTGGATAAAGTTAATCTGTTTATTAGAATATCCATGTCTTCTTAGTCCAATAGAGTTAACGCCGACAAAAGAGATTGGATTTCTGCCGGCTTTAGTAAAAGGAGGAACATCTTTGCTTACCATACTTCCGCCGCCTATCATGCTGTGTTTACCAATATGTACAAACTGATGCACTGCGGACATTCCGCCGATAATGGCAAAATCATCTATTTCGATGTGGCCGGCAAGGTTACAGGCATTTGCAAGAATGGCGCTGTTTCCCAGGATACAGTCGTGGGCAATGTGAACGTAGGCCATAAGCAGGCAGTTATTTCCTACTACTGTTTCCCAGTTAGCTTTGGTTCCTCTGTTGATAGTAACAAATTCACGAATGACAACGTTATCACCGATTTTTACCAGGGTCTCTTCACCTGAATATTTTAAATCCTGTGGTATAGCTGCAATTACGGCTCCGGGAAATACCTTACAGTTTTTTCCTATTCTGGCTCCTTCCATAATGGTAACATTGGAGCCTATCCATGTTCCTTCTCCTATTTCTACATTCTTCTCTATATTTACAAACGGCTCAATCACCACATTGGGAGCAATTTTTGCCTGAGTATGTACGTAGGCTAACGGTTGATTCATCTCTTATTTGTTTTTAACGATTTGTGCAACCAAATCGCCTTGCATCACAAGCTTGTTGCCGACAAAAACTTTTCCCCGCATATCACAAATACCTCTTTTAACAGGAGTGGCAAGTTCAAGCGAAAAGATTAATGTGTCGCCCGGGACTACTTTTGAGCGAAACCGGACGTTGTTTATCTTTAAGAAGTAAGTAGAATATTTTTCGGGATCGGAAATGCCGTGAAGGACAAAGATTCCTCCTGTCTGAGCCATAGCTTCTATCTGGAGTACCCCGGGCATGATAGGTTCGTCAGGGAAGTGTCCATGGAAAAACGGTTCATCCATAGTAACATTCTTCAGCCCGACAATATGCTCCTCTGAAATCTCCAGAATCTTATCTACCAATAAGAAAGGAGATCGGTGTGGTAGTATTTTTTTAATCCGGTTAATGTCATAAACCGGTTCGGAATAAATATCGAAAGGTGGTTCTTTAATCATTGGCTAAAACGCTAATCTTGTCTGATATAATTTTGGCAAACTCGGTGTTTGCATGATGACCGGGACGATAGGCCGTAACATGCCCTTTGATAGGTTTTCCCAGCAGGAACAAATCGCCAATCATGTCAAGCAACTTATGGCGTGCAGGTTCATTATCAAAATAGAGTGATAAATTATTGAGAATACCGTTGCCATTGACTTTTACTCTTGGTTTCTTGAACATATCAGCAAGATAATCCATCTCTTCCTGTGGTAGCTGATGGTTAACGAAAACAATGGCATTGTTTAAATCACCACCTTTTATCAGGTTGTTTTTCAAAAGAAATTCCAACTCGTGAAGAAAGACAAAAGTACGACAGGGAGATATTTTTACAGGAAATTCTCTGATGTCGTCCATTATTGCAGTTTGCTCGCCCAAAACCCTGGATTCAAAATCGATGGTAACATTTAGTGAGAATCGCTTGGATGGGCGAATTTCGATTCTTGTTTTCTTTTCCGGAATATCCAACGTGATATTTTCGGTTATTTCAATGTATTCCCGTTCGGCTTCTAATTCTTTGATACCTGCTTTCTGAATGGCTTCCACAAAAAACTTTGAGGAGCCATCTTTGATGGGAATCTCTTCCATGTCAATTTCTACCATTGCATTATCAATACTCATACCTCTAAAAGCAGCCATCACATGTTCGATGGTATATACTTTGGCCCCATCGATTCCGATACATGTTCCGCGGTCGGTACTGATGACGTTTTCGATAAGCGCATCAATCACGGGTTTGCCTTCCAAATCCGTTCTTTTAAATTTGATTCCATGGTTAGCCGGAGCAGGGTAAAAAGTCATTACTCCCATTGTACCTGTATGAAGACCCTGCCCCTCAATGGAAACGGGGATTTCCAGTGTTGTTTGCCTTTCTGTCATTAAATCAGTGTTATGTTGATGTAAAATAATTGGGCACAAAATTAATGTTTTTTTTTATTTGGTGCGTTTTTTTCTTTCAAAGATAGAACTACACACGGAAGTGCTCTGTTTTTGAAAAAAGAATAAGCTCTATTTATTCCTTTGCTTGTTGTTCAAGCCGGTGAAGCCGTTTGGCAATACTGTCCAGATTTTTAAAATTTACATACGATCTTTTAAAGTCGGATAAATTAAAAGCAGGAGAGCCTTCCCATACGCTATCGGGCTTTTTTATACTTTTTCCTATGCCCGATTGCGCTGATATTTTTACTCCATCAGCTATAGTGAGATGACCTATTATTCCAACCTGTCCGCCAAACATACAGTTTTTTCCGATTTTCGTAGAACCGGCAATACCTGTTTGCGCTGCTATAACTGTGTTTTCACCTATTTCCACGTTGTGGGCAATCTGAATGAGGTTATCCAGCTTAACTCCTTTTCGGATGATGGTAGAGCCTAAAGTAGCCCTGTCAATGGTGGTGTTGGTACCAATCTCCACGTTGTCTTCGATAAGCACATTCCCAATTTGAGGAATTTTCTTGTAGTCGCCATCACTTTGAGGAGCAAAACCAAAACCATCAGCACCAATGGTAACACCCGCATGCAAAGTGCAGTAGTTTCCAATAATGCATTCGTCATAAACTTTTACACCATAAAATAAGGTGCTGTCGGTACCTATTCTGCAGTTGTCTCCAAGGCAACAGTTTGCATAAATTTTGGTGTTGTCTCCAATCACAGAATTGTCCCCAATAACCACAAAATCACCGATATAAACATTCTGTCCGAGCTTTGCAGTAGGAGCAATTGCCGCTTTGTCTGAAATACCTGTTTTGTTGTTTTTGGCCTGTTGAACCATCTCCAGCAAAATAGTAAATGCAGAGTAAGCATCTTTTACCCTGATAAGGGTGGCTTCTACCGGATGCTCAACTATGAAATCTTCATTGACGATAACAATACTTGCCTCGGTTTTGTAAATATATTTGGAATAAATCGGATTGGCCAAAAAACTCAGACTGCCATGTTTCCCTTCTTCAATCTTTGATAAAGTGGAAACCTCCACATTTTCATTCCCTTCTACAACACCGTTTAAGGCACTTGCAATCTGCTCTGCTGTAAATTTCATAAAAATTTTTTTAGTGTGCCAAAATACAAAAAAATGTAACGGGAATTATTCCACTCTTTCGGCACAGGATAAAAAAAAAGAAACGCTTGTTATTCACTCTTTTATTGTTCTTATATTTTCACTTGTTGTGTTTAGGGCTTATTACGAAATATGTTCTCTGAATCAGGCGAAATTATTTTGTTCGATAACGAGGCAAAAAATGCAGGCATAGCAAAGCTACGGCGAGGCTTTTTAACAAAGTTAGCGGGCAAAAGAATGAGTATAAACGGAGTAATTATTTCGTAACAAGCCCTTAGAAAGGTACCGACCTTATCATTTTCCATATTGTTTTGTGATATACAATCAAAATAAGAGGAGATTGAAGTAATTTGAGCGATATTGTCAGTTCACAGGAAGCTGTCTTCTGAAACCCTCTTCGAGGGATATAAATGTTTCTGTAGCTGTTACTTCGAGAATGGACTGAATATTCTCAACCAATATCTTCTTCAGATGTTCGTTGGTGTGTGCATATATTTTCATAAAAAGGGAATATTTTCCCGTGGTGTGATGGCATTCCACCACTTCCGGAATCAATGATATTTTCTCAAAGACCTCCTCGTGTGTTCTTGTATTAATCAGGTTGACCCGAATTCCTACAAAAGCCGTGGTGTGAAAGCCAATTCCTTTTGGCTCAACACAAAACCGTGACCCGGAGATGATCCCTGCCTCTTTCAGTTTTTCCACACGTTGGTGGATTAGTGCACCCGAAACATGACAGTGCCGCGCAATTTCTAAAAATGATGTACGTGCATCAAGGCTGAGGAATTCCAGGATTTTTTTATCCAGACTATCAATTTGAAAATTTTGCGCCACCATGAAGTTATTTAATTTATAAATTAATATCTATTCTGCCGTAAAAATGCAAAAATATAAATAATTAGTAGAACTTAATGTGGAAACAATATAAAATTGCATGATATACTATCAATGCTTAAATTTGCAAAAAAAATTAACCTGTAAAATTTAATTGAATGAAAAAGAATTTTAATCCCGCCACAAGTATCCAAAAACTGGAACAGTTTGGAGAATTTGGAGGTGTAAATCCTTCCATTACCGATTCGGCGACATTTACATTTATGACCGAAGAGGAGATGATAAAAACTTTTCACGGCGAAAGCGAAGGGTGTTTCCTCTATTCGCGTCACTGGAATCCAACCAACAGGTATCTGTCTGAAACATTGGCTGCAATGGAAGGTACCGAACTGGCATGGGTAACAGGTTCGGGAATGGCTGCCATTACAACAACATTGTTGCAACTGTGCAATACAGGCGACCATATCATCACCAGCGTAACGACTTATGGTGGTACTTATGCTTTTCTTGCCAATTATCTGAAAAAATTTAAGATTGATGTTACCTTCGTAAATATTACCGATTTGGAAAGTGTCAGAAAAGCCATCCGCCCCAATACCAAAGTCGTTTATACCGAATCGATGACTAATCCCATGTTACAAATTTCGGATATTCCCGAACTGGCAAAGATTACGCGTCAGCATAATATTAAGTTGGTGGTGGACAACACTTTTACCCCCATGATTATCTCGCCGGCACAATTAGGCGCTGACATTGTGGTGTACAGCATGACAAAATTTATCAATGGTAAAAATGATGCTGTAGCGGGAGCTATTTGTGCTTCGGAAGAGTTCATCAATGCCATTAGTAATGTGAATGATGGAACGGCCATGCTGCTGGGGCCGGTTCTTGACCCGTTGCGTTCATCAAATATTCTGAAAAATATGGCTACATTGCATATTCGTATGCAAAAACACAGTGAAAACGCCATGTATATGGCGAAAAAGTTTCGTAAAATAGGCTTGAAGCATATCTATCCGGGTTTGCCGGACCATCCTCAACATAAGTTGATGAATAAATTGATGAACAAAGACTTCGGCTACGGAGGGCTAATTGCCATCGACCTAAATACGGCAGAACGGGCTGCCCCTTTTATGGAGTTGATGCAACAAAAAGGAGTTGGGTACCACGCTGTCAGCCTGGGATATTTTAAAACTTTGTTTTCCAATTCAGGGAAAAGCACCTCCTCCGAAGTGCCTGAAGAACTACAAAAAGAGATGGGCCTTTCTGCCGGTCTGGTTCGTTTTTCCGTTGGTCTCGACCATGATATTGCCCGTAGTTACCAGCTTGTGGAGGATGCATTGCGAGAATTGAAATACATTTAAGCTTTTTCGGACAATTCAGCTTATTTGTGCAAAAGCCGCTTCAGCGGCTTTTGCTTTTTCATATTCTTGCTGTTTCGTACCTTTGCATGAAAATGATACGTGATGGCGAGAATAAAGATTACTCTTCCTGAAATTTTTCCTTTTTATACTGAAATGCCTGTGAGGATTACCGACCTGAATGCGGTAAAACATCTCGGAAATGTGGAGATTATGGGGTTTATCCATGAGGCACGGATGCGGTTTCTTGCGCAATATGGATTTACCGAAATTGATGTATTTGGTGCCGGCCTGATTCAGTACGATGCTGCTGTCGTTTTCAAATCACAGGCTTTTTACGGCGATGTGATAAAAGTGGAAGTTTCCGTGGGGGACTTTTCTTCGACAGGATGCGATTTTTTCTTCCGGCTTGCTCATTCTGATTCAGGAAAAGAGATAGCTCGTGCCAAAACCCATCTCGTCTTTTTCGATTACCGGACACAAAAGAAATTGCCTGTTCCTGAAAAGTTTAAGTCACTGTTTATCATTGAATAATGCCAATGGTGAGAAAGTATTGGAAAGCAAACATTTCAAGCCCGGAAAGCTAAATGTAAAAAAACTGTCAGCAGGTTTGCATATAGTGAGAATAAACACAAATCGGGCTGTGTATGTGGCTTGTCTATTGAAGTTATAAATCCAATACGGCCCAAACAGGAGATAGAAAAAAACAGCTTGTTACTCGAAATTTGTCTTCAGTTCCTTCAACTCATCTATGACTATTCCGGTTTTCTCATTCAAACTTTCATAAAGTGCATCTACATCGGCAAGGTCTTTGTCTGAGCCTTTTATTTCAAGTTGTCTTGCCAGCTCCTGAACTTGTGGAGCCACAAAATTGGCCACTACGCCTTTCAGACTGTGGGCATTGAATTTGAGTTGGTCAAAATCTTTTTCATCAATATTTTTTCTCAGCGTTGTCATGCGTTCAGGATATTCATCGATAAAAATATTGATAATTTCAAGGACAACTTCATTGTCAAAATACTGAAAGTTTTCTAAAAACTGCTTTTTGTCAATCATCTTCATTAGTTGTTGTTTAAATTCTTTTCAAAAATAGGGAAAAATATTTTCATTTTGAGGGATACTAAAAATTATCTCTGTATATTTTTTGCAAAATGAAAGTTTCTTTTTCCCGTTTTTTTTTGGCAAGAACAAGTAACCCGAAATAAGATATTCCTGAAACCTGTCTTTGTATAATAAAATTATCACTCCGTATTCTTGCTATCATGTTATTATTAAGGTGTTTTTCTTGTTTGACTACTTATACCGACATAAATTAATTATGTGCTCCCGATTCCCAAATTAAGTTTCAATTTTCATTGCTTAACCGTATTTTGAAAGGCTATTGTTTATTGCTTAGCTTTAAATGATGATGAATTTTTTCCAGAAGAACCTCTTTCTTAATGGGTTTTGAAATATAGTCATCACAACCTGCATCCAGAGCTTTTTCTTTGTCACCTGCCAGGGCATACGCAGTTTCTGCAATGATGATAACCTCTTTGTTGAACTCTCTGATTTTCCGGGTAGCTTCATATCCGCTCATTGTTGACATTCGTACATCCATCAGGATAATGTCTATTTCAGGGTGCCGGCGGCAAATTTCGACTGCTTCCATCCCGTTATTGGCGAACCAAATCTTATCTGATTGTTCTTTCAGTACGACTGAAAAATATTTTTGAACTAATTCCTCATCTTCGGCTACCAGGATTTTTAATGTGTTCATGGCTTTTTTGTGCTTCTTTATATCCTGATTGCCTTTTTTCGATATGTCAGTGGATTTTGTTGCATTGTATGGCAACGTGAAATAGAACTGAGACCCTTTGCCTTCAATGGATTCCACCCATATTTTGCCGCCAAGCATTTCAACATATGCTTTTGTAATGGCAAGCCCGAGGCCGGAACCTTCATAAGACCTGTTGTATCCTGTATCGGCCTGTTCGAAACGGTTAAAGACAGCCTCTATCCGTGATGCCGGAATACCTATTCCGGTGTCTTTTATGTAGAAAAGAAGGAAATTATTGTCTTCTTCAGTTACAATACTATAGCCAACATTTATGCTGCCGTTGTCTGTGAATTTTATGGCGTTCTTTATCAGGTTGGTTATGATGGAGCCAAACTTGTTTTCATCTGTCTCGATTAAGGCTTGGCTTTCCGGCAAAGGCGTATGATACAATAGTTTTATTCCTTTTGTTTCTGCTTCCAATTTGAAAAACCGGCAAAAAGTTTCAATTTCCACATTTACATTAACTTTTTGTGTGGAAATCTTTTCCTGTCCGGTCTCGATTTTTGAAATATCAATGATGTCATTTACTGTATTTAACAGTCGCTCACCACTCTTTTTGATGCTGAGAATAAACTCATCTTTTTCTTTTCCCGTGAAATTTGAATCGCCAATAAGCTCTGTAAATCCCAGAATGCCATTCATAGGTGTTCTTATTTCGTGACTCATATTGGCAAGAAAAGCTGATTTAAGCCGGTCGCTTTCTTCGGCTGCTTCTTTGGCTTTTTTAAGGTTTTCAATATTTCTTACACGTTCGATAAAAACTCCGGTGTTGTTTGCAACAATTTCAAGTAGTTCCAAATCATGTTTTGAGTATGCCTTTGGGTTTTTATAATCCTGTACGGCAATTACACCCATCACTTCTCCGGATGTATTCATAAGGGGGGCGCCCAGCCATACCGATGTAGGCTCACCTGCCATGTTTATCTTTTCTTTTTTATTTATCTCTCGCTCGGTTTCTTCAGTAATTATCTGGCCTTTAGCTGTTTTGCGTACATAGTCGGTGATGGTTCCATCAAGTTGGAGACCCTCTGCTCCCTCAAAATCGTCATACTCATCCACATCGTATGGAAAGCTATATTTGCCATTAGATGAATCATATAATGCAACGTAAAAGTTATCTGCTTTCATCAGTTGCTTTAGTTCTTGATGGATATGTCCAAGATAATTTTTAAACGAAATTTCTGCCAATGAGATTTTTGAGATATTGTACAGAAACTGCTGTGTTTTTTCATACTTTCTTTTTTCAGTAACGTCCTCCATATGTGCAACGATTATACTTTTTCCGGTTTTCTCTTTAACAGCAGATGAGATGATCTCAACAATACGTTTTTCACCGTTTTTTCGGATGACATTAAATTCGTAATGCGATGGAACTTTTTCACCGGATAGCCTTTTTTTATAACGTTCAACTACCATTTGCAGGTTTTCTTTATCAATAAATTTCTTAATGGATTGATGCAGAATCTCATTTTTCGGGTATCCGAGAATCTTAACTATCGCTTCGTTAATTAGAATAACTTTCTCATTATCATCAATAACATATATTCCGTTCGGAGAATGTTCAATTATTGTACTTAATTTTGCTTCATTTTCTTTTAAGGCATCCTCTGCTTTTTTTCGCTCGGTGATATCTCTGAGGAGACCTTGGAATCCGGCAGGCTCACCTGCGGAATCCCGCATAAGAGATAACGATGCCTCAATGAATCTCTTAGTTCCATCTTTTTTGATTATCTCCCATTCGAATGCTTCGGCCGGTTTTCCTGTTCGGAAGACCTTATTGAAGATTTGAAATACTTTTTTGGCATTCTCGTCGTCCATGTACTGCCTGTTATTCATACCCATTAATTCATCTTTAGAGTATCCAAGAAGTTTGCATGACGAATCGTTGAAAAACGTGAAGTTCCCGGCGATGTCAACTTCAAAATAGCCTTCTTTGATGTTCTCAAGAATGGTTCGATATTTCTTCTCACTTTTCCGAAGCGCCTTCTCTGCGTTTTTGTGTTCTGTAATGTCTATGCCTATGCTGAGAATTCCTGATATCGCCCCGGTATCATTTTTAAGTATAGTATTCTCCCAGCTTATTATTCTTTCCGTCCCATCCTTAAGTAAAACTGAGTTTTCATGTGAAGAAGTTGCAGGCATACCTTTTAAAACTCCGGAAAAAATCCCGGGAATGGTGTCTCTATCCTGTTTTGGTATAAAAAGCTCAAACCAGTTTTTACCATAAACATCTTCTTTTTTATAGCCTGTGAGTCTTTCGGCATATCTGTTGAATAATGTGATGTTGGCACCAGTGTCTAATACAACAATGAAAGAATTGGCCGTTTCCACGAGGTTTTCAGAGAAATTCTTCTCTTTTAGCAAAACTTCTTTATTTGTAGACAATTCCTGATTTAAGTCCCTGAGTTGTTGCTCACTTGCTACTAATTGCTGATTGTTTGCTTCAAGTTGTTGATTAGCAGCTCTTAGTTGTTGTTCATTAGCAGCAAGCTGCTGATTGGAGGCTCTTAACTGCTGTTCAATTGCTTTGAGTTGCTGGTTTGAGGCAAGTAGTTTTCTTTCTGACTGTTTTCGTTCGGATATATCGCGAACTATTCCAAGAATATATTTTTGATTGTTTAATGTTATGATTGTGGAAGAAACTTCTGCAGCAAATACTTCACCGTTTTTCTTTTTGAAATTTATCTCAAAAATAACATGCCCGGTATGATTTATCGTGTGAAAGGCTTCTTTTGATTTTTCGATTTCACTAGGGAAATGAAGGCCTTCTACTGTCAATGAGGCCATTTCGGATTTGGAATAGCCAAGTTGGGATAATACTTTTTTATTTGTGTCAATAATATTGCCACTTAAGTCATGCAGAAATATCCCATCATTTGAGTTTTCAAAAAGGGCAAGGTATTTCTCTTTATTTTCTTTTAATAAACTGACTACTCTTTTTAATTCTTTAGTATCACGTGCAACCGTATGCATGTATGGTTTGCCCTCAATTAGTACCAACTCGCTGCTTAGCTCAGTATCAATTATTGTATTGTCATTTCTTAATATTTTTGTGCTGCTGTTGATGGTTTCGCCGTTTAAAATTCTTTTAAAGAATGATTTATACGAATCTGTCTCTTTTTCTTTCCGCAGGTCTGAAACAGACATTTTTAATAGTTGTTTTTTTGAGTAGCCTGTCAGGCTTACAGCAGCTTTATTACAGTCTGCGATGGAACCGTTTTTATCAACAATAAATATTGCATCGCGTGATTTATCAAAAACTTCTTTAAGCCAATGTATATTTTCGTCATGCTTTAGTGAGTCCGTGCTTTGTCCAATTTCGGTTTTTTTAAACTTCAGTAGTTCCTCTTTTAACCTGCTATTCTCAGACAATAGCTGTTCTCTTATTTTATCTTTGTGGCTCAACATGACACATATTATCTATTTATGATTTATTTCAATTGTTGTTTTTTCGCCGGTATTTTTATTAAAGTCCCATAACATTCTCTCGGCACTTCCTCCAATAGTAAAAAAGACATTTCCGGTTTTCATTTCTATTCTTCCGGTTCGTCTTTCAAAGCCGCCCAACGAACTGGCACAAATTTTTATTTTTTTTTCACCAATAATCTTTACGACGCTGGTAACAAGTGTTTCTGCTATGAAATCATCTTCTTTTCTTAACACATTTGCTCCGCCTATAAGACAAATTCTTATATCCCGGATTTGGGATTTAAGATTAAGCAGTTTGTCTAACAGACTATTAATTCCATCGACTGCATATTTGTTATTATTGTTGTTTCCTTCTGTTTTATATGAGCTACCGGGCAACATGACGTGAGCTATACCACCGATTTTTCTTTTAATATCATAGGCTATTACAGCGATACAGGAGCCTAATGGGCTGGATGTTAGTATTTCATCTCCTAATCCTGTAACTACCTGACCTGACATAACATAATTTGTTATATCGTATTCTGTGTCAGCTGTATGATTTGTATCTGTCATTCTGATTAGATTGGCCGATCGTTTGGATATAGGGCAAAGGTAACAATAAATTGTGTTTGTTTTTCAGAAACCCTATTTGTTCTTGTTCCCAGAGTAAACGCATCATTTTTATTAACGATAGGGAAACCGTTAGTAATGTAATTAATTAAATTTTAATAAAATAGCTCTTCCGGATTCCTTGCCGGAACTGTCTTGCCTAAGGCAGGAGGCGAGACAGGTACAATCCGGAAGAGATAAGGCGTTAGGATTTGCAATCAAATAGCAATAATCAAAATGATAATCAGTTATTTTTTATCGAATTTATAATCCGAATAAGCCTGATATAGAATTGGTTATGGTAGTTATTGAATTGTTAGAATTAATACAATTATGATGCGGTTGTTCTATAGTTGCTTCACATCTTCACATCCAAATATCCCCGCATCCAAACATCTCACATCCTAAAATCCCAGTAAACTTCCTCCCTGAAAGACGATAAACGCCACAATCCAGGCCAGTGTGGTAGTATAGGCAGCGAGGAACAACGACCATTTCCAATGTCCTGTTTCGTTTTTTATAGCAGCTACTACGGCAATGCAGGGAAAGTAAATCAGAATAAACAGCAGGAAAGCCAAAGCTGCCAGCGGTGTAAACACTTTTTGACCTTTGTGTGGGCCACGGGTATAAACCTGTTCTTGCAGACGTTGTACCAGCCCCTCGTGGGAATTTCCTGACGACGATGGATACAATACACCCATTGTAGAAACCACTACCTCTTTGGCTGCCCCGCCGGCAATAAGGCTGACACCCATTTTCCAGTCAAAGCCCAAAGGCTGAATTACCGGCTCAATAAAATGGCCGATACGTCCGATGACCGAATTTTCCTGCTTTTTAGCGGCAAGCTGATGATTTAACAGCTCTATTTCTGATTTTTTGGAGGCTTCCAGTTTTTTGATTTGTATTGGAGTCAGGTTTCCGGTTCTAAGTTTGGTTTGTACATTCTCGTTGACCTGCTCAATCTTTTTCTGATAAGCAATTTCGTATTTTTTACCCAACGGGAAATAACCCATAGCCCAAATGATGATGGAAGCCAGCAGGATGACCGTCCCCATTTTCTTCAAATACATTTCGCCTTTAAACCATGTTTGTTTCAGAACCGAACTAAACCGCGGCATACGGTAGGGAGGAAGCTCCATAACAAAGGGGATTGTGCTGGCTTTGAAAATGGTTTTTTTGAAAATCCATGCCATAACACCGGCAAGAAAGATACCAAAAAGATAAATTCCAAACAAAATAGTTCCCTGAAACGATGAGAAGAATGCGCTGATAATCAGAATGTAAACCGGATAGCGGGCACTACAAGACATGAACGGAATAATGAGCATGGTTACCATTCGGTCGTTTTTGTTTTCAATAGTTCTCGTGGCCATAATAGCGGGAACATTACACCCAAATCCCATGAGCATGGGGACAAATGATTTCCCATGCAACCCAATTTTATGCATGAGCTTGTCTACGATAAATGCTATTCGTGCCATATATCCCGATGCTTCCATGAGTGTGATAAAGAAGAAGAGGATAAGAATATTGGGTAAAAAGACCATCACGCCGCCTACACCACCAATAATACCATCCACAATTAAGTCGCGGAAAGCGTTTTCGGGCAAAAATTTTGTGATAACTTCACCCAGCCAGTTGAAGCCCATTTGTATCCATTGCATGGGATAATCGCCGAGGTAAAAAGTGGCCTGAAACATTAGCCACATAGCAAACAGGAAAATAGGATAGCTCAATAGTTTTCCGGTAACTACCGTATCGATGACACGGCTCATAGTTATTTTGTTTTTCTCCTCATCCGGTTTTAACGTTTCGCGCAAAGCACCTTCTATAAAACCATATTTGGCATCGGTGATGATGGTTTCCATGGTTTCATTGCGCTGTTTCTCGATACGTTCCGATTCTTTTTCAGCAAAATCCAGAATCTCTTCCGTATTGGTACAATATTTTTTTACCCGTTTTATTTCCTGAAAATCACGCTCAAGGAGTTTCAGTGATAAGTAACGGGGTGAAATTTTAGCTGTTAGCGCTTCGTTACCCGGTTTGTTAATCAGCTCCTGTAATGCTTTGATGGCATCTTCAATGAGATGTCCGTAGTTGATGTGGATGTGCCTTATGGTTGAGTCTTTGTCTTCGTAAACGTCAATAAGCTTGTTGAATAGTTTTCCGATGCCTTTTCCTTTTGAACCGACAGTATGCACCATGGGAATACCAATCATTTTAGACAATGCCTCATAGTCGAAGCGGTCTCCTTTTTGCAGAAATTCGTCCCACATGTTCAGGGCGAGTACCACCTTCATATCCATATCGATAAGCTGGGTAGTCAGATAGAGGTTCCGTTCCAGATTAGATGCATCCACCACGTTCAGAATTATGTCTGGAAGCTCATTGATGATGTGGTCGCGCACATAAAGCTCTTCGGGCGAGTAGCTGGTGATAGAATAAGTCCCGGGCAGGTCAACCAGCTTAAAAGTGTAACCGCGATGGATAAAAACGGCTTCTTTGGCATCGATGGTTATACCACCATAGTTTCCTACTTTTTCTTTTGAGTGCGAAGCGTAATTAAAAATGGTCGTTTTGCCGCTGTTGGGGTTACCCACCAAAGCGACATTAATCACTTTGCTGTGTACCTGTTTGTTTGGAATTATTAAAGTTTGTTCCAGTTCGAAAGTACCACGGAATTTATTTTCTTTGCTCTCAAAGGTAAGGTCTTTGGTAACTTCTATCAGAGCTGCCTCGCTGTGGCGCAACGAAACTTCATAACCCATAATATTGTATTCCACAGGGTCTCTCAGCGGAGCATTCTTTACCACAATAACCTGCTTGCCCACCACGAAGCCCATCTCGATGATGCGTTTGCGAAATGCACCGCGACCCCGAACTTTTGTTATTATGCCTTTTTCACCGTTTTTTAATTCTGCCAGGGTCATGTCGTCTGAATTTTTTTTGCAAATTACGTTCCTTTCTTACACTTAAAAAATACCTGCTTCAAGGTATTATCTTATTACTGAAAACTAATACATATCCAGCGACTGCATGAAAGGAAGCGAATCTGTGTTTTCTTCGTAAAGCAAGTGATGTACTTTTGGCATAATATTGGTTATCCGGTATCCCCAGTGGGTGGCATAAAGTTTCCGTATTTCTTTTACCGCATTTTGTCTCGCTGCATAAGTATTTCGTTGATAGAGTAGTATGAAGTCTTTCATGTCCTGATAAATGTCTGTCAGGTTCTCGGAAAGGCTCGCTTTTAGCGGTTCATTTTCGTTGATATACTGCGGATCAATAATCCAGAATTCATCATATTTTCCGAAAATCTCCCGCAATGCATAAAAAAGCGTTTCCCACTCTTCCGGAGTTACAAATCGCTCGTTGGCTTCCGGATTTTCCACCTCCAAGTCAGGTGTCAGACTGCCTTTGAGGTAGAGCAGTGGGCCAATCCGGGAAATAAACTCCAGTATTTCGGTATGCGTTTTTGTTGCCATATGTTCAAAATAATAACAATATTCGTTGGCCACAGTCAGCATTTCCAAAACAGGTTTTTTCAGCGTGATATCAGGTAAGTCGTTGCTCATACTTCATTTTTTTTGCAAAAATACGCTCTTTTTTTTATTGCCAACATTAGAATTTTGCGGGCGGCCGGGCTGTTCGTTCTATCTGCATCTTGTGGGAGCGTGTTCCGTAAAGCGGCAAAGGAGCTTCCTTTGGTCGCTCTTTCCCGCTAACTACACATCGCTCCCACAAGGTGCAGGATGCCACTGCCATCCCTGCCCGAACACTACGTCTGGCTTTCGAAATTGTGGCTATAATATATGCACGTGTTTTTAATAAAATTGCCTGAAAACCATGCTCTATTATCTTTAAGAAACAATATAATAATTTATACATCAATAATTTAAGCGTTTTTCAGCAGACCCTGAGTATGAGCAGAAGCTCTAATTTAGTTTTAGCTCACGAATAATCTCCTCAATTAGCGCTTCAAGGTGAGCATTTACTTTATCAAAATCTTCCTTTCTCTTCAACTCTCCTTTAATTCCGAAATAGAATTGAGTCCACTCCGATAACCCATTTTTCTTGAGACCTCAGCATGTGATATTTTTGGAAAATAATTTATCGTTTGGTAATATCGCCGTTAAAAGTAGTTTGAAAGCCAAATATAGTTCGTTAAAAAGCGATTTTGTTAAAT
>JAJRQN010000223.1 GCA_024280235.1 Bacteroidota bacterium | reverse complement strand
GGGCCTGCAATTAGTCATTCGAAGTTCCAATGGAAAAATGTGCTTTGCTCTGTTAACCATTTTTAAGGTTTTTGTTGCAGCGACGACATCCGTTACAACAACAGAATGTCGTATTTTTGTATTTAAAATCATTAGACTATGATAAAACGGAAAATACTCTTGCTGTTTACGGCTGTTATGATGGTCGGAATCGCCTTTGGGCAGACTTTTCATATCCGGGGAACCGTTCCCGGAATGAGTAATACTGATGTTTATTTACTGGAGGATTTTGCCAATTCGCAAAGGATGGCGGATACCACGAAAACCGATATCTCCGGTACATTTGACTTTGTAATGACGCCGGATATGCCCGTTGGAATGTACCGGATAATGACTCCTACAGGACAGATGTTTAATGTGATTTATAATCGTGAAAATATTGATTTCGTTGCTTCCGGTATGAGTTCCGGTGACGTAATTCAGGTGAAAAAGTCGATCGAGAATCTCATCTACTATAAATATCTACATGTTAAAACGACTAATGAGTTGAGAATTAACGTGTTGCGTCCTGTGTTGGATCTCTATCCGAAAAATGATACTTTTTACCGGGTTATCAGGAAACAGGTTGAAAAATTGCAAAACCAAATAGCAACCGTAACTTATAATTTGATAAAAAATAATCCAGGAACACTGGCTGCCCATTTTATTGCCATGGATGAGCCGGTAAAATTTGATCTGAACGTTCCTTCTTCCGAGCAAGACACCCAACTAAAGAAAACTTATTTTAACCATGTTGACTTTAACGACACATTGTTGCTGCGTACTCATTTGTTTACGGCGAAACTTGTAGGCTATCTTTCGCTTTACCAAAGTCCAAAGATGGATAAAAAAGCGATGGAAAAAGCTTTTGTGGCGCCCGTGGATACTATTCTGAGAAAAGCGCAGGTCAATGAAAAGATGTATCTGTTTTGCCTTCACTACCTTGTGAAAGGATTTGAAGATTTTGGTTTTGAAAATCTTCTCCAGCATATTGCTGCTCATCAACATTTGGCTGAATTTCCGGGTAATTCACTGCAAAAACAGGCTTTGCAACACCAGTTGAAACTTATAACGGAACTTGCCATAGGAAAAACTGCTCCCGATTTTACAACACACACATTGAAAGGAAAACGAATACAATTAAGTAAAGTGAAAGCCGATTATACGTTACTGGTCTTTTGGGCAAGTTGGTGTCCGCATTGTACTGCAGCATTACCAAAGCTTAAAAAATATTATAATCCGCAACATCATGAAAAATTACAGATTATTGCCGTTTCGGTGGATGATAGCAGGAAACCGGTAATCAAAGAGGTCAGGAAAGAGGGCTATGAGTGGATAAATATTGCCGAGCAGAAGGGATGGGACAGCCCCATTGCAGAAGAGTACGGCGTTTCTTCCACGCCCACCTTTTTTCTGTTAGGCAAAGACAAGAAAATTATTGCCAAACCATCTAATATCAACGAAGTTGTTCGACTGTTGCAGGGAATCGAAAAGTCAAAGCATTAATCCCTACATGGCCTCAGGCAGGTCGGGATAATTTTTACCTTTGTCCGCAATAAAAACAGCAAAAAGCTTGAGCAACAAGACTATTATCAGAGGGACGGCCGCCATAGGTTTTGCAGCCATATTGTGGGGATTTGATGGCGTAGTGCTTACACCGCGTCTGCATGGGTTGGATGTGGGTTATGTAGTTTTTATGCTGCACGCTATCCCATTCTTATTAATGAATGTTTTCTTGTTTGGAGAGTACAAAAAGCTTAAAAACTTTGTTCGTCAGGATTACATAATCTTCATGTTGATAGCCGTTTTTGGCGGAGCCATCGGCACTATGGCCATTGTGAAAGCTCTTTTTCTTGTCAATTTCAAAGATTTGTCGGTGGTGGTGCTGTTACAAAAATTACAGCCTATTTTTGCCATTACACTTGCAGCAATTCTACTCAAAGAGAAGATAAAAAAGAATTTTGCTTTGTGGGCTTCCATTGCCGTCTTCGCCAGCTACTTCCTGACTTTTGGCTGGAATTTACCCCACATGAGTTCCGATAAAAACACCATTTATGCAGCGCTCCTTGCCATACTTGCCGCCTTCTCATTCGGTAGTTCTACCGTGTTCTCCAAGAAAGTGTTGCTTCATTTCAATTTTATAACAGCAACTTTTTTCCGTTACGGATTTACGGCAGTAATCATGCTGTTTTATGTGCTTATTTTCGGAAAATACACTGAGATTATGCACACCAATCGGCTACACTGGATGCTTTTTCTTCTTATTGGTCTGACCACCGGCTCCGGTGCAATTTTTATATACTATTACGGTCTGCGCCGGGTCAAAGCTATTGTAGCCACCATCAGCGAGTTGCTTTTCCCCGTTTCTGCTATTTTCTTTGACTATGTAGTCAATGGAAGCGTTCTTTCACCAGTCCAGTTTGTTGCCGCTGCCGTCATGGTTTTTGCCATCATTAAACTGAGTACTTAGTTTTATTGGTTCCATCCTTAAAGTTTAGCAAATCTATCCGGATTTATTCACCCTTTCATATCCGGCAATCACCTGAGCGTAGCTGGCAGCCATCTGAACTATTCCATCAATATTACCATTTCTTAACATTTTTTGTTTGTAAAGTAAACAGAGATTTTATTATCTTTACGTATAATTTAAAAATGATAGCTATGACAGGTGATTTAAGTTTAGTTTATACCGGTTCGCGCGTGGAAGGAATGTATCTTGAAGAACTCCTCAAAGAAAATGGTATTGGCTGCATACGGAAAGACACACTTGAGGAAAGTGTGAGTGCCGGATGGGCGCAGGGTTCCCCCGAGGATGCTGTAAAAATTTATGTTGAGTCTTTTAATAATGAAAAAGCAAAAGAGGTTCTTGATGACTATTTTGCTTCGAGAAGCAAAAAGAAATAACGTTTGTCTTTTGTTTTGTAACAAGTATCAGGCGTTGTCTCTCAACCTATGGAAACGGCATTGTTGAATTATTTTGTGTATGACACACGGGTGCAATCTACGTGTGATTTTAATCCGTATATCCTTGAGAAAGGAATCGGTATCTATGAAGTGTTGCGTGTGGAACAAGGTATTCCCATCTTTTTGCAAGAACATATCGAACGTCTCTTTTCTTCAGCAGAACTGGAACATATTCCATTGAAACTTTCAGCCGGACATATTCGTCAGTCCGTAAAATTGCTCATAGAGCAGAACCGGATAGAGTTGGGAAATATCAAATTTGTTTATCATTGTACCGGAAAGGGTGATAACAAGTTTGTAGCTTGGATTATGCCATTTTTTTATCCTTCAGATAGTCAATATACCGATGGTGTAATGGTGGGAGGTATGCAGGCTGAACGCGAAAATCCCAATGCGAAAAAAGTGTTGTACAATTTGCGTAAGCAAGCAGACAGCCTCCTGAAAAAAGAAAAATTACAGGAGGTTATTTATGTAAATTACACAGGGTACATCACTGAAGGAAGCCGTTCTAACATCTTCTTTGTTCGGGGAAACGAACTGCTGACGCCGGAAATGTCATTGGTTTTGCCCGGGATTACCCGTGCAAAAGTGTTACAACTTGCTGCTACGAAAGGAATGCGTGTTGAGGAAACAAAAATTAAGCTTTGTGATACAGAAAAATTTGAAGCCTGTTTTTTAACCGGTACCAGTCCGAAAATACTTCCGGTACTTCAATTGGACAGCAGTGTCTTTGATGTGCAAAACGCATTTATGCATTCGCTTATGAAAGGATATGATGAAATGGTTAAGGAAGATATCCGTAGTTTTTCATGGTAAAGAAAAGAAGATAATTTATACTTTTACCCAAACTTTTAATTCGATGATAAAGAGGAGCTTGTATTCACTGATAGGACTAATGATAGGGATGACCTTGTCAGGATCGCTCTTAGCACAGAAAAAGATCCCTTCATCTTTTTGTCTTCATCCAGCCGAAAAACGGCTTGCTGACAGTATCAATAATATCCGGCTTAGTCAGGGAAAAAAAGCATTACAGCTTTCCGTTTCGTTATCGTTTGTGGCAAGAGCGCACGTGGCCGATTTACTCAATAATCATCCTGATACCAGTATATGTAATCTGTCAAGCTGGTCGGACAAAGGCCCGTGGAAAGCCTGTTGCTATAATCCTTATGTAGTAAACCATAATGGAATGTGGGAAAAGCCGAAAGAACTGACAAATTATCCCTATCGCGGTTATTAATTGGTGGCTTTTATGCAGGATAATCTTAAAGTTGACAGCATTTTATCATTTTGGGAAGATAGTCCCGAAGCGATGGATATGATATTGACAAACGGAATATGGAAGAAAAAATCGTGGGCTTGTATGGGTGTCGGACTCAATGGTCATTATGCTTCGGTGTGGTTCGGCCAGCGTCCTGACAGAGCCGGAAAACCAAAAATTTGTCGTTCTGTTACAAGAAGCAAAGAAAAATCATCCACCGAACATGCATTTTACCTCATTTACGGAAGTTATCCTGCGACGAGTTCTGCTACAAAGGTGTTGGGACACCTGAAAACTAAGGGATTTAAAAGCGCCGGTATCCTGCGAACTCATAAACATGTGCGTGTTTATCTTTCCCATTCATCTGATTTTCAACAGATAAAAAGGGAGAGGCAGAAGTGGATGAAGAAGTATCCTAAAATTTGGATACTTGAACAGTAACCTGCTAACTTGGGGAAGAGATGGCTGACAGATATATTTTAGAAGAAGTAATAGATAAAAAACAGGAAAGAGAATTCCTGAATTTTCCTGCCCGGCTATACAAAAATGAGAGAAATTGGATCAGACCATTGGACGAGGAAGTCAAAAAGGTTTTTGACCCTGAGAAAAATAAACTTTTCAGAACCGGAGAGGCGGTTCGCTGGTTGTTGAGAGATGGAAACGCTAAAACAATTGGCAGAATAGCTGCTTTTTTCGACAAGAGAACCGCAAAAAAGAACGACCAACCTACCGGTGGCGTAGGCTTTTTTGATTGTATAGACAATCAGGAAGCTGCTGACATACTTTTTGCCGCTGGTAAAGAGTGGCTCAAAGCCAGAGGTATGGAAGCCATGGATGGACCGGTAAATTTTGGCAACAGAGACAACTTTTGGGGTTGTCTTAAAAGCGGCTTTTATGAGAATACTTTTAATATGCCCTACAATTTCCTTTATTACAACAAATTATTTGAAAACCATGGGTTTAGAGATTATTTCAAACAGTATGTTTATTATAAAAATATTAAAGATGGGGCTTCGGAAATAGCCCACGAAAAAGCATCTCGTATTCTGAAAAACCCGGATTATCATTTCGATATTTTTCGCTGGAAACGATTTGAACAGTATGCCGGTGATTTTCTTGCTATTTACAACAAAGCCTGGGCAAGGTTTCCGGGAGTGAGTGCCATGCGCCTGCCACAGGCAAAAGCATTGCTCTTTTCCCTTAAACCGGTTATTGATGAACGTGCAGTGATTTTCGGATATTATAACAATGAGCCTGTCGCCTTTTTTATTATGATTCCCGATATCAATCAAATCATCAGGAACTTTAACGGAAAGCTTCATCTGCTTAATAAAATACGGCTTTATTTTGGCCTAAAAGTATTTCATAAATCTAACAGGTTGTTGGGGTTGATCTTTGGCGTAACTCCTGAACAGCAGGGTAAGGGTGTGGAATCAGCTCTTATACAACGCTTTGAAGATGAAACCAAAAAGCCCGGATTTCCCTATGTCCATCTTGAAATGAACTGGATTGGAGATTTTAATCCCGCAATGATGAAAATGGTGGAACGCAACGTAGAGGCCGAAATTTATAAAACATACGTTACCTATCGCTATCTGTTTGACAGGTCAAAAGAATTTAAAAGGGCGGGAAAAGTAGGTTAGCGCATGGCAGTTTTTCATCTATTTTTGATTACTGGAAAAATAAGAATATTATGACAATTATAGAAAAGATTATTGCTGCTCATTCGGTGGAGGAATCCCTAAAGCCGGGCGATATTGTGGATATTGAAATCGATGCCCGTGTAGCCCGCGACTTTGGTGGCCCTAATGTGGTGAAAAATATTGAAACCTTTGGGCTTAGCGTGGAGAATCCTGCAAAAACATTCTTTACATTTGATACCAACCCCACAGGGAGCGACCAAAAATATGCTGCCAATCAGCAGATTGTGCGTGTTTTTGCACGAAAACACGGCATCAAAGTTTTTGATATTAATAATGGCATTGGAACCCATACGCTTATTCGCGAAGGCCTGGCCTGGCCTGGCTCTACGGCGGTAACCACCGATTCACATGCCAATATTTTGGGGGCTATTGGTGCTTTCGGCCAGGGAATGGGTGATAAAGATATTGCTGCTGCTTTTTATCGCGGAAAGGTGTGGTTTAAGGTTCCACCTTCCGTAAAAATTATTCTGACCGGTAAGCTGCCTAAAGGGGTTACGGCCAAAGATATCATTCTAAACCTGCTGCATCGCTTTGGCGCCAATACCCTGCTTGGAACGGCTGTGGAGTTTTATGGCGATGTTGTGGATAAACTGTCGCTGGACCAGCGGATTACAATTGCGTCTATGGGAACAGAAATGGGTGTCATTATTCTGCTCTTCCCACCCAATAAAGAGGTGATGGAATTTTGTGAAAAGGCTGCTAATCGAAAGTTAGCTTCTGTTTTTGCCGATGATGATGCTGTTTATGCTGACGAATATACTATCGATGTAAGCCGGTTTGTTCCTATGGTTAGTCGTCCCGGAAAACCACATGACACTGTGAATATCAATACTGAAAAACGGGTAAAAATCGATTCTGCTTTTGTGGGTAGTTGCACCAACGGCCGCATGGAAGATATGCGAGCAGTGGCACGTATTCTCAAAGGCCGGAAAGTAGCCCCCGGAGTGGTGCTGAAAATAGTTCCTTCTACCGATAAAATCTGGCGGCAATGTCTCGATGAAGGGTTGATGACAATTTTTAAAGATAGTGGTGCTCTTGTTTCCAATGCCGGTTGCGCCGGTTGTGCCGCAGGGCAGGTGGGGCAAAACGGACCGGGTGAAGTAACCATCAGTACCGGTAATCGTAACTTCCCCGGGAAGCAGGGGAAAGGACTGGTCTATCTTGCCTCGCCGGCTTCGGTGGCTGCATCAGCTATGGCCGGATACATTACTACTGAAGATGATATTCCCGAACGGCCTGCCAGTTTCGATTATGAAAATGAAGAAGTGGATTATAAACCTGCTTCGCAGCATAAACATATTCCGATGGATAAACCCATCGAAATTAAAGGTCGTGTGTGGCTGATTAGAAAGGATGACATTGATACGGATATGATTTACCATAACCGTTATTTGCAAATTACCGATCCGGAAAAAATGGGACAGTATATCTTTGATAATCTCGAAGGTTATGAGGATTTTGCCCAAAATGTAAAGCCCGGTGATATTGTGGTTACCGGTAAAAATTTCGGTGCAGGCAGTTCACGTCAACAGGCAGTGGATGGTTTTAAAACCCTTGGTGTGCAAGCTATTCTTGCTGAATCGTTTGGTGCTATTTACGAGCGGAATGCTATTAATGCTGCCATGCCAATATTGACTTATGATACATTGGAAAATGTTGATTTACAGAAAGGTGATGTGATAC
The DNA here is from genome assembly GCA_024280235.1 of Bacteroidota bacterium. Taxonomy (GTDB): domain Bacteria; phylum Bacteroidota; class Bacteroidia; order Bacteroidales; family F082; genus Sulfidibacterium. The sequence continues at coordinate 5,841 of JAJRQN010000223.1, read as the reverse complement.
GCGTAAATTTCACAACCGGTGTGTTAACAAATGAAAGAAATAGTCATTCAACACACATCTCTCCCTTCTCGGAAGTGCAAATGGAGATTTACAAAAATGACGGGCTTTTCTAAGGATCATCTTGTAATTGATTGGTGCTCCTGTGATGATAGCCGGCTCATTCGGGTTTGCCATCAGAATGTAAAAGATGTCAGCTCAGTTCAATCAGGTTTGTACCGTGTTTCGCCTCAGGCGATGAACCCGAATGTAAAGGGGAGAGGGATTTTAAATCCCGTTTTTTCCGAGTCTATTCATTGAAGCGGCAGCCGGGATAAATGGCGGAATAAATCATTTCTTATTTTTGCAAAAAATAAAAAAGTCATGAATAAACCGGAAATAACAAAAGACATTCTTATCGAAGAGCTGGTAAATAATTATCCCTTTTCGGTGCGCTATTTGATGGAAAAAGGTATTCGCTGTATCATGTGCGGCGAACCCATTTGGGGTACGTTGGAAGAAGCTGCTCAGGAAAAAAATTTTTCAGATGATGAAATTGCTGCTTTTGTGAATGAAATGCGTAACCTGGCCGAAAACAGCAAGGAAGATACTACCCCGGAAAAGAAAATCGATGTGAAAAAGATGTAGGCTGAAATTCATCTGCTATCCGTTGATGAACAATTGGATAGCAGATGATCTTTCTTTTTAATTTTCATAAATTACTCAAAATCATACTACTTCTTACTGAAAAAGACAGGCTTGAAAGTAATCATAAGCCATCCCCAGTTGTTTGAATTTTTATAGTTTCCTGATTTTATAACCTGAAGAGATTCAGTGGCGAGCATTTGAGAATATCCTGCACTAATTTTTACCGCTTTTGACAAATTATAGCTTGCTGAAAGGTCAAATTCCGTACCCAAATAGTTGTTGTAATCTTTCCATGAATTGTCCTTTTGTTTTTCGGATACTTTGGCTGAAGCGAGTAAAAAATGCGGAACCAATTTAAATGTCAGCTTGTTGGCTTTAACTGTCAATGGGACGCTAAAGTCGGTTAAACCATTACCAAACATATAGCTGCCAACGTAGAAATAATCCATCCAGCCGTTAAATTTATGGTTTGTACCATACAAAGGTTTAAAGGAATGATCGGCAGCTTCTTTAGAAACCTGGTCAACCGATGAAGTCCCCGATAGATATTCCCCACTTACGCCCGCGGTAAATACTTTAGTGATATTGTATGAAATGGCGGCAGAGAAATATGTTGCAGATAGTGCATTATTTAATCTGTTTTTACCGCCCTGGTAGTAGAAAGCCGCTGCAAATTTTAGTGCATTATTTTTGAATGTTAGCCTGCTGCCTATGGTTTGGCTGTACACTACCTTTTGAATATTTTCCGAATTTGTATGAGGCATTCCGTTGTTTAACATTAAAAAACTCAATCCGAATTTGTTGAATGTTCCATGATACCAGATATATTGAAAGGTTCGATAATTATTTACCGTATAATCGGTTTTATATAAGGATTCACCGTTAGCGTTGTAAGCAATACCCACATCGATTTTCATCGATTTGACCGGTCGGTATTTAATAATTGCCGCATCGTGGCTGCGGGCTTGTTGTGTCCAGCCAACATTGCCAAAAATTCTTTGGTCATCATACGAAATTTCCTGCCGACCAAGTTTAACGGACAGTTTCTTGTTAAAAATCACTTCTCCCCAGGCCTGATGAATGGATAAACCATTCAAATCAGATTTATTGAGTTGGGTAACATCTCCCCATACACGGACATCCTGAAGCACAAGACCGAATTTAAAAAATTTACTACCGTAAAAAGCATTTAATCTGGTACGCTGTGAAATGAAATTTGCTGCTTTTTCACCATCAGGCATAATTGTTTTATAACCATGACGAAATTCGTATCTCGGTCTGACTTCTCCCGAAAGGATGACGGATTGTCCAAAGGTGTTTTCTCCACAAAAGAAAAACAGGGAAAACACAACTACAAATAAATAAACTATCTTTTTCATGTTAATATTTTATTACGTTGATTGATAATATTTTAAAAAAAACAGGAGGGTTTTCACAAGGCGATTTTTAAACTTTTTACCATAAGCATTACTCAACGTGTTTTGGCAAACAAGAGGCATATATCTGTTACATAACACAGGACTATTGTTTTTCGCCACACCTTCTGCGATACAAAATATGACTCCTTTTAATGTAGGCGATGGGGATACTCCAAATGTGGATTAAACGAGTGAACGGCCAGATACCAAAAGTCAAGAATGCAAGAAGAACATGGATTTTGTAGGTTATAGGAATATTGACCATTAAACCGGGATCAGGAGAGAAAATAAACAGACTTCTGAACCATGGCGAAATGGTACTTCGGTAATCAAAATGACCAAAGTAAAGATTATAAAACAGTGTGTTATAAATCCCAAAACCGATGATTAGAAATAACAGAACTACAATAAATTTATCACCAAAACTACTGGTGGAAGAGATACGTTTATTTCCATAACGGCGGATAAGCAAAAGAAAGATGCCAATTACAGTAACAATTCCGGCTACTCCGCCAAAAGAAATTGCCATATCATGGTAGGTTTTATAGTCAATCCCCATATCTGAAATAAAAGATTTGGGAACCATCAACCCCAAAATATGGCCGAAAAAAACAAAAATAATTCCATAATGAAATAATAAATTACCCCACCGCAGACGTTTACTTTCCAGTATCTCCGAAGACTTTGCCGTCCAGTTCATCTGATCTGTGCTGTAACGGTAAATGTGTCCAACGATAGTCATAACTATCATCATATAGGGGAAAATTACCCAAAGAAATTGATTCCAATAACTCATAATAAAACTTCTTTTAAGATGAAATGATCGATAATGATTAAAAGTCCTTTCAGCAGATCGGCGTAAGGACTCTCTTTTTCTGCCAGCATTTGCCGTGTGTGATCAATACTTCCCCGAAACCGGCCCATTAAATCGGTTCTGATTTTTTCGTCTGCATGTGAGACAAATTCCAACAAGAGAGGGAGATAATCCGGTAATTCCGATGAGTCAAGCTCAAATCCGGCATAGGCATAGATTTCTTTTAATTCTGCCAGCGCCTGTCCGCGTTCTTTCTCATCTCCCAACTTAGAATAAGTAAGGTACAGATTGGTTTTGTCGTTAAAGTCAAATGTATTGACGTAATTTTCCTGAAGCAGAACCAAAGGCGTTTGGTGAAAATATTTTCCGAATGTATTCAAACTTTCAAACAGCTTGGCCTCACCTATATTAGCAATATCTGACTGCCAATCCAAAGAGTGTATTTCCTCATCGGGATATTGCAACAGCAAAGAAATTAGCTTTAATAAATCTTGTGTCTCCATTTTGCTTAATCCATTTAGTGTGATTTATTTCCCGGAAGGCAGGTGTTGCAGGCTTCGCTAAATTCAAATCCTGTCATTCCCTGTTCTTTGTACAAATCTTCATATTTTTCTTTATGAGAAGAAGGAATCACAAAGCGGTCTTCATATTTGGCAATTGCCAGTAGCCGGTACATTTCCTCAATGGTTTGGGCATCAATATCTGCTTTTTCTAACAAGCTGTTGTCAAAAGTCTTACCAATATCTTTTGCACGCATATATTGGCGCATCAGTACCATTTTCTTCAATACCTTGCGTATTATCTCCTGATTTCCTGCTGTCAATAAATTTGACAGATATTCGATGGGGATACGCATTTGGTCAATTGCCGGAAAAACTTCGTTGATATTAGCGGTAGCCCCATTTCCTTCAAACATTTTCAAAACCGGACTTAAAGGCGGTACGTACCAAACCATGGGCAATGTCCGGTATTCGGGATGCAGCGGTAACGCAATGCCCTGTTCTATGGCCATTTTATAAATGGGTGATTTTTGTGCTGTCTCGATCCAGTCGTCCGAAATGCCATCTTTGCGAGCCTGTTTGATAACGTCCGGATCACTCGGGTCTAAGAACAAATTTAATTGCGCCTGATAAAGCTCTTTTTCTTCGGTTGTGGAAGCTGCTTCTTTAACACCATCCGCATCGTAGAGTAAAATACCGATGTAACGAATACGACCTACACAAGTTTCCGAACATACTGTGGGCAAACCGGCTTCAATACGTGGGAAACATAATGTGCATTTCTCCGCCTTATGGGTTTTCCAGTTAAAATAGACTTTTTTGTAAGGGCAGGATGAGATACAATAACGCCAGCCGCGACAAGCCTCCTGATCTACCAACACAATGCCATCTTCATCACGCTTATACATGGCACCTGAAGGACAGGATGCAACGCAGGCAGGGTTAAGACAATGCTCGCAAATGCGGGGCAGATACATCATAAAAGCTTCTTCAAACTCCATTTTAATATCCTGCTCCATTTTCTGTAAATTGGGGTCTAAATGACTGGTTTCCCGAGAACCTGCAAGATCGTCCTCCCAGTTTGGTCCCCATAATATTTCCATGTCTTCTCCGGTGATCTGAGACTTTGGCATGGCTACAGGCTGTTCGTTCCCGGCAGGACTATCGGTTAACTTTTCATAGTCATAAGTCCAAGGCTCGTAATATTCATCGAGTGTCGGTAAATTAGGATTATGAAAAATATTTAGATATTCCCAAAATCTATTGCCTGATCTCAGCTGTAATTTATCTTTTTGTAATTTCCATCCCCCTTTGTGTTTCTGCTGATTTTCCCATTCTTTGGGATAACCGATTCCAGGTTTGGTTTCCACATTATTGAACCACATGTATTCTGCACCCGGACGGTTTGTCCATGTATTCTTACATGTTACACTACAAGTGTGGCATCCGATACACTTGTCGAGGTTCATAACCATTGCTACTTGTGCTTTAATCTTCATGCCAAATTACTTTTTTAAGTTTTCTGATAAATACTTTTAGGTCTCTTTGATTACCTGTGGGGCCATAGTAATTAAAACCATAACTAAGTTGTGCATATCCACCCACAAAATGTGTCGGTTTTATGTGGACTTTGGTAGGGCTATTATGCGTGCCACCTGTCAGATGGGTAATCTCCGTATGGGGAGTGTAGATTGTCCGGTCTTGTGCATGATACATGTAGGTTGTTCCGCGAGGCATACGATGCGACACGACTGCTCTGGCAACAACAACCCCGTTGCGGTTATACATTTCAATCCAGTCGTTATCACGAACGTTAATCCGGTCAGCATCTTCATTATTCAACCATATTGTTTGACCACCTCTGAAAAGTGTAAGCATGTGCTGGTTATCGTAAAACATACTGTGAATGTTCCATTTGCCATGCGGAGTCAGATATTTTAGCCCAATGGTTTTGCCATTCTCCTCAGGGATACGGTCAATTTTAGGGTAAAACGCTTTTGTATTTAGCGTGGGTTTATACACAGGCAGGCCTTCTCCAAATTCCAGAAATGTTTCATGGTCAATCAAAAATTGCTGACGTCCGGTCAATGTCCGAAAAGGCACAGAGAGTTCAACATTATTAAGAAATGGGGAATAACGCCGGTTCTTGTTATTGCCTGTAAAAATTGGAGTGGAAATGGCTTCTTTGGGCTGTGTTGTAATGTTCTTCAACGTAAAATGTTCTGATTCCCTGTCCTGAACAAAATTTTTAACAGGCATACCGGTTTTGTTTTCTTCAGCCTGCCATGCTTTCATGGCAACTTTTCCGTTTGTTGAGCTGGATAAAGTCAATATGGTATCTGCCACACTTGCCGCTTCTTCCAAATTTGGTAACCCTTTGTTAAATCCTGAATTATGAATGCCGATGGATTGTTTCAATTTTTCATACTCTTCTTTTGCAGACCATGAAATGCCATCTGCACCCATCGGATTGTTTTTTGCTAAT
>JAJRQN010000222.1 GCA_024280235.1 Bacteroidota bacterium | reverse complement strand
GGTTTTACGAAAAAGAATTGCGCGGGCGGAAAGGTTCGAGACTAATGGAAGTGGATGTCCACAACAACGTGAAAGGCAGTTTCCAAAATGGAAAATTTGACACCCTCGCTGTGGCCGGCGCCGACTTAACACTGAGCCTTGACGAAAATTTACAGGCTTACGGACAGCTTTTGATGCATGATAAAACCGGTAGTATTGTTGCTATTGAACCGCAAACCGGACAGATACTCGCATTTGTCAGCACACCCACTTACGATCCCAACCTTTTAGTCGGACGTCAGCGTTCGGAAAACTATCATAAACTATTGATTGATAGTTTAAAACCATTAATGAATCGTGCCTCCTCCGGTACCTATCCACCCGGTTCCACGTTTAAATTGGTGGAGGCGTTAATCGCATTGCAGGATCATGTGGTTACTACCAAAACATGGTTCACTTGTCAGGGGCCTGATTCCAAACCTATTGCCTGCTCGCACTACCATGTTTCGCCTTTGCAAATGAAGCTCGCTATAGCACTGTCGTGTAATTCCTATTTTTGGAAGACTTTCAGGGCTATCATCAACAACCCAAAATATGCCAACACGCACGATGCTTTTGACGCATGGCGTAAAAAAGTGATTAGTTTCGGCCTGGGCCATCGTTTTAATACGGATATCCCTTTTGAGAAGCCGGGATCTATTCCCACACGGGCCTATTACAATAAAGTATATCACGGAAGCTGGAATGCATTGACCATCCGCTCTTTAAGTATCGGCCAGGGAGAAATTCTGGTTACGCCCGTACAGTTAGCCAATTTAGCAACCATCATTGCCAATAGTGGTTATTATATCAAACCACACTTTTTAATCGGCATGTCCGGAGACGATACCCTTTCGGGGAAATACAATAAAAAACACGAGGTTGTCTTTAACAAAGCTTATTATAAATTTGCAAAAGAGGCCATGGAAGAGGTGTTTTCATCAAAGGAAGGAACAGCCCGTTTTTATCAAATGGACAGCCTGAGCCAGGCCGGGAAAACAGGAACCGCACAGAATTCACATGGAAAAGACAATTCCATTTTTATGGCTTTTGCACCGGTTGATCATCCTAAAATTGCCATTGCCGTTGTTGTTGAAAATGCCGGATATGGCGCCACATGGGCGGCACCAATTGCCAGCTTAATGATGGAACATTATCTGCGTGGTAAAACAAAACGTCCAAAGCTGGAAAAACGTATTATTGACGGCGATTTGAATCATTACCAAAAACCGGAAAAACCATGAGCAAACGGGAGAACTTCTGGAAGAATGTGGACTGGTGGATGATTATTCTGTACCTCGCACTCGTGTTGTACGGATGGCTAAGCATCTATTCGGCTTCCGGAAGCAGTGAAAATAGTCCCATCTTTGATTTTTCACAACGCTACGGGAAGCAGCTGCTTTGGATTGGGATGGCACTGTTTCTTGCATTTATTATTTTATTGCTCGATGCCAAATTCTTTTCGTCATTTGCCTATATTTTTTATTTCCTGATTATACTCGGCTTAATCGGCGTTTTGATTTTCGGCAAAACAGTAGCCGGCTCGCGATCGTGGTTTCAGATAGGTAGTTTTGCCCTGCAACCGGCCGAATTTGCCAAATTTGCTACCGCACTGGCATTGGCAAAATATCTGAGTAAGTTGCAAACCGACATGCGGTTTTTTAAAACAAAAATAGTAGCAGCTGTCATTATTGGCTTTCCGGCTCTGTTGATATTGATGCAAAATGACACCGGCTCTGCGCTGGTTTATCTTGCATTCATTCTCGTGCTTTACCGTGAAGGAATTTCAGGCTGGATTCTCGTCATTGGTATGGTACTCGGCGCATTATTTATCACTACCATAAAATTCGGGGAGCTTTATGTGGCTATTGGACTTGTGGTGCTGGCAGGCCTGTTATTTGCGCTGTTTCGCGGACTCCGCCTGCAATGGAGAATCTGGCTTGCAGGACTTTTCTTTTCACTCCTTTTTGTCTCGTTGACAGACTATACTTTTCAACATGTTCTGGAGTCTCATCAACGTATCCGCATACAGGTGATGCTGGGTATGAAAAAAGATCCGCACGGAGCAGGCTATAATGTTAATCAGGCCAAAATTGCCATTGGTTCGGGAGGCCTTACCGGAAAAGGTTACCGCAAAGGCATGCTTACACGCAATCATTTTGTTCCCGAACAAAGTACCGACTTTATCTTTTGTACCGTAGGCGAAGAACGCGGCTTCGTCGGGTCGGCGGTACTCATTGGCCTCTTTCTGACGTTACTCATACGCATTGTTATGCTTGCCGAGCGACAACGATCGCCCTTTAGCAGAATTTATGGTTACGGTGTGGCATCCATTTTGTTTTTTCACTTTACGGTCAACCTCGCCATGACCATCGGACTCTTTCCGGTGGTAGGGATTCCATTGCCGTTTTTCAGCTATGGCGGCTCTTCGCTGTGGTCTTTTACCATCCTGCTGTTTATCTTCATAAAGCAAGATGCAAATCGCATGAACGTGCTGTACTAATCTCACTACAAAACCATTCCATATTTTGTAAAAAAATAATTTGAAATCGTTATAAATTTCACAATTATTGTTAAATGGTTAACTGTTATCTTATTTTTGTACTGTAATTATCTAAACATTTAAAACCATGAAAAATAAAATTAGCATTCTTCTTATGATGCTTTTCCTAACGGGAATGACGGTTTCAGCACAGGAGTTGCAACCATTTTATAAGGTCGGACAGTTTGACAAGGCCATCCCGGCGCTCAGTGAACAGGTCGAAAACAACCTGACAAATGCAGGCTATGAAATTCTAGGTTCGTATCATCCGGAAAACAAGGATACACTTTTTGTACTTTGTTATACCAGCAACAGTTTAAAACAACTCAGTCTTCAATTTCCTGACAGGGGTCCCCTGGCAGCCGTGATGAAAGTCGGATTTATCAGAACACAGGGGAAAACTATTCTTAGTATTGTTAATCCCGAATATATGTTTCTTGCTTACTACGGACAGCAACTTAATGGCCATGAAGCTGCCCTGAAAGCGCAGTCTGAAGAGATAACCAATCTTTTTGGTAAGATGGGGAAGTTGACTCCTTTTGGCGGAATGGTAGAACAAAAACGTCTTGTACATTATCATTACAAAATGCTGATGCCCTATTTCGATGATCCGGACGAGCTGGCAACATTTGATTCCTTTGAAGAAGGATTACGGATTATACAGAAAAACCTTAGCGCGCGAAAAGGAAACACACAAAAAGTTTACCAGCTGATTTTCCCAAAACAGAAGATTGCTGTTTTTGGCGTGGCACTCCTTAATCCTGAAACCGGTGAAGCCGATTTCCTTCCTACCATCGGAGAAAACCATATTGCCGCTATGCCTTACGAGATTATTCTTCAGGGAAAAAATGCCACTTCACTCGCCGGAAAATACCGTATTGCACTGTACTGGCCTGAGTTGGGCATGGGAACTTTTATGAAAATAATAAAAACTCCGGGGCGTATCGAAGACGCTCTGCAAGCGCTTACATCAGAGTAATTTTTTTGCAATTTGATTAATTTTTTTGCAAGCAGCATCCTTAAAAAGATGCTGCTTCTTTCTATTGGGTTTAATAGAAATGTAACAATAACGAAGGCACACTTTTTAATAAAAAGTGTACTTTTAACGCCTCATTTCAAAACGTAACCATTATGCAAAAAAGATTTCTTTTCATGATGTTTTTTCTCATACTTTTTGGCAGCATCAGCTTTGCGCAGGAATCTGTTCAGGAGACTGCTAATATTGCGGCAAGCCGAACAAAACAAATCCATGATTTGTTGGATTACCGGTTCAGAGGCGGCTTCTATTCCTTTGAACGCGTATTTTTACAAACGGCAAAATATACCGATCAGGCACGTGTAAATTGTGTAATCGGTATTATGGTAGTTACTTTTCAGGTAGATTGCGATGGAACACTTCGTAATATCCGAATAAAAAATCCGCTGCATTACGGTCTGGATGAGCAAATTACAAAATTTATGGAAGCTACCAAAGGGAAATGGAATAATTGCCATAATAATAAATACACCAAATTTGCCATTCCTATCCAGTTTACAATGGAGGGAACCAAAACCGACTCACTTGATCCGGTCATCACGCTCTTGGGGAAAAACCCCGGCTATGTCTGTAATAGCGATAATTATTACCTTAAAAAAGCCAAAGAAGCATTAGCCAAAAAGAAAGGAAGACGAGCTAAACCTTTTATTGAAATGCTTATCAAACGCGACCCTTTCAATAACGATTATTTCGACATGATGAAGCAGGCTATGGAATATTCAGCCAAAGGAAAGAAAAAGAAGAAGAAGAAATAATATAGGATTATGCTGGATTTTCTAACCCATTTAGACACTACTATCCTGCTGTTTATCAACGGTCATCACACACCGTTTTTTGATAAACTTATGCTTGATTTTAGCGCCAAATTCTTTTGGGCGCCTCTTTATGCTTTGTTGATTTACTGGATTTTCAAAGACAAGAAATGGTATGGATTTTTGGTACTTGTGTTTGTGGCACTGACCATCACGGCAGGCGACCAACTTTCGGTACATGCTTTTAAAAATGTTTTTATGCGCCTGAGACCGTGTTACGAACCATCGTTACAAGGGCTGTTACACATGGTTAAATACTGCGGTGGTAAGTACGGATTTGTCTCATCACATGCAACCAACAGTTTTGCTGTTCTGGCATTTCTCATTGGTTTTTTCCGAAATAAGCGTCCTTATGTGAAATGGATTATGTGGACATGGGCTTTACTCATAATTTACAGCCGTGTTTACCTCGGCGTTCATTATCCAAGCGATGTGCTGGGAGGAGCAGTGCTGGGGATTGTTTTGGGGAGTTTCTTTATCTGGCTCTATCACAAATGCGAAATATATCTCACAAAACGATATAAAAAGCAGGAAACGATGTCATAAACTTCAATAGGTTTTGATATCCGGAACCAAATTCATTTTTAAATCTTACATCCACAGGTTATGCCTGTTCTTCCGTTTGAATTTCAATAATCACGGGATCGTTAACCTGAAGTCCCATTAATGATGCAGCCGTAGAGTTTTTCATGGCAATTTCCAGCAGATCATTACTCCCGAACAGACAAACTTCTCTGGCATCGCCACCGGCATCTGCATAACACTCACCAATGCTTTCACAGGTGTATCCTTTGAAATAGATATTAAAAGACTTATTTCCAATAATTCGTTTAAACAGCTTACGCGAAATATTGGTGATAGCATTGCTGTAAGGGTCTATGTGGATGACCATGCCGCGAATACCGGAAGTATTGAAAGAAGGCTCGTAATCCAGCTTTTTATTGATTTCCGGACAGGGTTCTCCCAGTGTTTCAATGGCATCTCCACGAGCCAGCATGACGGCGGCTTTGGCAAACCGGTGGCGACCCGAAAAGGTATATTTTTCACTGTCCTGCGGAATATCGAGAGTGTAAATTTTTTCAGGAATGCTGTCTTTTTCAAAAATTAAAGAGAAAACGCCATTATCGGCGCCGATAAAATAATGTCCATCATAAAGGACAACAAGATGTGGTTCATCAAGACTCTCTGCCGTGTTCACAGCGATGATGTGAATAGTGCCTCTGGGGAAACTCTTGTAAGCATGGCGCAGCACATAAGCAGCTTCCCGCGTATCGAACCGCGGAATCTTGTGGGTAATGTCCACTATCACTACATCGGGCAACTCCTGTAATATACGTCCCGTAACGGCTGCCTGATAGTAGTCAGTGTCACCCCAATCGCTGATTAAAGTAATAATGGCCACGCTGTTATTATGAATTTATTCCTTTTTAATAAACTTTTCAAAATTAACTAAAAACAGGTAGTCCATCGCATTATTTTTAATAATTTTGAAGCCTTATATGGGATATGTCTTTTTCAACAACTGCTCATGAGTGAAAGTATTATTCAGATTGATATGGATAATCCGGTGGAATTTTTCGGCCCCGGTGATAAATACCTGAACCACATAAAAGCTATTTTCCCGAAACTTAGAATTATTGCCCGCGGTAACCTCATCAAACTAATCGGCGAACCTGCCGAAATTGGCATTTTTGAAAAGCGAATGGATTTGTTGCTGGTTTATTTTGACCGTTTTGGAAAAATGAATGACAAGGCGATAGAACAAATCATGGAGCAGGACGACGACTCTCTCATGCACGAAACGACCCCAAAAGAGGATGTGCTGGTTTACGGCCGCCACGGGAAACTGGTCAAAGCACAGACGCCGAACCAAAAAAAGATGGTGGAAAGCATGGCTAAAAATGATATGATTTTTGCCATCGGCCCTGCCGGAACCGGAAAGACTTATACCGCCGTAGCACTTGCTATTCGTGCTTTGAAAAACAGGGAAGTGAAACGTATTATTCTGACAAGACCTGCCGTGGAAGCCGGCGAAAGTCTCGGCTTCCTGCCCGGAGACATGAAAGAAAAGCTTGACCCTTATCTTCAACCACTTTATGATGCTTTGCGCGATATGCTGCCAACACAAAAACTGCTCACCTATCTTGAAGATGAAACCATTGAAATAGCTCCACTGGCATACATGCGCGGACGAACACTCGGCAATGTTTTTGCCATCCTCGACGAAGCACAAAATGCCTCCGAAGGCCAACTGAAAATGTTTCTTACCCGCATGGGGAAAAACGCCAAATTTATAATCACCGGCGATGTAACACAAATTGACCTGCCCCGAAACAAAAATTCGGGACTTTTGCAGGCACAGCACATTTTGAAAAATATACAAGGCATCGACTTTATTTACCTCGATGAAAAAGATATTGTAAGAAATAAACTGGTAACACGAATTGTTCAGGCTTATCAAAAAAATGCTGAATAATCTCAATTTGCGAGTTCATTTGAATAATATTATCTTTGTAGCAACTCAAATCGCTGAACGATGATTGACACACTAATAGTTAAGAATTTCAAAAGTCTGAAAAATGTCAGGTTCGATTTACAAAAAATCAATTTGTTTATCGGTCCTAATAATTCGGGGAAAACCAATGTTTTCAAAGCTTTGGAATATCTTTTCAATTTTGTTTTGTCAAACAAATCGTCAATTACTCCTGAGAATTTAAGACGTAATTATTTCGGCTTTGGTAATGATAATTCCACCCTTTTCAAGGAACCAATTTCTTTTACTTTTTGCAAAAAAAAGGATAAAACCTTTGAATATTATATTGTTGAGTTTCGGGGATTAAATGAGAACAAAAAAATTATCAAACGGGAATTTATTGGCGAAACAAAAAAAGAATTATCAGATGATTTCAGTATAGGGAGTTGGAAAAAATCAGAAGATTTAATGTTGGAATTTACAGTCCAAATGTTTTATTCAGGGGGTATCGGCTTCGACACGTTAAATTCTCATCTGGTGAATAGCACCTATTTATTAGCTTCATTTATCAATAACACCTTAAATATCGTTAAAAAGTCTTCGGATACAAAAAGTATTTCATGTTTATTTAACATGAAATATATTAACTCTGAAATCTCTCTTATTTTGAATGGTATTTCTCAAAACATCCGCATCTACAGTCCTGACCCCAATCAAATAAAAAAACCGGAATTGTTGGGAACGGATGATTTTGTCAATTCCGATGCCTCCAATCTGGTTTCTTTTTTTGATAACATGCGCGATTACCAGCCTGAAATATTTGCTGCTATTAAAAAGGATCTGACGGAATGTTTGCACGAAATAAAAGACATCCGTTTCAAAAAAGTAAAGCTCAATAGTGAAATATCAAAACAAATCGTTTTATTTGATATTTACGGCAGAGGGTTTATGGCGGATGAGGTTTCGGAAGGTACTTTGTTTTTTATGGCGTTGCTTGCCATTATCCATCAGCCTTCTCCACCCAAACTTTTGATGATTGAGGAACCTGAAAAAGGGATTCATCCCAGACGGTTGCATGAGGTGATGAATTTTATTTTTGATTTGGCTGACAAAAAAGACATTCAAATTATTATGACTTCTCACAGCCCGCAGGTGGTCAATGAATTTGAAGATTTTCCGGAATCGGTATTTGTTTTCGACAGTGAAAACGGAGAAACCAAAATAAGAAACCTTCTGAAAGATATTATTGAAATTTCCGACAGAAAATCGGAAGAAACCAATTTACCAAAAATCGATTATACCAAAACACTTGGTGAACACTGGATTTACGGATTTCTGGGAGGTGTTCCGAAATGAGCAGGTTGAATTACAGCATACTGTGTGAAGACAAAGCACATTACACTTTTATTACAACCTTTTTGAATTCGTTTGCCGCAAAATATGATTTGCAAATTGAACTGAATGAGGATTTCTTCTTTAGATTTAGAGCTTCAAATTCGAAGGAAGTGTTAAAAAAATTTGCTTCGGCTGCCATTCTTGGCTTTAGAGATTATCATCTCGATTTATTAATCATTGGCATTGATTACGACGACCGGGATAGAGAGAATTTTATTAACGAAATAGCTAAGCTTTATAACCAACTTGATAAGCGGTTTACTGAAAAAAGCGTTATCATGTTTCCGGTTCAGGCCATTGAACACTGGCTGCTTTACATTCAATACCATCTTTCTAATCCAACACTAACCAAGAATATTTCATTTGAACAAATATCAAGAAAAGAAGCCAAAATTAGTATATACGGAAAAAAGTATTCGCGAAATAATCAAGTGTTAATTAGATCTTTAGTTGACAAGATTGAATTGGATTGGCTCATTAGTCGTTCTGAAAGTTTCAAAAAATTTTATTCGGATTTAAAAAATAAATTAATCAGATAACAATTAAAAGTGATGACAGAAGCTCTTACCCACACAGATTTCCAATTTCCCACACAGAAAAGCCTTTACCACGGCAAAGTGCGTGATGTGTATAATATTGACGACCAATATCTGATAATGGTCGCTACCGACCGTATCTCGGCATTTGATGTGGTGCTGCCCCGCGGCATTCCTTACAAAGGGCAGGTACTGAACCAGATAGCAAGCAAATTTCTGGATGCTACCGCCGACATTGTACCCAACTGGAAAATCGCCACACCCGACCCCATGGTTACCGTTGGCCGCTATTGTGAAGCTTTTCCTGTGGAAATGATTATCCGCGGATATCTCACCGGCAGTTCATGGCGCAGCTACAAAAAAGGTGCCCGCGAAATATGTGGTGTAGCTGTTCCCCACAACATGAAAGAACATCAACGTTTTCCCAAACCCATCATCACCCCCACCACCAAAGCCGATGAAGGCCACGATGAGGATATTTCCAAAGAAGAAATCATTAGACAGGGTTTGGTTTCGGAAGAAGATTATGTCCAAATAGAAAATTATACCCGACTGCTTTTTGAACGCGGAAGTCAAATGGCTGCCGAAAAAGGACTTATTCTCGTGGACACAAAGTACGAATTCGGAAAAACCGATGGGAAAATTTATCTGATTGATGAAATCCATACCCCCGACTCATCCCGCTATTTCTATGCCGATGGTTATGAGGAAAATTTCAAAAAAGGGCTGCCACAACGACAACTTTCCAAAGAGTTTGTACGCGAATGGCTTATGGCCAACGGATTCCAAGGTCAGACCGGACAAACCGTTCCCGAAATGACCGATAATTTTGTGGAAAGTGTCTCAGAGCGATACATCGAACTGTATGAGCAAATTACAGGGGAAATATTCCGGCGTGCCGATACTCAAAATATACCTGTGCGTATCGAAAAAAATATGTTGGAATTTTTAAAATCGGCCGGTGTGAAATAGTTGTTGTGTACTCTGGGCTCCAGGCTCTTATTTCAAATATTCGTATTTTTCGGGGCAGGATAAACCATATTCTGGTTAAGATTTGGGGGATTGAAATAGATTGATTAACGACCTTACACAATTCTCTCAATCTCTTTCCCAACTTTTCCAGATTATGCTTTATACTATCGCTTTCAAAAAATATTCCATAGCCCCCGCCAGAAAAATATTATGGTTTTTCTTATGGATTAATGTTAACTCCTCCAACAGCCGCCGGATAATAGCTTTATTTTCACAAGGAAAGTAAAATTCCTCCTGTTCGGGAATATTCAACTGTTTGACATACAGCTCAATTTCACTTTTTCTAAAGACCGCTCCTTTGTTGTACGGATTTACATAAAACAAAACATCCTCTGCGCGATAATCTGCTGCTTGTTTTAACATTGTTTTGCCATTGGTGTATGCCAGAATGAGATGTTTCGGAAGATTTACTCCGAACATCGGAATGTTAAGCCGCTGTACAACGATTAAATAAAGCATGGCAATAGAAAGTGGATTCCCTTTTTGCATACGCAAAATATTTCCGATAAGATAGGGGGGCAATACCGATTTTGTTCCCGGCAATCCGTCAAACTGGTACACATTATAAAAAACATGGTTGATTACCCGGATCTTCTCCAGCGCTGTCAACTCGTTGTTCATTTCGACCCAAATGTCACGATAGATTTTATCCACCGAGGCTTTCAGTTTTTCATTATCCTCTTCCGGAAAATGAAACCCTGAAATCAGTATCCAGGCTTCCAACAGATTAGAATTGCCGAGTGCCGCCCATGTTGTCAGCTTGCCGGACACATCCTCTATCCTGATAGTATTTATAATCTCTTTAACACGGGTTATCTCTTTGGGTGCAAGCGTGTTGCTTTTAATCTCCTCAAGAACAGGCAGCGTATCGACACCCATGTCTATAATATGAGTTCGTATGGCGGCATAAACTTTCTCGTCCGGTTCGTCAAGCAACTGTATTAAGGCTGTCAGCTCTTTTGTGAAATTTATCTCCTGCATCTTCCTGTTTTAATTCTGCATCTAAAAATACAGTTTTGCCAAGCGAAAAAAGAGCAGAGAGAAAAATGTTTTAAACAATTTTTATTAAGAAATAATTCTTTTTACCCTTTTGTACAAGAATATACCGATTGTTTAATAAGTCTCTGTTACTCAGTGTATAACTTTCGCCCACTTTATTTTTGTTAATCATGACCGCCCGGTCTTTCAACATTCGACGGGCTTCTCCGTTGGATTTAAAGATGCCTGTTTTCATTGCAAGAAAGTCCAGCAGACCGATGCCGGCTTCAAACTCCGAACGCGGCACTTCCGGCTGCGGAACCCCTTTAAAAACGTTGAGCAACATACGCTCATCTAACTTTTTCAGCGTTTCGGTAGTTCCTTTCCCGAAAAGAATCTGCGAAGCTTCCACGGCAGCTTCATAATCTTCTTTGGAATGGACACGGGTAGTAATATCCTGTGCCAACGTTCTTTGCAATAATCGCAAGTGCGGGGCTTCCTTATGTTCTTTGGTGAGCTGTTCTATTTCAGACTGTGTAAGCAACGTAAATATTTTAATGTATTTCTCTGCATCTGCATCCGAAACATTCAGCCAGAACTGATAAAATTCGTAAGGGCTGGTTCTTTCCGAATCAAGCCAGACATTGCCACTTTCTGTCTTTCCGAATTTGCCCCCATCGGCTTTGGTAATAAGCGGACAAGTGAGGGCAAAAGCCTCATTTTCATGTCCCAGTTTACGGCGGATAAGTTCTGTTCCGGTTACAATGTTTCCCCATTGGTCGGCGCCGCCCATTTGCAGCTTGCAGTTCTCGTGTTCGTACAAATACAGAAAGTCGTAACCCTGTACCAGCTGATATGAAAATTCGGTAAACGACATGCCCGTTTTACTGTCGGCGCCTATGCGTTTTTTTACCGATTCCTTGGCCATCATGTAGTTCACTGTGATATGTTTGCCGATATCGCGGATAAATTCCAGAAAAGTGAAATTTTTCATCCAATCATAATTGTTGACCATCAGCGCACGATTTCCGGCATCGCTTTCAAAATCAAGAAATTTGGCCAACTGTTTTTTTATACCGGTTTCGTTTTTACGTAAAGTAGTTTCATCAAGAAGATTACGTTCCTGAGATTTCCCGGAAGGATCGCCAATCATGCCGGTAGCACCTCCTACCAATGCAATGGGACGATGGCCTGCAAGCTGTAAGTGTTTCAGCATCATAACACCTACAAGGTGCCCGATATGCAGCGAGTCGGCCGTGGGATCTATGCCTACATATCCCGATGTTATATGTTGATTCATATATTCTTCGGTACCCGGCATAACATCGTGAATCATACCGCGCCAACGTAACTCTTCAACAAAATTTTTCATCACCTGTCATTAATTTCCGGCAAAAATAGGTATTTGATTCGATTTGCAGAAAGTGTTTTTCATAATAGCCTTTCAGCATGAAGCAATATCACTGATACAAAAACAAAAATTTTTCACCAATGTTATTTTACATTATTTTAGCAGCAACGTATCCAACAGCTATTTCTCATGAATAAAAAATCTATCCGGCATTTTGGCGTTTCAACTTTTATCAATCAGGAAACCAGTGGTGGCGTCTTGCTTATTATTGCTACTATCGTTGCCCTTTTCTGGGCTAATTCCTCTTTCTATCCGGCTTATCATCACTTGTGGTATGAAATGAAAGTCGGCTTCACATGGGGCAACTTCAAACTTATCGGTACATTGCATCACTGGATTAATGATGGTCTAATGGCTTTGTTCTTTTTTACGGTAGGGCTGGAAATAAAGCGGGAAATTATAGGAGGCGAACTCTCTTCCATGAAAAAAGCTTCCCTGCCGATTATGGCCGCTTTGGGCGGAATGATTATCCCTGCCGGAGTATATTCGCTCATCGTGATAAACAAACCCGAGCTTATGCATGGCTGGGGCGTCCCCATGGCAACAGACATTGCTTTTGCATTGTGTCTGTTGGCGATGTTGGGGAAAAGGGTGAATATTAATTTGAAAATCTTTCTTACAGCCCTTGCCATTGCCGATGATCTGGGAGCCATACTTGTCATAGCCATTTTTTATACCGATACCATTAATTATTCAGAACTTATTACGGCGGCTGTTTTTATGGTTGTTCTTGTTGCGGCAAATTTTGGCGGCATCAGGCGAACACTGTTTTATGCGGTTGTGGGGTTGTCAGGTGTCTGGTTATCGTTTCTTTATTCAGGCATACACGCTACCATTGCCGGCGTTCTTATTGCACTGACCATTCCGGCAAGAACAAAAATTGATGAAGAAACTTATATTTTCAAATTAGAGAAATTATTACAAAAGTTCAGAAAGACAAACCCGAACGACAATCCGTTGCTTACCAAAACACAGGCTCATGTTGTGGAAGAAATTGACAATCTGAACGATGCAGCACAAACCCCTTTGCAGAAACTGGAACATTTTCTCCATCCCATCACAACCTACTTTATTTTGCCTGTATTTGCCTTGAGCAACGCCGGAGTCCGTATTGAAGGAAACCTTTTCGATCTCATGTTGCATCCCATTTCCATTGCCATTATTCTGGGATTGGTGCTGGGAAAATTCATAGGTATTTCACTGTTTTCCAGACTTATGGTTAAATTAAAATGGGCTACGCTGCCCGAAGGTGTCAGCTGGAAACAGATTTACGGTGTGGCGCTGTTGGCCGGAATTGGTTTTACCATGTCCATTTTTATCTCAGAACTTGCATTTAGCGATGAGGCTTTCAAGCAGATTGCCAAAGTAGGGATTATGACTGCTTCCGTTATTGCGGCTGTTTTCGGGATGGGGTTGTTGGCACTGACCTCCCGAAAAGAATAGATTCTTCACGAAAGTAAGAACTTCTTGTCTTTCTTTTCACCTATTTTTGGTATTAACCTCCGGGTTCAACATAGGTTAATAAATGTGCAAAGCACCTTTTATTAATATTGATAACAGGAAACTCTATATGTGAAGGATTTACACCACGGGAAGCCAATAGTGTGTCATATTCGGGCTTAAAAAAACAAGATTTTCAGTGTTGCTTAAAAATATTACTTTTGCAGCGCATTTTTTAAAAAATGTGAACATATAAAAAATTGATTATGGCCAAAAACCTTGTGATTGTCGAGTCACCCGCCAAAGCCAAAACCATTGAAGGTTTTCTGGGTAAAGATTATACCGTTAAATCCAGTCTCGGACATGTGATGGATTTAGATTCCAAAAAACTCAGTGTGAATGTGGAAAACGACTTTGAACCGCAATATGAAATTAGTCCGGACAAAAAAAAGCTTGTTAGTGAGTTGAAAAAAATGGCGAAAGCAGCCGAAACCGTCTGGCTGGCATCGGACGAAGACCGCGAAGGTGAAGCTATTTCGTGGCATCTTTACAATGCGCTCAAACTTGACGAACAAAAAAGCAAACGTATTGTTTTTCACGAAATTACCAAGACTGCCATTCTGAATGCCATTGAAAATCCGAGAAATATCGATAAAAATCTTGTTTCGGCACAGCAGGCCCGCAGGGTGCTTGACCGTCTTGTTGGTTATGAACTTTCTCCTTTGTTATGGCGAAAAGTAAAGCCTTCTCTCTCTGCAGGTCGTGTTCAGTCGGTGGCTGTGAGACTTATCGTGGAAAGAGAAGAAGAGATAAAGAATTTCAAAACTTCTTCGGCTTTTCGTACACTTGCCGAATTCAGCCTGAGCGAAGGAACTGCTACCACACATTTCACAGCAGAATATGCAGAACGTTTCAAAACCTATGAAGAGGCAAAGTCATTTATCGAGAATCAGGTAGATGCAACATTTAAAGTTGCTTCAGTAGAAAAAAACCCGGAAAAAAATCGCCTGCACCGCCGTTTACAACTTCCACACTCCAACAGGAAGCTTCACGTAAGCTGGGATTTTCGGTCGCCAACACTATGCGTGTGGCACAACGACTTTATGAATCGGGGCGTATCACATACATGCGTACCGACTCTGTAAATTTATCCGGTCAGGCCATTGCAGCGGCAAAAGCTGAAATCGAATCACTTTTCGGCGATAAGTATGTGAAAATCCGGAAATACAGAACCAAGAGCAAAGGCGCTCAGGAAGCACACGAAGCCATCCGCCCGACCTATCTGAACCAAACTTCCATCAGTGGCGCACGTGAAGAAGAACGGCTCTACGAACTTATCTGGAAAAGAACCATTGCCTCGCAAATGAGCGATGCCGCGCTGGAGAAAACCAATGTTAAAATTAAATCTTCCGGAGCTGACAAAATGTTCGTAGCCAACGGGGAGATCATTAAATTTGATGGCTTTTTGAAAGTTTATCTCGAAAGCACGGAAGATTCCAACGAAGAAAAACAGGAGACTTCCATTCTGCCTCCTCTCGCAAAGGGTAATCCGCTTACACTTCACAAAATGAAGTCGGTGGAGACTTTCACAAAACATCCTCCCCGCTATACAGAGGCAAGTCTGGTACGGAAAATGGAAGAGCTGGGCATCGGCCGTCCATCTACTTATGCACCAACCATTTCAACTATCCAAAGACGCGAATATGTGGTGAAAGAAAGCCGTCCGGGTGAAAAACGAAATATCCGAAATATCCTCCTGAAAAACGGGCAGGTTGAAGAAAAAATCACCAAAGAAAATACCGGTAACGAAAAAGCCAAACTTTTTCCTACGGACATAGGCACTCTCGTAAACAAGTTTTTGCTTCAGCATTTTGATGACATCATCAACTACAATTTCACCTCCAATGTGGAAAAGGAATTTGATGCAATAGCTGAAGGCAAAAAAGAATGGAACCACATTATCAAAGAATTTTACGGCCCTTTCCACGAAAAAGTTCAGGATACGCTGAAAAATTCCGGAAAATTCAGTGGTGAGAAACTGCTCGGTAAAGATCCTAAATCCGGGAAAAATATCTACGTAAAGATTGGGCGCTATGGCGCTATTGCCCAGATTGGCGATACCGATTCGGAAGAAAAACCCCGCTTTGCCGGGTTGCAGAAAGGACAAAGTCTGGAGACAATTACACTCGAAGAAGCATTGAAACTATTCGAATTTCCCCGCAGCCTCGGCGAATATGAAGGCGAGGAAGTTACAGTTGCCATTGGCCGTTTTGGGCCTTACGTAAAGCACAACAAGCTGTTTTTCTCCGTTAAAAAAGAGTATAATCCCGCATCCGTTACGCTGGAAGAAGCCATTCAAATCATTGAAGACAAACGGAAAGTGGAAAGAGAGAAACTTATCAGAAGCTACGACAAAGACCCCGATGTGCAGGTGCTGAACGGTCGCTGGGGACCTTACCTTGTTATCAAAAAACAAAACTATAAAATCCCCAAAGACATGGAGGCCGCCTCTCTGACATTGGAAGATTGCTATGCCATTGCCAAAGACCCGAAAAATATGCCGAAAAAACGTTATGTAAAGAAAAAAAGATAAATTTCTTTTATTGTTTTTGTCCCGCGTCATCTTTTTGTTAAAATATTCTTTTCCCCCGGCTTGCCGGCACCGGATTAATTGCTATTTTAGTCCCGCATAAGCATGAGATAATTATGGACATTGAGATTTATTTTGAACCGATAAGCCTTGACCTTTCCGCATACACAGAAGAAACCGTAAATTTTTACGTTGGCAACCTGATTACCCCCTTTACGGAAGCCGGCAAATTTCCTGACCTGACAGAAACCAAGGTGGCTATCTTCGGTGTAAAAGAAGACCGGAAATCACTGAAAAACACCGGATGTGCCGAGGCTCCTGACAAAGTTCGAGAGCAACTTTATCCGCTGCTCTCACACTGGAATAACCTGAAAATAGCCGATTTGGGCAATATCAGGCAGGGGGATAGTATTGATGACACCTATTTTGCTGTGAAAGAAGTTGTAGCTACGCTTATCCGGCAAAACATCTTACCCATTATCATCGGCGGGAGTCAGGATTTGACATATGCCAATTATCTGGCTTATAAAAATATTGGCCGCCTTATCAACATTGCAGCCATCGATTCTGTCTTTGACCTAGGACAGGAAGAAGAAGAATTGAATGCACACTCCTACCTCAGCCGTATCATTTTGCATCAGCCTAATTTCCTCTTCAACTATACCAACATTGGCTATCAAAGCTATTTTGTGAACAGTGATGCATTGCAACTGATGAAAAATCTCTTTTTTGAGATCAACCGGCTGGGAAACATTCGGGCCGATATTGCCGAAACCGAGCCAATGATACGCAATGCCGAGTTGGTTACCTTCGACATTTCCGCCATCCGTGCTGCCGATGCTCCGGGAAGCTACTATGCCGGCCCCAACGGGCTGAATGGCGAAGATGCCTGCCGTATTTGCCGCTATGCAGGTATGAACGACAAGCTTACCAGCATTGGTTTTTACGAATTTAATCCGGCTTACGACATCCGAAATCAGACAGCACAACTTGTCGCACAGATGGTTTGGTATTTTCTGGATGGTTATGCCAACCGGCAACACGATGTTCCGGAGGAAAACAGTAAAGATTTCATTCGTTTCAGGGTGTATCTCGAAGATTACAAAGAAGAACTTTTCTTTTTGAAAAGTAAAAAAACCGACCGCTGGTGGATTGATATTCCCATAAAAAGCAAAAGCGGAAGAGGGAAATTAAAATACCCCTACACACCTTGTTCTTATGCAGATTACCAACTTGCTCTCAATCAAGAACTTCCCGACCGCTGGTGGAAATTACAACAGAAGTTAATGTAATCAAACATATTTACCTGCTTAGGGAATCCACGCCTGAAGCAAAAACTTTATCAAAATCTAACTTTTTTCAGCCGTTCGGGATGATCTTTCAAAAAACCTGACCAGTTGTTGTAATGTTCTGATGTGGCGGAAGTATCTCCCTGAAAAAAGTGGCAAACGGCAGCAGCCAGGCCGTCTGTGGCATCCAGCTTTGCCGGTATCTCCTGAAATTTTAATATTGTCTTGAGCATTCCTGCCACCTGTTCTTTTGAAGCATTACCGTTTCCGGTGATGGCTTGTTTTATTTTTTTCGGCGAATATTCAAAAATAGGAAGGTCTTTGTAAAGAGCCGCTGCCATGGCAACACCCTGTGCCCTGCCAAGTTTAAGCATCGACTGGACATTTTTTCCATAAAACGGTGCTTCGATGGCCAGCTCATCCGGATGGTATTCTTCAACCATGGCAAGCGTTCGTTCAAAAATCTTTTTTAATTTTAACGCGTGGTTATTGTACTGCGACAGTTTGAGAATCCCCATGGTAATCATGTGGATTTTATTGCCCGACTGCTGAATCAGTCCGTAACCCATGATGTTGGTACCCGGGTCAATACCTAATATTATTCTTTCTTTGGCCAATTGAAACGTTTATGGCAAAATTAAACAAAACATACAACATTCTTATCCGGTTCGCCATTTTGGTGTTTACTTTCTATTTTTTATACGAGCAACTTTTCTATAAACATGACCTATCCTCTTTTTTAAAAAATATAGAAGCGGTAACCCATGCTAAGAATTTTGGGATTTTGTCGGTCATCGTTATTCTATTGTTGCCGGTGAACCTGCTGTTAGAAAGCCGGAAGTGGCAGTTTCTCATGGAAAAACTGGAGAAAGTTTCTCTGCTGAGGGCTTTCAAAGCTGTTCTCTCCGGCATTTCTGTCAGCGTTTTTCTCCCCAATCGTGTGGGCGATTATCTCGGACGGGTTTTTATTCTGAAAAAAGCCGACCGCCTCCAGGCTACCCTTGCCACCATTCTTGGCAGCATGGCCCAGCTCCTGACAACCATATTGTTCGGACTTATTTCAGTCGTCTTCTTCCTGAACCGTTGGATAAATCCCGACACTTCATTAAACCGCTGGACTTTTTTCGGAATTCTTTTCACCATCTTTTTGATTTCTGCCATTCTCATTTTTGCTTTTCTGAATTTCAGTGTTTTTTCCGTTTTGCTAAAGAAAATCAGTGGACGTGTTTACAATAAAATTTCCCGTTATACAGAAGTTTTCTCATGGTACAATTCCAGGGAACTCTTTTATGTCTTTGCAATAAGTATTCTCCGTTATCTTGTCTTTTCGATGCAATTTTTTCTGCTGCTCAGGATCTTCCAGGTACCCATCGGATACCTGCATGCAATGATGATCATTGGGTTTATCTACCTGCTCATGAGTATTATCCCCACCATTGCGCTTTCCGAAATTGGTGTTCGCGGTTCGGTAAGCCTCTATGTCTTTGGTCTGTTTTTCGGTGTTGTTCTTCCGGAGGCATTGAACGGACAGATTGTTGCCGCCTCCTCAGCACTTTGGCTGCTCAATCTTGCTCTTCCCGCATTGTCAGGATTATTCTTTATCTTTAGGCTTCGGTTTTTCCGCAATCACAAAAGTCATGAATACTAAGATTATTCTCTTCCTGCTTTCCATTTCTGCCGTGCTTTATATGCTGATTATATTCGCTTTCACAGCGGGATGGAACAGTTTAAGAAATTATTCATTTTCACACAGGCATTTGCATACGCCGGTCAGTGTGATCATTCCCTTCCGGAACGAATCTGCCGGATTGAGAAAAATACTCATTGCCCTTAGTCATCAGAATTACCCGGCTGAGCTGATGGAAGTCATTTTTGTCAACGACCATTCGGAAGACGATGGGAAAATCAGGATAGATCAATTCATCTCTGAAAAGAAGCCCGAAAATTTTCGTGTTATCAATAATGAAAAGTCCGGTAAAAAAGCAGCCTTGCAAACAGGCGTTGAAATGGCGAGAGGAAAGCTTATCGTAACCACCGATGCGGATTGCCTTTTCACCAAAGACTGGCTTGCCGAAATGGTGGTATTATATGAAGAGAAGGCGCCCCGCCTCATCCTCGGATCGGTGGTATACCACTACGAAAAGACATTTTTACAGAAACTGTTTTCCCTCGACTTTATGAGCCTCGTTGCTTCAGGTGCAGGCTCGGCAGGGCTGGGACTTCCGTTTATGGGCAATGCCGCTAATATGGCTTTTGAAAAGCAAATTTATCTTGATGCGGAAACGGATGCACTGAAAACCGGTTTTGCTTCCGGCGATGATGTCTTTTTTATTCATTATGTAAAAAGCCGGTATGGACGTGAGGCCATTACCTTTATAAAAAACAGGGAAACAATTGTTTATACGCCATCACCCAAAAATCTGAGCGCATTTCTGTCGCAACGCATCCGGTGGGGTTCCAAAGCGAGAGGCTATACGCAACCATGGGCAGTGCTGGTTTCTTACTCTGTTTTTCTTTTCAACTTTTTGTTAACAGCCGCTTTGGTTTTCGGATTTTTTATCCACTGGTTTTTCATTATCTACGGACTTTTTATTGCTCTGAAAACACTCGTTGATTTCCCATTGCTCTATGCTATTGGCCGGTTTACCGGAAAGCGTCATCTACTGCCTTTTGTATTTCCGTTTGAGACAATTTATCCGCTTTACATAACCTATGTTGCCTTCCGGGGACTTTTACCGTTTGAATGGAAGAACAGAAAACTCGCCCAATGAAACAACACTACCGCAGCAACAAGGCTTTTTGGGAGAATCTCGATGAGATAATTCGTGAAAAAAAGATTTTTATTGATCGACCGAAAGGAACCCGACATCAGCGGTTTCCCGATTTTATCTATCCTTACGATTACGGATACATAAAAAACACCATTTCTACCGATGGCGAAGAACTGGATGTATGGATAGGTACTGGCGGCAAACAAAAGGTTACCGGCATCCTGAACATTACGGACATGGACAAACGCGATACGGAAATGAAAATTCTTTATGACTGTACGCCGGAAGAAATAGATGCAATATATAATATCAATAACCAGTTGATGATGAGCGCTGTACTGTTGATGCGTGAAAGTTGATCACTGTGTGCGGCGGGCGGATAGAACAGCTTCCACGTAACCGGTATCACCGGGTCTTGTAACTTTGATGTTGTCCGCATTCCCTTCCACAATATACAATGAGACTCCTCCGCTTTCAACTACTGAAGCATCATCCGAAAAGTCAGCCCGATAACTTTGGAGATAGGCTTTTTTGATAATTTCGGAGCGGAAAACCTGTGGCGTTTGTACCAACCTGTATTTCTCCCGGTCCACAGCCTCACTGATACCGTTTTCCATCCGGCGCAATGAATCGGTTACCGACGCCACGGGGATGGCCGTACCATGCAGGCGTGCCACCTGCAAGCAGGTCGTGATTGTTTCATTATTCACCAAAGGACGGACAGCATCATGAATAAAAACCAGGCTTTTATCTTCCACAAAATTCAGTGCATTTTTTACAGAATGATAACGAGTCGGCCCGCCTTCCACAATTTGATGAGGAACGGAAAAGTCATAGTCCACACACAGGTGTTTCCATTTTCCGATTTCAAGTTCGGGAAGAACAAGAAGGAATTCTGCACGATCATAAAAAGCGGAAAAAGCATCAAAAGTATGCATTACCAAAGGCCGCCCCAGTACTAATTGGAACTGTTTAGGCGTTTTGCTGTCCATGCGTACCCCTTTTCCTCCGGCTACGAGAATGATGTAGATTTTTGTACTCATAATGAATGGCGAAGGTAAGGATTATCACAAAACAGCAATGGCCAAAAGGCCACAAAACTCCGTTTCAATATCAACAATTGATTCTTCGCCAAACCATCCACAACAATTTGCATACCCGATTTGCCAATATCTCACCTTTTGCACTACGGAATTATTATCTCTTTTCCCCAATTTCCACAAAAGATATTAATTTTGCCCCATGGAAAGCAAACGACAAGAACGCATTCAAAAGTTGCTGCAACGTGACATCGGAGAGATTTTTCAAAGGGAGATGGGCCATGTTACACAACACACTATGGTTACCGTTACCAAAGTGTATGTAACCCCCGATTTGAGCCTGGCGAGAGTCTATCTGAGTCTTTTTGCCGTCAGGGATAAAGCGGAATTTATGAAGAAAATCGGGAAACATACCAAAGAAATCCGTGGAAAACTCGGCACACGTATCCGTCATCAGCTCAGGGTAGTTCCCGAATTACAGTTTTTTGAAGATGATTCTCTGGACTATATCGACCGTATCGATGAACTGTTGAAAGACGACCAATAATCTAATACCGGATTTTTATGCAATACGACCCTATAAAGAAAAAGCTGGGTGTTTTTTTTAACCGGACTCCCGCTTTTCGAAAACTTTTTTACCGCTTACTCGATACGCTTCTGCTGCGCTCGTGGCATATACGTAAGGCACTCCGGCAAATTGAAAAAGAAAACACATTGCCGCTGAAAGTTC
Source organism: Bacteroidota bacterium (assembly GCA_024280235.1). GTDB lineage: Bacteria > Bacteroidota > Bacteroidia > Bacteroidales > F082 > Sulfidibacterium. Next base: position 6,450 of record JAJRQN010000222.1, on the reverse strand, counting down.
TTGATGCCGGTTCCGGTTTTGGGCAATACGATTACTATATGGCCCGGCGCCACAGCGACTGGCTCATAAAAGGTGTTGATATAAAACCCGAACAAATTGCTGACTGTAATACTTTTTTTCATAAAATCGGGTTGAAGAATACCTCTTTTGCTGAAGCTGATCTCACAACTTTCTCCGAAAAAGAAGCCTATGATCTGATTTTGTGCGTGGATGTGATGGAGCATATCGAAGAAGATGAAAAAGTGCTCCGGAATTTTTATCAATCTCTGAAAAAGGACGGCATGCTGCTGATTTCAACGCCATCCGACCAAGGCGGATCAGACGTGCATCACCATGAACATGACGAGGGCGGAGAGCACTCTTTTATCGATGAGCATGTGCGTGATGGCTATGGTATCAGCGAAATTACAGATAAGCTGAAAAGAGCCGGATTCTCTAAAACAAAGGTTTATTATCAATATGGCCCTTCAGGAAATATGGGCTGGAAGCTGAGTATGAAATACCCTATTATTATGCTGAACGCCAGTCATTTATTTTATATTATTCTGCCTTTTTACTATCTTCTGACATTCCCCTTTGTACTGATATTAAATGCACTGGACTTAAAAGGGCCACACAAAACAGGCACCGGATTAATAGCCAAAGCATGGAGATAAAATCCAAAAGACTTTACTACCATTTTTGCGGGTAAATTGTTATTGTAGTTCCAAAAGGCATCAATTTTGGGGAAGTGTCTTTTCATAATATAGGTTGACACAATTTGATAATTTCTTAACACAGTAGTTTTCCAAGAGATATGCCGTAGTACCATCTAGTGCCAGCAAGAAAACTCAATATTTTAGAAGGCGGCTGTCAGAAAGCGTCAAGGTCGAGGCGAGCGCAATCTGAAAATCAGGAGTCCGCGATATCATTATCGGGATGACTGATTTGAAGATAAGCTCAACAGCTTGTCTCGGCACAGGTGAGAAAGAGATTGGCGTTCTCAGGCAGCCACTATCTACAAAATACCTTTCATCTCCATGGTATCCAAAATTATTCGAATGGCTTCTTTATGAGAAAAAGTTGCCATATTGATAACCAAATCAAAATATATTTTGGAAATATCCTTTTCTGAGAATTGCTGACGGAAGAATTCCCGCTTCCGGTCGTTTTCAAGAATATAATTTTCAGCCTCTTTTTCACCCATCATCTTTTGTTGACTAAGCCATTTTATCCGCCAATTCAGAGGTGCCACCAACCGTATGTTCAACCCGTTGGGAATACCTTCCGTAGAAATTACTCCCGCACGACCCACGATAATGGCATGGCCTTTTTGTGCCTCATACCGGATGATATCTGAAATAGTATCGCGGATTTTCTTGTCATTCTTAAAATAGCGTAACGACATCGCCTTGATGATGTCATCCATCGTATTGCTTTTAGAAAACAAAAATTCATGCTCCAGCTTGTGGCGGTCGAGATGTAGCTTTTCGGCCGATTTGTCCAGAATTTCTTTGTTTACAAAATGCCAGTGTTGTTCTTTTTTCCGGAAAGTTTTTACCAGCTCTGAGGCGAGTGTTGTAGCATTACAGCCGGTTTCACGCGACAACGTAATAAACGGCCCGATTCCGGTTGGCTCCTTCTTCTGCCCGTAGTATCTTTCAGATAAATAGGCGATGAGATTGGTTGACATGACCCGAGTTTTTTATCTTTTACGAGACAGAAGATAAATGGGTTTCCTTTTTTGTGGAAAAGTTTCAGGGGGAAAAGAAAAACGCTATGAGTTTTTTGGAATTAATTCCTCAACAACCGACTCTTTACATAAGTACGTAAATCGGAGCGTAATATCCGGCTTATTTCAGGTGATTTTTCGTTGTCGGTTTCGCAACACAACAGACCGAAAAGCGGGTATTCTTTGTAGTTGGCTTTTCGTATATCCAATGGACGTTGAAAGTCGGCAAGAAGCTTATCATAATCGAAAGCAGCAATGTCTTTGCCATCAATACCCGTGGAATTGGCGAGAATGACAATGGCGTAAACCTTGTCATCGGCCTTATCCAAAATAGCATCCCAATCGGGTGTGCGGCGGTTGAAAAAATACTCGTACTCGTTGATGGAAAAAGCATACCAGGCCATGTCGGGCGACGAACACCAGCCGCCAAAACGCATGGGGTTGACTTCGATGGGGATAATTGTTCCATCACCGGTAATACGTACTTCAACGTGGCTCGGAAAGTTTTTCACCTGTGTCCGGTGGTTTATTTCCGTTAGAAAGGCTTCCATTTTCTTCCTGTTTTTCAGGATAATCTTTTTGGAAGTAAAATAGAGGCGGTCGCTGACATCCTTTCCCGAAGAGAAAACATGTTGCATAATATTCAGAATCACAGGTTTGCCATCCTTGTCAAAATAGCAGTCGATGGCAAATTCCTCACCCTGGATGGTTTCTTCGATGATAAAATCAGTGGTGTTGATAACTTCTTTGGGATAAAACAGACTATTCCTGTTTACTTCATCCCGAATGTTTTTCAGCGTTGCAGGCCACTCATGGCGATGTTCTACTTTGTAAACGCCCATGCTGAAAAATCCCACAGCCGGTTTAATGATAAATGGAACCGGTATTTCGTTTATGTTCAGGTTTCCCAATTCTTTGAAAGGAACTCCTTTGAAAAAATAATCAGGATACATATCCCGGATGCGTTCGCGAAAAGCAACCTTATTCTTAAACAACCTTATTTTTTCAGGTAAAGAAGAAAAGGGCAGGTTTTTCTCAATCCATGCGATAGAATTTTCCGAGTTGGAATAAATCAGCAGATCATCGTCCTGCTTTTTCATCAAGACAGCTTTCTTTTCGGAAATAAGTTTTAAGGACTGTGTTGAAACCAAATCGACCGGCAGGTGAGTGTCGATTACCGGATAGCTGTTTTTCTCCAATGTCTTTTGTAAAAAATCGGATACAAAAGGTTTGTCTAATAATACCATGTGTTTCTGTTTTGTAATTTTGGCAAAAGTACATTTTACCTTAATTATATTCGGAAATATTTTGATATGTGGGAAACTTTCCTTTATTTTGAAGTTTGAAAGGAAAATAATAATGTTGCATTTCAATTATTAAACGAAAAAAGGAAAAATTCCCATGATACACACAGACAGCACCGACCGGAAAATTTTAAAACTGCTTCAGGAAGATGCCCGCATGGGTATCAAGACCATTGCTGCGAAGCTGAACATGACCAAAACACCGATTTACGAACGCATAAAACGGTTGGAAACGGCCGATATCATCACGCGGTATGTGGCACTGGTGGATCGTAAAAAACTCTCGCCTTCGATGGTAGTGTTTCTATCAGGGGCATTGGAGGTAACGGCTTTTGAACAAATTCAGGAATTTTATGATGCGGTGGAGAAAATCCCTGAGGTGATGGAGTGTTACCTAATGGGCGGTGAAAACGATTTCCTGTTAAAAGTAATCGTAAAAGATTTGGATGCCTACAACACTTTTTACTCTCAAAAGATTGCCACGTTGCCGCGGGTAGGACGTGTGCGCAGCTCTTTTGTACTGAATGAAGTAAAACACTCCACCGTGTTACCGTTTTTGGAATAAACTCAACTTCTTTTCTTCTGAAAAAATTCTGTCATCAGACGGCTGCACGCTGCGGCAAGGACACCTTTTTCAAGTTTGGTAGCGGGATGCAAAACCGGTGCCCCGATAAGTGAATAACCCCGTTTGTCATCATCTGCGCCATACACAATCCTGCCTATTTGTGACCAGTAAGCGCCTCCGGCGCACATTATACACGGTTCGAGTGTTACATAAAGGATACAATCGCGTAAATATTTACTATTCAGATAATTGGCGGCAGCAGTGAAAGCCTGCATTTCGGCATGTGCCGTTACATCGTTCAGCGTCTCGGTGAGGTTGTGCGCTCTTGCCACAATACGGTCGTTACAGACGATGACTGCTCCCACAGGCACTTCTCCTGCATCGAAAGCTTTACGTGCCTCTTTCAGGGCTTCATTCATAAAATATTCATCGGAAAAAACAGTTAGTCCCATAATTTTTCTTTTATCGTTCAAAAATAGAAAAGAATAAGAACCGGTAAACAAATTCCTCCTCCTTTCTGCCTGTCTTCCACATGCCGGTATTTAAAGCTGACTATCAGTAATTTTGTTTACTTTTAAATGCTGTAGTAAGCATCGGAAATAATGGGAATATAGTGCATAGTGCATAGTCCAACCGTTAGTCTCAATAAAAAATTTGCATGAGTTTAGAAATATTAAAGAAATCAACTACATCGCCTCTTGCCGGAAGAGTGTCCTGAGTATGCTCTATGGCAAATATGTTGAAAATGGCACCATCGACTTAAATGAAACCATTAGAGACATTGGGATTGATGAAGACAAAAGCCTATTGCCTATAGAAAAAACGGCAACGGTTCAAAATATAATAACTTCCCGTTCCGGTATATTTTACCAACCTGTGAATGGAGGATATGATAAAAAAGATGTTTTGCCAGAAGGGTCAGTAAAACCCGGAGAATACTTTGTCTATAATAATTGGGATTTTAATGTTGCCGGCTGCATTTTTGAGAAAAAAAGGAATGAATTAAATAGTGAACTTTCTTACTGACACTAACCATATGTTTGACAAAAATATATAGGATTATAACCTTTTCAAAATTATTCAGCCTCAAATCTGTAGGCGGCTTTAAAATGAAGTGTGGCTTGTAGAATTATGAATAAGATAGAAATTTTTTCTGCAAAAAGGGTAAATTGCTTCAATTAACCACGCATTTCACATTATAAATACAGCAGCAGGACTTTTCAGAGGGTATTTCCGTATTTTTGTCTGTCAAATCTAAAAAATTTCAGTATGATCACTTTTATATTGAATCAACAACTGGTACAAACAGACGAACCGGCAGGCATGGTTCTGCTCGATTTTATTCGTTACAAAATGCACCTTATGGGAACCAAAGCCGGTTGCCGCGAAGGAGATTGCGGTGCCTGTACCGTGCTGGAAGGATATCTCGAAAACAACGAAGTGCGATACAAAAGCATTGTCTCCTGCCTCACACCCCTCGGCAATGTACAGGGAAAACATATTGTAACCATTGAGGGACTGCAAAAAGATAAGATGTCTCCTGTCCAGCAGGCCATGATTGACAATGCCGCTACGCAATGCGGATTTTGTACACCCGGTTTTGTCATGTCGCTAACCGCTCACAGCCTGTCGCCTGAAATATCAACCCCCGAAAAAGTAATCAGCTCTATTAGCGGGAATATTTGTCGATGTACAGGGTATAAGTCCATCGAACATGCTGCCGGAGACATTGCTGCCATGCTTACAGAAAAAGACCAAAAAGACCCGTTAAGCTGGTTGATAAAAGAGGCTTTTCTGCCGGAATATTTCCGCCATATTGCCAACAGGTTGAAACAAATTAAAGAAATAAATCCTGAAAGGCTTTCCGGAAAACCGGTGGGCGGAGGTACTGATCTCTTTGTGCAACAAGCCGATGCATTGGTTGGTGCTGAGTTGTATTTTTTAAAAGAGGACAGGGTACAAGCGGATACTTGCGCCATTGATATTGAAATAGAAAACGGAGTTTGCCGGATTGACGGAACAGCAACGGCTACCGACATCATGAATCATCTTATTTTACAGCATTATTTCCCCGGACTTAAAGATTATTTCAAGCTCATTTCGTCAGAGCCTGTGCGAAACATGGGAACTATTGCCGGCAACATCGTCAACGCTTCTCCCATTGCCGACCTTGTGATCTTCTTTCTCGCCGTTGATGCCACAGTACATTTGAAAACGATGACCGGAAGGATACGGAATGTATCACTGCGTAAATTTTACACGGGATACAAGCAATTGGTTCTTCAACCGGACGAAAAAATAACACACATCAGTTTCGTATTACCCAATAAAGGTGTCTTCAATTTTGAAAAGGTAAGCAAGCGGCAGCATTTGGATATTGCAAGTGTAAACTCGGCCATGCTTCTCGTGCTTGAGGGAGATGTCATTCAGAATGTTCATCTTTCGGCAGGTGGTGTTTTTGCCATGCCGTTTTATGCAGAAAAGACGGTAGATTTTCTGACAGGGAAAAGGTTAACGCCAAAGTTGATTATTGAAGCTGCGGCAGTACTTACTTCCGAAATAGCGCCCATCAGCGACATCCGGGGAAGCAAAGCATACAAAAGTCTGCTCTTGCGTCAACTTTTCTTTGCTCATTTTGTAAAAATGGTTCCGACACTGTTTACTCCTGAAATTTTATTCTCCAAAATTATGGCTTCATGAAAAATATAGATTCCAAAGGACATGTAACCGGCAAGTCCATCTATCTCGACGACATACCAGTAAGACAAAATACACTGTATGCTGCGGTGTTGGATGCTACCATTGCCCACGGGAAAATTGAAACATTGGATGTCAGTGAAGCATTAAAATATTCGGGCGTGGTGGCAATT
>JAJRQN010000016.1 GCA_024280235.1 Bacteroidota bacterium | reverse complement strand
GGATTGAATCGCTTTGGCAACGAAGAACAAAAACAAAAATATCTGAAACCGCTGGCTCGTGGCGAGATAATCGGCGCTTTTCTGCTTTCGGAACCGGAAGCCGGATCTGATGCTACCCATCAATATACTTCAGCTGAAGATAAAGGGGATTATTATTTGCTGAATGGCACTAAAAACTGGATTAGCAATGGGAATAGCGCTTCTACTTATATCGTGATGGCTCAGACACATCCGGATAAAAAATCACACGGTATTAATGCCTTCATTGTGGAAAAAGATACCCCCGGCATTACCGTTGGCCCTCACGAAAACAAAATGGGCATGCGTAGTTCCGACACCCATTCCGTTATGTTTCAGGATGTGAAAGTTCCTAAAGAGAATCGGATTGGCGAAGATGGCTTCGGCTTTAAATTTGCCATGATGGTATTGGAAGCCGGACGTATCGGCATTGCTTCGCAGGCCCTCGGTATTGCTTCCGGCGCTTTTGAGCGGGCTGTGGCTTATGCCAAAGAACGGAAAGCTTTCGGAACGGAAATCATCAACCACCAGTCGCTGGCTTTTAAGTTGAGTGATATGGCTGTGAAAATCGAAAATGCCCGTAACCTCTGCCTGAAAGCCGCCTGGCTGAAAGACCATCACAAACCTATCACCGTGGCCAGCGCCATGGCCAAGCAGTATGCTGCCGACATTGCCATGGAAGTTACCACCGAAGCGGTTCAGATTCATGGTGGCTACGGTTACGTGAAAGAGTACCATGTGGAACGCCTTATGCGCGAAGCCAAACTGACACAGATCTATGAAGGAACTTCCGAAATTCAGAAGATTATCATTTCGAGAAGTATCGCCAAAAGTTGATTTTCCTGATTGAATTAATAACAAAGCCGGAATAAAAAATATTATTCCGGCTTTTATTTTGTCCCATTCAAAAAAAACCGGCAAAGAAAAAATCCCTGCCGGTTTGAAAAATTAAATATAAATTTGCTACTCGGATTATCCACAAAATTAAGTGTTTAGTGCAGAATGTTCGAGTTCGAGACTTGCGAAGTATTTAAAATCAGGAGTCTCGACATCATTGTCGGGATGACTGGTTTTAAATACAAGCGTAACGAAGAAATCGAACTTTATGGACAAACACTACTTATTGGCTTTCATCTCTTTTACCGCTTCAATTAATTGAGGAATCACTTTAAAAGCATCGCCCACAATACCATAATCGGAAGCTTCAAAGATTGGCGCTTCGGGATCTTTGTTGATGGCAACAATGAACTTTGAAGAGCTAACGCCGCCCAAATGCTGGATAGCACCGGAAATACCAAAAGCCATGTACAAATTCGGAGCAATGATTTTTCCGGTTTGTCCCACATGTTCTTCGTGCGAACGCCAGTCCTCATCCGAAACCGGACGTGAACAAGCCATTCCGGCACCAAGCAACTCTCCCAGCTCTTCCAGACCGCCCCAATTTTCGGGACCTTTCATTCCACGGCCACCAGAAACAACAATTTCAGCATCTGTGAGTAATACTTTTCCAGTAATAAGATGGGTATCCTTTATAACCGTATTAAATTCATTATCGGCAATTTGTGGGTCAAAAGCTTCAATAGCAACGTCTGTCGGGTTTTCTGTTACTTCATAAGAATTTTGAGCAAAAGTGATGACTTTTACATCAGTCTTGATTTGAATATTGGCAAAGGCCTTGCCTGTGAACACTTTTTTGCGAACCACAAACGGGTCAACACTTACAGGTAATCCCATAACACCGGAAACCAATCCCGCATTCAACTTGACAGAAACACGAGGTGCAATGGCTTTTCCTTCGTTGTTGTGGGCAAAAATAACCACTTTAGCCCCTTCATTTTCGGCGGCTTTGGTAACAGCATCTGCCAATGCTTTGTTGTCTAACGATTCAAAACGATCATCCTGGACATTCAAAACTTTGTTGGCACCATATTTTCCCAATGATTTAAGTTCTTCATCAGCCACATGGCCAATGGACAGGGCAGTTACGCTACTTCCCATTGCTTTAGCGATACCGGTAGCAAAAGAGACAATTTCGTAACTGAGTTTTTTAAATTTACCGCCCCAGTTTTCTGTATATACTAATACTGACATTTTTCTGATTTTTAAGGTTAAGAAATTGAATTATAACACTTTGGCTTCTTCATGTAAAAGCCTGATAAGCTCTTTTGCATTGTCTTCATCCACCATTTTACAAGCAGCTTTCGGGGCTGGTAGTTCGTAAGAGAGAAACTCTGTTCTGGCTTCTGCATCCACAGGAGGAACCACATTTAGTGGTTTTTTACGTGCCATCATAATACCGCGCATGGCCGGAATTCGCGGGTCAATAGCAATTCCTTTTTGAACGATGGCCACAAGTGGGACCGGAACAGTTAATACCTGTGAACCTCCATCAATATCGCGATGAATTTTCAGTTCGCCATTTTCCAGATCTATACCGGAAACAGCAGAGACGGAGTTGATTCCCATCATTTCTGCTAACATACCGCCAACACCAACACCGTTGTAGTCAGAAGCTTCAATACCGGCAAGAATAAGGTCATAATCTTTGGCAACTTCAGCAAGTTGGGTGGCAACAAAATAAGCATCCAAAGGCTCGGCATCAATGCGAACAGCATCGTCAGCGCCAACAGCAAGTGCTTTACGCAAAGTGGATTCTGTAATTTTGGCCCCAACATTGGCAACTGTTATTTTTTCCACTCCTCCGGCTTCTTTCAGCTCCATGGCACGGGTCAGTGCCAGCTCATCCCATGGGTTAATAATCCACTGAACACCCGTAGCATCAAAGGCTTTATTATCCCCTGTAAACCTGATTTTTGTCGTTGTATCAGGCACATTACTAATCAATACCAGAATTTTCATGCTATAAATTTTTAAGTTATCCGTTTATTTTGCACAAATATCGTAAAATATTTTATAATATTACGCATGCATACTAATTTTTTATAAAAAATTATGAATTTTTATTGATTATAGATTGGGAAAAGAAGAGAAAGACAATGAGATGGAAAGACATAGGTAAATTGCGAAATGAAGACGAAATACTGTTCAATTCAGGTTAAGCGTTTGACCACTGTCTGACCATGGCCAGATAGTGTAGATAAGCACTGACTTCAGATATTTTACATCCCGTATATCACAGTCAACAGCACCTGTCCCACAGCTTTCAGTGTCTCTTTGTTGATCTTGTCCATGGTATCGCCAAGAGTATGCCAGTATTTCCAGAAAGTGCCGTTGGGGCTGTTCGGGTCAAGCTGAATGATGTCAACCGAAGGAATTCCTGCAATTTTATTTACGTAAAGGTGGTCGTCGTCAATGGGATAACCATCACGGTTAGGAAAATAATTATCATACCCAAGTCCGCGTGCCGTTTTCCAGATAAGATTAACGTAATAGCGCGCATATTGACGGGAGTAATACTCTTTAAGGAAAGTAGCGTTTTTGGCACCAACCATATCGAGCAGCACTCCGAAATTTGCTGAATATCCTGAAGCCTTTGCCTGTTTTGCCCAATACTGTGCACCCAGCGCCCAGGAATCTTCTTTGCCCTGTATGTGCAGATATGCCGGCGGTCCCCAGTCTTCCAAATCGAATAAGACAATATCAACGCCTACATCGGGATGATGCAGATGAAACTCACGTGCCATCTCCAGCAAAACGCCCACGCCGCTGGCGCCATCGTTAGCTGCCATGATAGGGGTATTCCAGTTGGCTTTGTTCGGATCATGGTCGGCAAAAGGTCGCGAATCCCAATGTGCCATCAAAAGGACACGATTCTGATAATCGGGAAAGAAAGAACCAATAATGTTCTCACCGCTACGTAATACGCCATCGTAAGTACGGGCTTTGAATTTCTGTACATACACCGTGTCGGCAAAAGATTTCAACTTATGAATAATCCACCTGGCGCAGGCAGCATGTGCCGGTGTCCCCGGAACCCTTGACCCGAAAGCAACCTGAGCTGCTGTGTAAGCATAAGCTGAATCCTGATTAAAGTCGGGAATAGCCACCGTTTTTTTTACTTTTTTACTGTTCGATTGCGCCGAACGGCTAAACTGACCACACGATACCAAAGAAAAAATGGCAACGAAGCTAAGAATAAATAACAGTTTAAATTTCATAGGTTTATTTCTAAAAAAGTAATTCTTCAATTGTTTTTCTTTCACGGGTCGATGTTTCCATTTGTTGCATGTCTTCCGAAAGGTTCTTAATGTTTCCGGCGGTACCGACAGCCATCACCGAAACAGCTTGAAAATCATCGGAAACAGCCAACAAAGTTTCGGCTTTTTCCATATCAAATCCGCTCATCTGGTGAGTTATAAGTTCCTGATTTACTGCTTCAATGGCCATGCCGGCTACGGCTTGTCCAAGGTCGTACAAAGCCGTTGTATTTGGTTTTCCGTTACGGGTAAAAGTCCTTTTGGCAAGATTCAAAATCAAAACGGGTGCTTCCCCTGCCCATTGCCGGTTCCACTCAATGAGGGAAGCAAGGATTTTTTCATATTTTTCGTCTCCTTTTTTCCCAACCACAAACCGCCACGGCTGTTCGTTAAATGCCGAGGCAGCCCAGCGACCGGCTTCGAGGATACTCAAAAGCTTTCCTTCTTCAATAGGTTTACCGTCAAAAGCCCGCGGACTCCAACGGTTTTTGATATTTTCACTTATGTTCCGGTTGGTATTGGCTGGTTTTTCCATGCGCTTATCTAGATGTTGACAATCCCTCTCTCCGGAGGGTCAGGGATGGATTTTAAAATAAAAAAAATCAGTCCCCCTTTTCTTACGTTTGTAAATATTATTTCTTTTTTACTTTACAAAATTACAAAATTAGCAGGTCAAAACAGTTAAAAGACAAGAATAAATGAAGCTCCTTTTCCAGGCGCGGAGCGTACCGAAAGACTTCCTTTGTGCATTTGCATAATCTGTCGCGAAAGGCTTAGCCCGATACCGGAACCAGTCTTTTTTGATGTGAAAAAGGGCATAAAAATTTTATCCATGGCATCCTGGCTGATACCGATGCCCGTGTCGGACACCTCAATGAGAGTGCGATTATTCAGGTTCACCGAAGCGGTCAGGTTGATTTGTCTGATTTCCGTTTTTTCGACCGCATCAATGGCATTAAGTAACAGATTAATAAGAACCTGATCCACCAAATCGGGGTCAGCAAGTAATTTCAGGTCGCCGGGAAAAATTTTGGTATTCACTCCGATATTTAACTTTTCAAATTTCGGTTCCATAAGCTCCAGTGTACGCTGAAACAGGTCGGCAACAGGAAAATAACGGAAATGTGGTTTGGGAATCCGGGTAAGGTTGCGGTACAATTCCACAAAATTCAGCAATCCTTTGCTGCGTCTCTCGATGGTAGAGATGGCACTGGTGATATTCTCCATATCTTCGGCTTCTTCTTCCGAAAGCTGTTTTTTATCTTTTTGAAATTCCTTTAAGATATCCTGCACGGTAGAAGCGAGGGATGAAATGGGGGTAATCGAATTCATAATTTCATGGGTGAGTACGCGGATGAGCATTTGCCATGATTCCACCTCTTTTTGCTCCAGTTCGGGATGTATGTCCTGCAAAGAAACCAAAAGGTATTTTTCGCCATGCATCAGAAACTCTGTGGAATGGATAGAAAGCTGCAACAACTCGTTACCTACAAAAATCTTCACCAGCTTCTTTTCACCAGCTTTGGCTTCAAGTAGTGTGGTACTCAGCTCTTCTGAGATATTAGTAAGCTGCCTGATGTTACGCAGATGTTTTATCTGCAACAAGCTTTTCACGGCATTATTGTAAACATCAACTTTTCCGTTTCGTGTGTAAACCAGTACGCCGATACTCACATGCTGGATGACGGTAAGCAGGTAGTTAAAGTTTTCTTCTTTTTCGGTTTTGGTTTTCCTGAAAGCATCAATAACTTCATTAAATTCGCGGTTTAGCTCATCGAAACTTTTTCCCAGTCCGTCTTCTACAAACGATCCCATAAAATCGGAGTTTCGGATGGAAGAGAAAAAAAGTGCCAGCTTCCGGTTGGCTTGTTCGGTATAGCGAATGAGAAAAATAACCTGTGCCACAAACAACACACCGAGAATAAGCGTGCTTATGCGGTATGCAGGCTCTCTGTAGAATGTGAAAATCAACAGTAGCGTAATGATAATCAGCAAAATGCGTAGGACAACCTGAAGTCTAAACTTTTTATAAACCATATTTTTCGATTCTACGGTAAAGTGAGGCGCGGGTAAGTCCCAGCTCTTTGGCAGCACGGCTTATGTTTCCGCCGTGTTTGTCCACTACTTTGCGGATAAGCATCTTTTCCGTTTCCCCGAGATTCATGTTTACAGGGAAAATTTCTCCCTGATTGGCAGGAATTTCATTCATAAAGAAGTCCTGAGGCTCCAGCATATTCCTTCGCTGAGGATAACGGCTCTTTCGACTGCATGTTGCAACTCGCGGATATTGCCGGGCCAGCTATGCATTTGAAGGCGTTTCAGCGTTCCGGGCATAATACGCTTTTGCGGCATTTTATATTTCTTAGAATAAATTTCCAGAAAATGCTTCAGCAGTGGTTCAATGTCTTCTGTGCGGGCGCGGAGTGGCGGAATTGTAATTTCCACCGTGTTGATGCGATAAAGCAGATCCTGACGGAATTTACTTTCTTTCACCATTTCGTAAAGGGGCATATTGGTGGCGCAAATCAGACGTACATCCACCGGAATTTCCTTGTGTGAGCCAAGACGTACCACTTTGCGGCTTTGTAATACGCTTAGCAATTTCGATTGCAGGCTGGGTAACAGATTTCCTATTTCATCAAGAAACAGGGTGCCGTGGTTGGCAGCTTCAAAACGTCCGGCACGGTCTTCGCGGGCATCGGTGAATGCCCCTTTTTTGTAACCGAAAAGCTCGCTTTCGAAAAGACTTTCGGTAATGGCGCCCAAATCCACGTTAATAAACATCTTGTCTTTCCGGTGAGAAGCACGATGGATGGCGCGGGCAATAACTTCTTTTCCGGTACCGTTCTCACCGAGTATCAATACGTTGGCGTCTGTTTTGGCCACTTTTTCCACAGTTTTCAGCACTTTGTTCATGGCTTCCGATTTGCCAATGATATTACTGAAAACATGATCCTGATCAGCCACAAGGAGCTTGTTGGTTGACCGCAGACTTTCCAGTTCCACTCTCGATATTCTTATTTTCAACGATGCTTCGATGGTCGCCAGCAACTTTTTATTTTCCCAGGGCTTCAGGATGAAGTTGGTGGCACCCTCTTTAATGCCCTGCACCGCCAGCTCTATGTCGCCGTAACCGGTAATAAAAATAACAATGGCCGCAGGATCGATCTCCAGGATTTTGTTCAGCCAGTAAAACCCTTCCTGACCGGTATTGGCATCCCGCGAAAAGTTCATGTCAAGCAAAATAACATCATAGGTTTCATTGCGTAACAAATCAGGAATGTTTTTCGGATTTTTTTCGGTGTGAATAATCTTAAAATATTGACGCAGAAACATTTTTGCGGCAAGCAAAATATCCGTGTCATCATCAATAATCAAAATGCGGGCTTCAATTTTTGTCATGCTTCGAGGGCTTTAAATTTCGGGATAAAATTAATGATAATTGTTCATGCCGACACATCAATATGAACGTTTCCGAACACTATTTGTTACACTCATAGGAATATTTTATTACAACAAACTATAAGATAGTGAGATGTGTCTAATGGCACGATATTCGTTAAAAATTCTTAACCTGTTTTTCGCCAAATAGTTGAATTGATGATTTCATAGTGCATGGAAAAGATTATATTTGTTCAAAGATAGTAACGCAAGAAATGATAGAAACGAAACAATTAAAGAAAGTATTCAGATCGTCCGACATCGAGACCGTTGCGCTTGCCGGTATCAACCTGAGAGTAGAAGAAGGTGAGTTTGTATCGGTTATGGGTCCATCAGGTTGTGGGAAAACCACCTTACTGAATTTGCTGGGAATGATTGATACTGCTACTTCCGGAAATTACCGTTTTATGGGGAAGGATGTTTTTCAGCTGAGTGAAAAGCAGATAACACGGATGCGAAAACAAAATATAGGTTTTGTTTTTCAGAATTTTAACCTGATAGAGGAGCTAAGCATACTGGAAAATATCGAATTACCGCTGATTTATCAGGGGGTTAAGAAGTCTGAACGGAAAAAGCGTGTGATGGAAGTCATCGATCGTCTGGAGATTACCCACCGGAAGGACCTGCTGCCGGTGCAGCTTTCGGGTGGACAGCAACAACGTGTGGCAGTGGCCCGTGCTATCGTTACCTGCCCGCGACTATTGCTAGCTGACGAGCCTACCGGAAACCTCGATTCCATGCATGGTGAGGAGGTTATGAATATCCTCGATGAACTGAACAAAGAGGGTATGACCATCGTTATGGTTACCCATTCGCATCACGATGCAAGCTACAGCCGGCGTATTGTACATTTATTTGATGGTCAGATTATTAATGAAAACCTAAACCGGATTTAAGCGTATGTGGGGAAGCTTCTTTCGTATGGGATTTCGTATTTTGGTAAGACAAAGAAAGTATTTCTTGCTGAATCTTGTCGGCTTGTCTATTGGCATTGTTGCTTTTGTCTTCATCTATCTCTATGTGGAAAATGCGCTCTATTATGACCGGAGTTGGAAAAACTATCCCCACATTTTTCGTGTAAATGAAACCTACTCCACTGGTGGTAAAGAGGAAAATATGGCGCTGACACCTTATCTGTTGTCCAACAAGTTAAAAGATAATTTTCCGGGAATTATTGAATCTACGCGACTGTTTTTTACCGATCCATCGGATAAAAACGATGTGTCGTCGGTCAATTTCCAAGGGAAAATGTACGATATTCCAAATCTTACCATTGGCGATGCACGGATTTTCAAAATATTTAATTACCGTTTCACGGAAGGGAATCCCGACAGTTGTCTTTTGAAACCGAATAGCATGGTAATTTCCGTTGCCATGAAACAAAAGATTTTTGGTAAAAATTTTGCCCTCGGAGAAAAGCTGAAAACAAGCATTCGTACCTATACGGTTACCGGTGTTTTCGACAGAAAAAACAGACCTTCCCATCTCGACTTTGATGCGGTTATTTCCACTAACTCGCTGGATAAACTGGAACAAAAACAGTTGAATACCAATTGGTTTTGGATGAACTGCTATACTTACATTGAGCTTGCCGATTCGGTAGATGCAGGGAATTTGATGCGTAGGATAAATTATTTAACTGATACGGCTATCGGCCATTACATCAAAAAACAAAACTTCAAAATCGGCGGATACATTCACCTGAGTTTACAGCCCATTCAGGATATTCATTTTTCGCAGGAGTTGCTTTACGACAGCCATTCTAACATCAACATTACTTATCTCTACATTTTTATTATTGTGGCATTTTTTATCCTGTTGATGGCATCTATAAACTATGTAAATTTTGCTACGGCACGGTCGCTGAAAAGAGCGCGTGAAATTGGCGTGCGAAAGGTAATCGGTGCTTTTCGCAAACAGTTGATGGTACAGTTTATCAGTGAATCGCTTATTATTACATTCTCTGCCTTTATTCTATCGTTGAGCCTTGTGGAGTTGATGATTCCTGCTTTTAATAATCTTGTTAACAGGCAAATCACGTTGGTGGACAGCTTGTTCTCCGGCTCCGGCCTTGTTTTTGGCTTCCTGCTCATCGCGTTTATGCTGTTGTTGGCGTTGTTCAGCGGAAGCTTTCCTGCTTTTGTCATTTCTTCTTTAGAACCTGTGGAGGTACTTGGTGGACGCGGGGTTGTCTTCAAAGGGAAAAAACCTTATTCGTTTACTGCAATAGGTTTACGTAAGTTTCTCGTTGTGATTCAGTATTTTGTGGCCATAGGTGTGATTACCTCCACCTTTATCATCTTTGCACAGATTCATTATGTTAAAAATCTTCCGTTGGGTTTTGTTAAAAAAAATATAGTAGTTGTCAATCGACCTGCCGATACCTCATTTCGAGGAAGGGTAAAAGGTTTTGTAGAGGCTTTAAAAAGTGATTCAGCTATTGAGCAGGTGGCTACGGCTTCAAACCTGCCGGGCTATCTTATTGGGAAATTATTACTGCGAACCGGTGATTCATCTTCTGCTCATCTGCAAACTATGAACGGCTTTTTTGTGGGCTATCATTATTTTGATGTGTTGAAAATACCTTTTGTTGCAGGAAAGGACTTCTCTTCTTTTAAAAAGAATGATTCGACTGAATATTTTATTCTGAATCAAACAGCAGTAAAATCCTTACGTCTGGAACACCCGTTGGGTAGCTTTCTTTACACTCCATCTGCTAAGAAAGGTTTAGTCGTAGGTGTGGTAAAAGATTTCAAATTTTCTTCTTTGCATCAAAAGGTAGAGCCTTTGGTTTTTGTACTCAGTCCGCATTTTGTTCAGTATGTTGTACTGCGTATTAACCCGGCCAAACGACATGAAGCCCTTTCACATTTACAGACTGTATGGGGTAAATTCAATAAAGGATATACCTTGTACTATACCTTTCTTGATAATAAGCTGGATTCGCTTTATCGCAGCGACCAAAAGATGTTGTCGTTATTTTCTTATTTTTCTCTCTTTGTGCTACTCATTTCAGCATTGGGACTTTTTGGCCTTTCATCTTTTCTCATCGAGCAACGAACCAGAGAGATAAGTATTCGTAAAGTTCTCGGTGGATCAGAAAAGCAGATTGTGCTCATGCTGGTGAAAGAATATGTTGCGTTGGTTCTTGTAGCTGGAATACTGGTTTCGCCGGTGGTCTATTTCTTTACTAAAAAATGGCTTAGCAGCTTTGCATACCACATTCATTTAAACGTGTGTTATTTTGTCGCCGGTATTGGTCTCGTGCTGCTCATTGCTTTCGTTACAGTACTTCTGCAAGCTCTGTTTATGGTGCGTAAGCGGTTGGCGGAGGCATTGAAATATGAATAAGAACCGGAGAATCTGCCATTTACCATCCCAAAATTCCCCGGAAGTCGTATTCTTCCGGTTTATCAAGAAATGCTTTGGCTTCTTCATAATCGCCGGGTTCAATAAACTGAAGACCATGCTCAAAGACCAGTTTTGGCTTCTCACCATCAATATTTACCAGACGCGGCATAATTTTTCCGGAAGCATCCGAAACATCTTCGAGATACAATGGCGCTATCTTACCAGTGTTGGAAGCTGTAACCATACAACTTGTCCGGCCTTCATCAAAAAGTTTTTTCACACCATAACCAAGTAAGGCACAATACATTAAATCGAAAGCAACAGGTTGAACACAACGTAGCTCGTAACCCAGTTCCACAGGACGACTTTTTACTTTCAACCCCAACTCCTTCAATCGGTTTTGCAATAGAATATTGAAAATATGAGCTTTACTCACATTACCAAGTTCGGGATGGCCGTGTTCATCGTAGGTGAAATTGATGCCGGAGTTTTTAATTTCGTCTTCTGACATAAAATGGAATACTCCTTCGCTGACAATAGCTACGCCATATCCTATTCCCAGAATTTTACGCTTGACGATAGCCGAAATAATCAATTTGACAATCCGGTCGAAGGTAACTTCCACTTTGTTAAACATTTCCGGAATAACAATCATGGGAAAATGGCTGGCGGCACCTATACCGAAAGCCAGATGGCCGGCTTCGCGCCCCATGGCTGCCGTAACAAACCAGTTACCGCTGGTACGGGCATCTTCATAAACTGTTTGGGCAATACGTACACCTTCCTGCTTAGCCGACTGATAACCGAAAGTCGGAGAATTATTCGGAAGCGGAAGGTCGTTATCGATGGTTTTGGGAACATGTATATTTTGGATGCTGATGTCGTTTTCACGCAGAAATTTTCCAATCCGGTTAGCTGTGGAAGCTGTGTCGTCACCACCGATTGTTACAAGCAGTTTCACATTGAAATCAACGAAAAATTTGGTGCTGAATTCCGAATCTCTCGGCTTGAACCGGCTCATCTTCAATGCCGAACCCCCTCTTCTGTGGATGTCATCTGCAAATTTGAAATCTATTTCCTGTAAATTAGGCTCCGGTGAAAACAGACCTTTGTAACCTTCGTGAATACCTAGAACGCGGTAACCCGAATCAATAAAAGCCATGGCTACAGAGCTAATCACAGAGTTAATTCCGGGGGCAGGACCGCCGCCGCACAAAATAGCAATTGTGTCTTTCATAAGATGAAAATTTTTGAGCCACAAAGATAGAAAATGCCGGCAAATATCATCTTACCTATAGGAAATCCTTAAATCTGCAAGTAAGTTATTAACAAAAAGGTCAAATGGCTGTGCAAAAGTTATTTACACAGCATTTGACCGTGTTATTTTATCACCTATTTTAGTGTTGCAAAACAAAAAAGTTAAAATAACATGGCAATAAAAG
>JAJRQN010000221.1 GCA_024280235.1 Bacteroidota bacterium | reverse complement strand
GGAATCATATCTTAAATGTTTTGTGAATACTGCATCTAAGATACTGGTTCTCAGGCTAAATATTAAACGGATACATCATAAGTTATCGACATTCTTTTGTTTATTTCTATTCTGTTTCAACCCTTGATTCGCATTAATAACATATATTTATTTATCATCCCCGCTTGCTGTTGTACCAACAGGCGGGACAGGCGGATTGAGCAGCTTGCCCCGATTATTTCGGGGGATTAAGCGGATTTTGGTTTTTCGCAAGCGAAAAACATTCGTTAAATTCGTGAAATTCGTGGATTATTTTTTTTGCAGAATAATCATTTTCCTGTGTGTTTCATGGGAAGTTATTGACCGGAAAAATTATTTGGACTTTATCACAACCCCTAAATCCGATTAATTTTTTGTCCCCTATCATTTTTCTCAATGCCGGAACAAAAATAGAATGAGAATCTAAAGGAATTTTAAAGATATTACAGATGGGGCACATTCTATCATATAAGTCCCCCATCCGGCGTTAGAATGTTGCACGTTTGATGGAAACAAATCTTTGCTTATCTATATGCTGCCGAAACCAGTTGACAGCAAATTTATGCATACTTTACAAACGTGTGCTTGTTTTGGACAGGAGTGTCTTCTCCGGCTTCCTGACATCTTTATCAATCATCCTTAAAAATGTAGGCAATGCAATAAGCAATACGGGAAGAGCCATCAACAGCCCTCCGATGACGGCAACAGCCAACGGCTGATTCATTTGTGCTCCCGTTCCGATACCCATGGCGAGCGGCAAAAGGGCAAAAACAGCCCCCAGCGCAGTCATAAGTTTGGGTCGCAACCGAATGGAAATAGAGTAGATGATGGAATCGTCAACCGACAGTCCTCTCTTTCTTTCTTCGTTGTATTGCAGATATGTAAAGATGGAAGCTTCTCCCACAATTCCCACAATCATAATAATTCCCACATAACTACCCACATTCAACGGGATGTGTAAAAAGTAAAGCAGGAGAGCACTACCGGTTGGCCCCAGCAACGTCAAAAAGATTATGAGGAGCGCCACACGCAGTTTTCTGTAAAGGAATAAAATAACGGTAAACACAAGCAAAGCAGCCAAAAACAGGATAAGCTCCAGCTCATGGAAAGCCTGTTGCTGTTTCTGATAAGCACCACCATATTCAATGGTATAGCCGGCCGGCAAATGAATGTGTTCGCGAATAGTTTTCCGAATAGCTTTCAGCGTACTGCCCAAATCGCGGTTATTAAGACGAGCGGTAACATAGCCAACTTTTTTCAGGTTTTCACGGTCTGTCTCGGCAACGCCTTTCAGGGTACGGACAGTGGCCAGCCCTTTCATGGGAATTAACCTTCCGTTGGGAAGAAACAACTTTCCTTCTTTCAAAGCTTTGATGCCGATGCTGTCTCTGTCAGGATAAATCATCCGAATATTGGTAAACTGCATGGGATCCTGAATGGCACCCACCACAGATCCATCGGTTCGTGTTTGCATCTGAAATTGAAGTGCTTGCGGAGTAAGATGGTATTGCTTCAACCGGGCAGTTTGCGGAACAACCTGAATTTCAGGCCCGGCAATCACGATACCATCAAAGACATCCGCAGTCCCCCTGACTTTTTTTATCAGAGCAGCAACCTGCTTTGAATATTTATGAATGACTTTTTCATTGTCGCCAAATATCTTGACATCAATGGGTTGTACCGAACTCATTAAATCGCCAAGCATATCTGTGATGACCTGTCCGAAGTCAACCCTTAATCCGGGAACAGCTTTTTCCACCCTTTTTCTGATTTCATCGCTTACCTCGGTGGTGGTATGATTTCTTTTCTTTTTCAGCTGGATTAAATAATCGCCGTTATTGGGTTCGGTAATAAAAAATCCCATTTGCGTCCCTGCCCGCCGAGAATAAGACTCCACTTCGGGAATGGTAGCAAGGATACCATCAATCTTTTCCAGCATTCTCTCCGTTTCTTTCAGCGTTGTCCCGGGCGGGCTGACAAAATCAAGCACAATAGAGCCTTCATCCATTTGCGGGAGAAAACCCGAAGGGAGATTGGGAAAAATAAAATACATTGTCGTTAGTGAAGCCAACACCAAAACAATACTAATGATGGGTCTGTGAATAACATATCCTACCCAGTTACGCTTTTTTAAAACGGTAGGTTTATGATGTTTCTGCTGCATTTTCGGAAAAAAGATAAGATAAAATACCGGCAGACCGATCCATGTAACAAAAAAGGATGCCGCAAGCGTAATCATCATGGTTTGCGTCATAATATTGAAGTAAGCGCCTGCCACCCCCGACATAATGCCGAAAGGTAAAAAGATGACAATGGTGGAAAGCGAGGAGCCTACCATAGCCGGAAACAGGTATTTGATGGCTTTGGGAACCACTTTTTTGAAATCTTCGTCCGGATTTTCTTCATGCGTCCGGTGTATTTGCTCCACAATTACCACCGAATCATCGATTACCAGTGCTATGGCCGCGGCCATGGCTCCCAACGTCATAATGTTAAAATCAAAACCAAAAATGTAAAGCAACACCAGGGCAAAAGCAAGAGAGAGGGGAACACTGAGCAAAATGATAAAACTGCTTTTCAACGAGCGCAAAAAGGCGATGGTTACAACAATGGCAAGCAGCAGTCCGATCCAAAGCACATCGCGGATACTTTTGATGGCATCACCCACAAAGGAGGACTGATTGTAATAAGGCTTGATAATGACACCTTTGGGCAAAATATGATTGTTCAATGCCTTAATCTTCTTTTGTACCTGCCGGTCAATAGCCATCAAATTGGCGTCCGGTTGCTTTACCACGGCAATAAGCGGTACATTTTTGCCGTTGGCTTTGATACGTACGTATTGCCGTTGTTCACCAATTTGTACTTTGGCAAAATCTTTCACACGGATAACACCTTTTGAAGTACTTTTTATCACCGTGTTTTGAAGTGCCCGCAGATTTTTAATGTTGGCGTTGGTTAAACTCAAATACAACCTACGGTAGTCATCCACATACCCGTTGGAACGAATAAAATTCGTTTGCATGAGTACATTTTTAACCATTTGCGGAGTAATTCCCAGTCGGCTCATCTTTTCAATATTCAGCAGCAGCTGGTACTCTTTAATCTTCCCGCCCATGATATCAACTTCTCTGATGCCGGTAATTTGCTCAAGATAAGGTTTCACGGTATAAAGTGCCAACATTCTCAACTCAACCGGACTTTTATTTCCTTCGAGGGAGTAACCTTCCACCGGTAATATGGAAGGGTTCATTTTTTCAATGTGAATTTGTGTTCCGGGAGGAAGAAGGTTTCTGATCTCAGCTATTCGGGCATTGATTTGTTGTTTGGCAAGGTTAATATTGGCATTCCAATTGTAAAATGCGGATATTTCGCAGCTTCCTCTTGAGGTAATACTCTTGAGCAAAGTCAGGTTTTCACTTTTTTTAATGGCTTCTTCGAGGGGACGGGTAACCGTAATCAGCATTTTGGCTACCGGCTGCTGACCATTGTCCGCAATAACTTTGATTTT
>JAJRQN010000220.1 GCA_024280235.1 Bacteroidota bacterium | reverse complement strand
TTTTACTCCAATCCAAAATGTTCGCTATAATAGCTTCGCACTTGTTTGTCAATCTTTTCATACAAGGCATTCAGCTCTTTTTGGTTCACTTTATCCGCTTTTTCCCATTTTCGAATTTGTTCTTCACCCTCGGCAATCAACTGGTCATCAAGTGGTTTCAAAATCTGGAGAATACCGGTTTTATCCGCATTGAGTAGCGCATTCACATTTATATAGTATTTACTGCTTGTACCCCAGTGATAGGTATAGCAACGTGATTTTAAAGCAAGAGCCATATGACAAAGCGGAGCATCTTTCAGCTTTTTATCATATTTTAAAACAGAAGGTAACGTATTTTCTTTGGATAAAATCACAGGAATAGTAACCGAAGCCAAGGGCCATCCCAGGTCAGTCCACATGGTAGTCAGCGAAGGATTCTGATGGGGCTTTACACCTTGCACCATACAAGAAGAAGCCGAAATACGACGGGGAACATAGTCTCTGAACCAAACCATTTTTTCATGTCCGGAAGGCAAGTTCACATAATCCCATAAATTGATGCCCGTAAGCGAATGATGGAGATTTTTGGTTGCATCGCGCATAATGGTTTTAACCGTAATCCCTCCGTTTTTAACAGCTTTTTCAAACACCTTACGGGTACTGACATAGCGAATATACCCCCCGCCTTTTCCGGGAGTCCCCATAAACGAATAGTTGGTACGAATCAGATAACCGTTGGGAGCCACAGCCTGATCGTTGGCATCAATTTTGTATATTTTAAAATTACCCAGTTCGAAATAAGCAGCACCGCCTTTGGCATCAATCACCCCGAAATTTGCCTCGAGGCGTGTTGGTTTGGGCAGGCTTTCCAACAACTTTTGAAAATCATCGACGGTAGCACAGGTTTGCAAGGCGCGTTTCATCAAACGGCCTTCTCCACCCGACTGCCTGATGGTATCGTTGTTCAGGTTGTAGCTGGCAGAATTCATAATGGCAAACCCGGCACTGTTGTACCCAATCCAGATACTTTTACCGGTTTTATCTCCTGAATTTACCAAACCGGCATAGGTATATTTTCCATCATGGAAAATCATGATCTTATTTTTAACGGCACCCGTATCTCTGTTTTTCCAGAGCATCGGCCTGCCGTCTTTTGTAGCTTTTCCCGAAATAACGGCTGTAGTACAAGCCACCCCTGTGGCAACTGCAAAAAAGAGAAATGCACTTAATAACAATAATTTCTTTTTCATTTTTTATATTTAACGAAGTAAAAAAACTTAGAATTATTTATCTTGTCCCGAGCCATTGCCGGAAGGAAACCAGCCTCCGTTGGAGGTATTTATTCCATCGGCATTGGCAACGCCACCAAAAGTATAAATCGGCATTTGCATAACCATCAGCTCTTTGGCAGGGATGGGAAAATGCAACAGGGTTCCTTTCTGGAGCATATCGCGGCGACGCATATCGAAAAAGGCGATACCAAATCCAGTCTGAATCAATTCAATATCTCTTTCATAAAATATGGCATCCATCACCTGTTTTTCTGTTGATGTTGAACGCAGCGGCGGCAAGTGCCCTCGTGTAGTCCGTGTTCCGGCATTGACAATATTAATAGCTTCCGGCTTATTACCGAGCCGGAGGTAAGCTTCCGCACGAATCAAATCATTCTCAGCCAAAAGCATATCCGGAACATTTCCGGTAAACGTAGATATGGCATATGGATAACGTGTATATTCGTAATTAGAGAAATTATAATAGCCCCTTTCCGGTTTCATATTATTCACAGAGTTAAATTTAAAGTCTGTTTCAAGGCGGGCATCATCCGACTGTGCCGGATCAGGATTGATTCCCGAATCGGGAAACCGCCATGGATAGCGTTCGTCCATCAAATGAATGATGCGACAATCGATACGTGCCCATCCCGGGCGAACGGTATAATAGCGAAACCATGACTTCCATGTAGCATTATCCATGTAAATTTCCAATGGTTTTTTTATACCCTTATTGGCATAATCAAGTACTTCTTTCCAGTCCGTCTGACTGTTTTCATTTTTATTTCGCGGCATATAAACCAGAAAACGGGCAGCAAACGAACGTGCCAGTTCGGCTAATTCATCATTGGTATATGAAAAACCGTTGAT
This sequence comes from Bacteroidota bacterium, assembly GCA_024280235.1. Lineage (GTDB taxonomy): Bacteria > Bacteroidota > Bacteroidia > Bacteroidales > F082 > Sulfidibacterium. The sequence goes on along the minus strand of JAJRQN010000220.1, from coordinate 9,806 downwards.
CCAATCGGAAGGAACCGTAAAATTATTTTTCTCACAAATAGCAATACATTTATTGAGTGAAGCAATAGCTGCTTTTGTTCCCTCCTGGTAAGTGGAAAGTTGTAAAGTCTCCAAATCAGTATTTTCATTTATGATATAAACTTTATCATAAACCATACTCAGATAGCCTTGAGTAGCTCCCTGAATAAAATAGCTAAACGCTTTAACCATCCGGGTATCCTTGCCATCTGTCCCCATGGGCATACTGTCGTTCACCACAGCATACAACACATCATTCACCTGACTAAGTGTACTGTACATATCCTGATAAAAGCGTTCAAAGACATAGGCATAAGTGTACGATGTTGTATTATTAAACGGAATACGTGGCTCTTTTGACAGATCGTACATTCCACTGTTGGCCCAGGAGCAGGTTCCCTGATCAGCGGCAACCCACATTCCAATTCGGGGTGACAAGCTGGAAGAAATAGCCATATACCAGTTGTAGAAAGAACTTTTGGCTATATTATATACATCATCGGGATTGGACAAGGCTTTTTCCCTGTCCGGCTTATTGAGATAAGGTACATTAAGATCTTTTGAGCAGGAAGCTATCCCCAATGAAGCAACAACAAAAAAGATAATTATTTTATATTTCATGGTCATTTTTTTTAGAAGGTAAATGAAACAGAACCGGTAATTACACGATAGTTGGGGTAGCCGAAATTATCGAAAGGATAATTAGTCAGGTCTCCGCCCGAAGCTACTTCCGGATCATACCCTTTGTATTTTGTCAAAGTAAAAAGATTTTTGGCACGTAATCCCACACTGAAAGCATGCAAAAATCCCAAATGTGCTCTTTTTAGCTTCATATGGTTTATGTTGTAGAAAACAGACAGCTCTCTCATTTTCAGAAATGAACCATCCTCCACAAAATAGGAGTTTATCCCTGTTCCATCGTAAAATGTCTGGTAATAATTTATTGCTTTTTTTGTGCCCGGTGCTTTCCCTGACTGGTCAATAACCAAGGCCCTGTTATCACGGAAAGTATATTGCCGGGTATAGTTGTAAATATCGCCTCCGTTTTTCCATGAGAACAGAAAATAGACTGTAAAATCCCACAAGCGAAATGTATTGGACATGGACATCAGAAAATCAGGATTCCCGTTACCAATGGCCACTTTGTTGGGAAGTCCATCGCCATCAGTGTCCAGTTTTATGGCACGTTCTGCTTTTGTCCCCTCGGTTCCTTTCAATATAACATAACCATCAGAATTGACGGTATAATCATTAATCGTACGGCCTGCCGGCAACTGGTTGGTCATAACATCCAGACTGCGCACCCACGAATAGCCGTACATAATACCAAATGTTTCACCCGATTTAATCAGGAAAGCATTCCTTGGTCCCGTATTGTATTCGGGAATAGAGAGCTGCGTAACTTTCTGCCGTATCCGGCTAAAAGTAAGGCTCATATTCCATCCAAAATTATTCTTATTGAAAAAGCGACTGTTCAGGCTGGCTTCCACGGAAGTAGCAGCAAGGGTTCCCACATTCTTCCACTGAGCAGGATATCCCAAATGTGAAGGTAGAGGAGCCAATGCAAATGCATCACGGGTTGTGGAGGTAGAATAAGTAGCCTCAAAAGAAAACATCTTCAAGAAATCCACATTCAGTCCAAACTCAAGTTCGGCCGTCTCTGAAGGTTTCAAGTCTTTATTTCCCAAAGTGGATTTCTTTAGGATACCATTGTTAATGTTCCATGTTTCATACTGGTAGGAAAATCCCGGACGTTGGCCCGATGTACCATAAGAAGCTCTGATTTTCAGCTCATCAATACCGGGAATATGTACATCTTTGGAGATACGGTATCCCAACGACAGCCGGTAATATGGATTCCAGCGTTCATTAGCTCCAAAAAGAGAAGAGCCATCCATACGAAACAAACCGGAAAACAAATACCGGTTTTTATAATTTAAATCGAGGATTCCAAAATAATTTATGGCCACAATTTTACCTTCATAAGAGTTAAGCTGCGATTTTGTCGGGTCCGTATTGTTAAGTTGCAGTACACCTGCAACAATAAAATCCTGTGCAAAAACCGAGTAGTTATTATATGATGAATTTTCATATAAATAACTCAGTTTCAGTTTACCCACAAGGTCTTTATACTTTTTATTCATATTGACGGTAAACTGAAAATCCTGATTAAATTCCTGATAAGTTTGCTTGTAAAGGGAGCCGTTAATATACTGCCCGCCCGAAGCGAGATACCCTTTTGGTGTGAAGGTATCCCAATACTTGTTGCGGTATTCGTAAGTGTATTTCATGTTGGCTGAAATCCAGGGAAGCACATACCATGTACCAATTACATTTCCGATTAGGCTCACTCTTTTGGAGGTTTTCTGACGATAATAAAGCGGATAAAGCGGATTTTCGGCAACGCTCCACGGGTCCGGAATAATTTTATAAGGAGTACCGTCTGCATTAGGAACTGTCAAATCAACATCGGGCGAAACAAAAAGCAGATCATTGAATGATTTGTAGGATCCTGGGTTGTTTGAGTTAGTGTAAATAAACAAATTAGAGGTGGAAATCTTCAGATTTTTCAACAGGTGATGATCCAGATTGATACGTAAATTATTTCTCGTGTATCCTCCGGTGGAAAAGATGATGCCACTTTGCTTGTTTCTTTCATAAGAGATAAGAAAATTGGTTTTCTTCTGATTTCCGGAGACAGAAATATAATTATTGGAATAAAATCCTTTTTTATAAAATTCTTTTTGCTGGTTTATTAAACGGGCATAAGGCTGATCGGCATATCCCGAATCAGTAACCCGCCGGCTTCCATGAATGACATTGCCGAGACTATCGTAAGTAACGCCATTATATTTTGTAAAATCAGAAAAGTCTTTCCAGTCATCAGCCAGTTGGTAAGGCTGGTGTGTTGCCTGTTCTATATAATGTGGTATCTCCTGCATCCCCCACTCGCTGCGAACATGTACCCGTGTTTTTCCTACCTGATTCTTTCCCCGTTTGGTAGTAATAACCAACACACCATTACCGGCACGCGACCCATATAGTGCCGAAGCTGCAGCGCCTTTTACCACCTCCACAGAGGCAACATCATCTACATTAATATCGGCAAGATTGGTATTCAAAATATTTCCATCCATCACGATTAGCGGAGCCTGATTACCATTGAGCGAAGTCGATCCCCGAAGGCGGATGGCGGCCCCACTTCCTGGCAAACCGTTGGCCTGAACCACAGTAACACCTGCCACTTTCCCTTCAAGTGACTGAACCACCGAGGGCGAAGGCGAAGTATTTAAGGCTTTGCTATCTACTTTTGTTACACTAATGGTCAGGTTTTTTCGCGGTGTTTTGGCCGCCACACCGGCAACAATTACTTCATTCAACCCATAGGCATCCTCGTTAAGAGAGATGTCTTCCTGATTCCTTTTCCCGATATTTACTTTTACCGTTTGCATTCCTATATAGGAAAAAGCAAGTTGCTGGTCTCCATTACTTACGCTTATCTGATAATGACCGTTGATATCTGTGGTAGTGCCCCGATTGGTACCCACAACAACTACGTTGGCTCCCACAATTGGAGAGCCATCGGATTTAAAGCTTACTGTTCCCGAAATGGTTCTAGCCGTTTTTTTTTGCGGACGATTTAATGTATCACCCGCAACTCCTTTCCTGTTTTTCTTGTCTACGCTGATAACAAAATAGTCGGAACGCAACTTTTTATACTTTAAGTTAGTCCCTCTTACAAGCAGGTCGAGTGCATTAATAATATCCTTGCTTTTCAGAATATCTTCGGATGAATTTGCAACAACTTCTTTAGTTGCTGCAACATCGATGGTTATGGAGACATTAAATCTGTTTTCAATGGACTGAACTACCCCTTCAAGGGTAGAAGTTTCTACTTTCACCTGATTCTCTGCCCATACCGATGCTAGTATAAGAAGTAAAAATACCAGAGATACGAGCATAAAAATCCCTAATACATGGGTAAACAATTTTGTTCTCATCTAATTTGAATTAAAATTTTTAATAAATTATTGAACCTCTATTTCCGTATGTAGAATCTGAGACAATGCATCCACAACAAGCCTTGGATCATCCGATGGTGCTGACCCAAAAAGTTTTTTGGACAAAAACCCAGGATTATGAATATTCACCTTTATATTGTAACTATCGTTGAGCATATCCATAACCTCTTTCACGGTACATTCGTTGAAATAAATCTTCCTGCCCATCCATGAAGAGTAGAGTGCAGCTTTGATATTATTCTCTTTTTCGCGACCGTTATTCTCAATAACAACCTGATCTCCTGTTTTTTGCAATATTACGGCACGGGATATCTTAAGGGAGCTTACTAGAACCTTTCCATGAGTAAGTACCACCTGTGTTTTCATTGTCATCCTGTTGACAGTGAAACGGGTTCCCAGTACTTTTACCTTTAGGATGCCTGCATGAACGGTAAACGGGTGCGAAACATCTCTGAAAATATGAAAAAACACACGGCCTGTCATCTTTACATTTCGGTGAAAATTACCAGCAAAATCTTTTTTATAAGCAATGGAGGCATTCTTATCAAGAAAAACTTCCGACCCATCGGGAAGTACAATGCGTTCCACAGAAGCTGTTTTATTGACATGATAAACTCTTAGCGTCTGGGAATAAAAGTACATCGTAGCCGCTAAAACCATAAGTCCTACAAAAGCAGCAGCAGCTTTCAGTATTAAAGTAGTGTTCAGAGTTCTTGTTTTTGGAATGATTAGAGGGCTTACCTTCCTGAATTCTTTTTTTCCAAAAAATTTGGCATTGTATGTACGCTCATAGCTATCGTACAGTCGGCCATTGCTTCTTTTCCATTGGTCGATGAGGGTTTTCTCCTCAGCAGTAGCTTCGCCGGCAAAGTATTTAGCTAATATATTTTCGATAGGCTGGTTCATGGCATTGATTATTGCTTTATAAATTTCTTAATACTTATCAGGCTGCCTTTATCATAAAAACGGATAAAATAAATACCTTTATAAAGGAATCCGATATTGAGTTTATCATATGTTTCAGTATCCGGACGACTTACAGAGATCACCATCTGCCCAACAGAATTATAGACAGCAAAGGAAGTTACAGTCTTTGTATCAAAACGGATATTCAGCATCTCAGAAGCAGGATTTGGACTCAGAGCGATATTAACTTTTGAGAAATTATCTTTAATTCCTGTAATATCCTGTGTAACAAGCCCTACATTCGACCACCCATCATAAGGCCACCGGTCATTAATTTCTGCTCTGACACGGAAATACTGATTATGAGAAGGCAGTACATTGGCCAAATAACAAGTATCGGTAATCTTATTGCTTAGTGTAGTCCAGTTGCCATTGTCTATCTTCTGCTGAATCTCGAAAGCCTCCACATCAATTTTTACAGGAAAACGCCAACAGATATTCACCTTGTCAGCTCCGGCCTTCACATAAGGCGTTTCCAAATAAGGGCTGGGCAACAAAAAGAAGACCGCATCGGTAATGGCATTATAAGTACCTGCATTCCAGGTATCCCGAATCCGGTACCATCCGTTACTTGTCCCCCACCATCCCATGTTGAGATGGTAATAGCAGACACCGTTTTCGTCAATTTTTAGTCCATCACAGATAATAGAGTGGCCAACACCTTTATCATTTTTTACTGCAAAAACTACAGGGATATTATGTGAAAGATTCCTGTCAAGAAGTGTCCAAAACTTACTGTAAGAAGGTGTTCGTTCCAGGCCGCTGAAACGGAAATGTCTGTTTGCAGCGGAAGGAATACGGTTAACATTGGATGTAGATCCGTTATATTCAAAATCCATATGCAAAGAAACCGCCACATGATAGGCTAACTGCCCCACAGCTTGTCGCTGTATCAATGTGGAACTTTTGTATTTGTATCGATTCAGCATATCTTTCCAATCGTAATCCGTATGGCCATAGTCAACGGAATAAGTTCCCTGACTGCTTCCTCTGCTATCGGTATATGTTGTTGAACCAACACCTCGCAATGGCCAGCGGTAATAGTGAAATATTGTACTCATGGAAATAGCAACACATCCCGCAGCGTAGTTATGTGGAGTGTAATAATTTGTAACATTTACCAGCGTATTATTCTTATCATAGCAATTTACCTGTCCCCATAATGTTTGCACAAAAGGCCCCCATGTTTTCTCAACCTGAGTTTGCTTTTGAGAAGCAGGGGTTGGTTTTTGAATAGAAATATCGCGAAACAGTGCCTGAGTAAATGTTTGTTGGTGTGGTAAAACGCCATAATCATTCAGGAATGAAAAAGCATAAACCGGCCTTGCTGATGCCAATGACACAATCAAAAAGCCGGTTGGTTTAAGGCGGGCCAGATACACGCTGCTTCCATTCGAGAGAGTCTGCTTCTCAATTTGCGAAATAGAAAGTTTTGAAGATGCAGGATGCTTTTTCAAAAAAGAGAGACCAACAGCCTCCACTTTCTGAATCGAAGTCTTTGCTGCAAACTGAGAAAAAGAAACCATTGGCACCAAAAGCATCAATGTCATTACCAGAAATACTCGATATGTTCGCATAATCAAAACTAGAATAACTTTTTCTTCTGTTCAAAAACGGCGCAGAAGAGAAGACACGTTATTACTTTCCGGGTAACACATGTCTTCTCTACAAGACTTATTTCTAATTATTTACAACAAGCTTCCCTGTATGCAAACGATGGCCTGTTGAAACGGTGTAAAAATACACACCATTATTCAAACCCAGGTTATCAACGGAGAAATTAATCATATGCAGGCCTTTAGGCTGATTTCCAAGATTCTTATTAAGAATTACTTTTCCCGTAACATCAATAAGTTTAAAGGAAACGACTGCACTATTCGTTAAAGTATAAACAACATGTGCAGAATTGCTTACCGGATTGGGATAAACACGAATGCCGATACTCTCGATATAATTATTACCCACGCTGTTCACATTATTTTTGTAATAATCCAGCACTTCTTTAAACAGTTCATCCGCATTGTCCTGCGAATCAAGACGAGCAGTTTCAAATGTGGATGTAACTACATTCCCTTTTCCAATGGTATTTGCCATCATAGCGTAATATGAAGCAAAGACATAGTCTGATGGCCCCATCGTATATATTCCCTGTGCACCATCACTTATTTCCATTGCATCTACATACCACATCGTTGAATAAGTCCATTTTACCGGATCCATTGTACAAATACCATTGTTGGCCACAACATCCAACTCTGCCACGCCTGTTTTACTATCGTTAGCATGCGATTGTGCCACATAAGCTTTCAATCCCATATAATCATATACGAAGTCTCCGGCTTTGTATTTTGCAATACATGAATCACCATTATCAAGCACATCGGTATATTTTTTACCATAAATATCATAAAGAAAATCAAGTCCTTGTACCCAAACAACACCACCATTATCAATATACTTTTTCAACGGAGCATTAAATTGGATATTGGCTGAATCACTTACATCCCAAAGCTTCAGGTCAACTCCATCGTTACCTGTGTACCAAACCACAAATTTATAATTCTTCAAAGTATTATAATTCGGGAAAGTGTCAGTCAATACAGTATTATATACATCAACAGGATAGCCTGCATGGGTTATGGCTGTATCCACCACCTGATAGCGGTCTGTTCCGTTTCCATTGTCATTCACCAAAAGCACATAATAAGCACTCGGTTCCCCCTGATTTGAGATTGTAATTTCGACCGAATCAGCCACGCCACTGCCGTCAATAGCCGTAGCTTTTACCCAAACCGTACCGTTTCCGGTTGGACCGCCACTGGCTGTCAACAGCCCGTTTTGATCTATCGAAGCCACAAGGTTTCCTGAATTAAGTTCCCACGAAACCGTTTTGTTGGTAGCATTGTCAGGCAAAACAGTGGCAGAACATTGTAATGTACCTTTATTTACATCAATTGTTTTCGTATCGTTAGGCGTATGAATAGAAATACTGGAAACCGGAATGGTCGCAGAAGCAAACTGGCTGAAGTAGTCCAGCCCTTCTTTAAAAAGTTCGGCAGTATTTTCAGGTGTATCAATTCGGGCTGTTTCAAACGCAAAAGAGAGAACTTTTCCCGTTTTACTGTCTCTGGATGACTTATTAGCTGTGCCTACTTCATTGTAAATTCCGGAAAAATAAGCATCCAAATCATAGCCTTTGGGTCCCATACGATAAACTGCTTTGGCATTATTCGTTGGCAACAAAGCATCCACATAATACATAGTCTTATACACCCATTTTAAAGGACTTAAACTGAAGATTCCGTTTCCCCCAACAGTATCCAACTCCGGCACACCGTCAGAATAAACACCATCATCTTTGTGCGATTGTCCATAATACTCTTTTATTCCGAGATATTTATACACAAAGCTTGTGTCCTGAAAAACGGTATCAGTTACCTTGTACCTGTCATAAAGAAAATCAAGACCCTGCAACCAAAACATCCCACCACCATCAATATAGTCTTCAATGGCTTTATTGTTTGTGTCATCGCCATTCCATAAATAAAGTCCGGCACCATCATTTCCCGTGTACCAGATGACCACATCAAATGATTTCATAAAATCAAATGAAGGCGCTTTTCCTTCGGTAGGTGCATCATAAAGCGTGTAGGTGTACCCGGCATCTTTAATTGCCTGTTCAATAACCTGAACCCTGTCAGGCTTATAGCCATTGTCGTTTACCAATAAAATTGACATACTAAACGCAAGCTGCGAAACAGTCATCAATAATGCAAAGAAAATTACACTGTAAATCTTTTTCATAGAAATATATTTTAAGGATTAGTACTTGTATAGACGCCTCTTTTAAAAAATACCCCTATCGATTAAGTTATTTTTTTCAGAAATAATAATCTTACCTCTTATCTATAAGGTGGTTTTGATTTGCTCTCATTGGGGTCTTAAATCATTTACTATTGTTTAAATATTGAACACTGATGAGGCCTGTCCGTTTAGCCAGGAAGCGATTCAAGAATAAGGGAATTTCATGGCAGTCAAAGAGATAGTTCAAGAATAGCATGATTATTAGTCCGCATAGCGGACAATTCAAATGCAGCCTTGGATTTCAATCCGGGGAGATAATGACAAGATATTTAATATCAGTGTATTACAAGACTGTAAACACATAAAACACTCATGTTTAAATTTTAAACACACCCATCTGAAAGTCAGGCAGGCCCGCCTATATCCGGTCAGGCAAAGAAATAATTATCGGATTTGACAGATTTAACGGATTACACGCCTGACGGCCGTCAGGCGTGTAATCCCATGATAAATATATAATGTTATCTGACAGTTAATTACAAAATTATAAACACATGAAACATTCATGACCCCGCTTAAAGCGGGAATACACCCGCCCGAACATCCCGTTAGGTACGGGCGGGCAGGAGAATGATTATCCCCAAAAAATAATCATCGGATTAAGCGGATTAAGCGGATTTAACGGATGTTTTTCGCTTGCGAAAAACTAAAATCCGCTTAATCTGCTTAATTCGCCTGTCCCGCCTGTTGGTACAACAGCAAGCGGGGATGACAAATATATAATGTTAAATGACAGTTAATTACAAAATTATAAACAGATGAAACATCCATGGCCCCGCTTAAAGCGGGAACACACAGGAGAATGATTATCTCCAAAAAAATAATCATCGGATTAAGCGGATTTAACGGATGTTTTTCGCTTGCGAAAAACTAAAATCCGCTTAATCTGCTTAATCCGCCTGTCCCGCCTGTTGGTACAACAGCAAGCAGGGATGA
>JAJRQN010000219.1 GCA_024280235.1 Bacteroidota bacterium | reverse complement strand
GTAAGGTCGCCAGTACCGAGAAATGTGCCCAGTTTTTCTGTGCCAACGGTGACAGAATATATGCGCAGGGAGGCGCCGATTCTGATTTTTTCATAATTGTACAAAGTAACCGGCAGGCTGGCGCCGAAAATTCTGGTTTCATAACGAGGCACTACAGCAAACACGGGTGATTGGCGAACAGTTCTGAGCCTGAAACGTAGTGGCTGTTGCCAGTAGGCACAGAGGTAAAAAGAACCTTCAAAATGATAATCATATTGAATGCTTAATGTGGTAGGCAGGCTCATAAAAAAGGAGGTGTCGGTAAGCGAACGGTCGGGGGTGCCGTAAAAAACGGTACTCAGCGTGGCCATGGAGGCATTTATGCTGGGTGTTGAAACCGTGTCGAACCGTTGCCAGTTGGCGCTGCGGTTGTCGAATTGATGTACTTCGGCATGGTGGTTAAAACGGATTCCGCCCAAATCCATTATGGAAATACCGAATTTATAAAGGTAATCGGCATAAGGTTTGGCACACAATCGCTTTTCACCTGGATCGGTAAAGGTTTTAAGCCGGGTGTATAAAAAGCCGATATCTATACCGATTCCGTGTCCCTTAAAAACCGGATCGGTTACGGCTTTACCAAAATCATCATAATCAACGGGAAGCGCATAGGCTATCTGACTGTTGAAATTCTCTACTTCGAGAGTTGTTGTGTTGGGAACGTTATATTTTAACCGTGAAGTGGCCGCATAGGCACCGGCCATACCGAAAAGTATTTTGAAACCGGCGCCTACGGTGAATTTGGTGTCTCCACGGTCTATCAAATCGTAGGCATAGTTTAGGTTGAGCGAGGCCCAGCTCAGCGAAGCCATGCTGAAATCTTTGTTGTCAAACCGGTTGTTTACCAAAACAGTATCGGAGAGCCGGCCTTTACTGAGTACCATTTCGTAAGGGAGGTTTACACCGGAGCTGACAGAGTGAAAGGTGATTCCGGCGGCAAATGCCTGCCGGCCCGCCTGTATCATAACCGAAGGTCCCCGGATTTCAGAGGAGACAAAGAAATTCTTCTTTTTGTGGTTTTGGTACAAAACGGTATTAATGTCGGGACCTCGGTAATCGGGACGGGTAATCATGTGTACCAGATCCCAAAAACCGGTACTGTCTTTGTCGAAATAACCCATGTTGTTTTCTATGAAAAAGCCCGCTGTAGTGAGGTTAATATCGAGGTACACTTTTGAGTTGGAAAGGAATGCCGGATTAAGCGCAGCACCTGCTGACCCGTTATAATTGTCGAAACCCAAACCGGTCATTTGCTGCGAAAAAAGCATCGTACCGGTCAGCAACAGCCAAAAGAGTAAAATGATTTTAATCGGGCATGCCCGAATATTTTTCTCCACAGATAAGCAGGTTTTTCTCATAAATTTTTACAAAAAATACAGAGGGGGAGCAGCCCCTTTTTCCTTTTAAATAGTAACTACAAAAGTAAAAAAACATTGTTGTTACCTCCGAAAAAACAGAAAAATGTTTGTTTAGTCACGCAGTAAAAGGTGTATTTTCGCTTTGTGAAAAAACCGAATACAGAAATGGTTACTATCCTTGGGCCTACCGCCACAGGTAAAACCCGTTTGGCCGCTTTGCTGGCTTATGAAATGGATGGTGAAATTATCAGTGCCGATTCGCGTCAGGTATATCGTGGAATGGATATTGGCACCGGAAAAGATTTGGCCGATTATGTGGTGGAAGGGAAAAATATTCCGTACCATTTGGTGGATATTGCCGATCCCGGGACCGAGTACAATGTTTATTTGTTTCAAAGGGATTTTCTTGCCGCTTATTCCGACATTAAAAAGCGCAACCGTTTTCCGGTTTTATGTGGCGGAACGGGGCTGTATCTCGAAGCGGTACTCAACGGATATTTTTTACGGCGGGTACCGGAAAATCCGGTTTTGCGTGAACGGTTTGGGCGTTTTTCGGAGGAGGAACTTATAGCATTGTTGAAAAGTTACGGTCCGCTGCACAATACCACGGATATCACCGAACGTCGCCGTACCATACGTGCCATCGAGATACGGGAGTATGAAAAACAACATCCGGCAAGGGAGCCGTTTCCTCCGATCCGCAGTTTGAACTTTGGGCTGTCATTTCCGCGCGAAGAAGTACGACGCCGAATTACCCAACGTTTGAAGTACCGTTTGGAAAACGGTATGATTGAAGAAGTAAAACGGCTGCTTCAATCGGGATTGCAACCGGCACAACTAACTTTTTACGGCCTGGAATACCGTTATGTTACCCGGTATGTTACAGGGGTGTTAAGCTATGACGAAATGTTCGCCCGCCTGAATACTGCCATTCATCAGTTTTCTAAAAGACAGATGACCTGGTTCAGGCGAATGGAAAAAAAAGGAGTGAAAATACACTGGCTGGATGGCTTTTTGCCCGAAAAGGAAAAGGTGGCTTTTTGTCTCGAAAAAATGAAACAGGTCAGGTGATGATCCTGCGCAATTAATAAACGGCAAAGTATTGCCGGGTATATGACAGCGGACAGAAAAAGGTTAAAGGTTTTGGATGAATTTTTTTATTTCCTGCAGGGTATTCTCGGGTAAACGAACCGGGGGCCGTGTTTGTAAGCGGTGTTTTCCTTCCTGGTCTTCGAAAGATCCGCCCTGCGTATCAAAAAACAAATCTCCCTGGAGAAACAGGCGCTGTTCTTTTCCCTCTTCCGATTTCATGGAAACAAAATCCAGTTTTTCTACAGTTTCTGTTTGTTTTTTCACCAACAGCCAAAAAAACACTTTGCTTTTATCCGGTTCATTTATCAGGTCAGTACGTTTAACTTCCGCAAGAAAGAGATCTTCTCCTTCGAGAAAGTACAATACATGCAGGGTGGGTAACGGGTTTGCAGCAGACATAATGAAATTTTTTTCAGGACAATGTTTTGGAAATAAACCGGTCTATATCAAGAAAATGCAAGAGGGGCTTCAGGTCGATGGTCGCTTCACCCGAAAGTACCAGAGTGTTGTTGTCAATCTCTTCCAACATGCCACATTTAAAATGGCTTTGCCAAATATGTTCCATGTACCATTCGGGCTCTTTACCCCAGCGCAGGTCTTTCGATTTTCGCTTCCAAAAGGTCTCTTTGCTAATGGTTAAAAATATCTTTTTATCGTAGTGGCTGTAAATGTGTTTGTCGCAAAAGGCAAACAAGCCTTCGGCAATCACAATGTCGTTCTCTTCACGGGCTTTCAAAACATGCCGGTAATAGCGCGCCAGATCAATCGATTCCGGGATTTCCCAATCTACATGTCCGTTGATACGGGGAATCTCAAAAGTGGGCCTGGCAAAGTCATCCTGACACAAAATAGTGATGCGGAGGGGGCTCAGCGCGTCTTTCAGCCGGTTTGCCAGTGTTGTTTTCCCGGCGTTACTCACGCCTCCGATTCCTATGACCATATGAGTTTTTGCTAAGGTTGTTGATTGTGTGGCAAAAATAGATGATTATTTTGATTTTTTGTTTTGTCCCGGAACAAATTGATAAGCCCCAAGGTCTGGTTTTTTGCCGCGGGGATTTCCTAACAAGTCGTAAGGAGCTTCGTCTCCAATGGCCGGGTCGCCTGTGCCAATGGCAGGCGATAAAGTGTCAATACGGTAATCTTGGGTTTCTGTATTTAAAAATAAGGGGTCTTGGTTTTTAATAATGTTCCGGAAATAACCGGTGTTATCCATCGAAAGCCTTGTTTTAACCAAACAGTGGCTCAACAGATAGGTCGAGTCGGCACCAGCCACCATGGCTGTACCAAATTCGTTGTTGTTGTATCCGTATATGATACTGTTACCAAGTGTGAAATGTATAGGGATAGGTACCGGATTGTTGTTTGTGTCTTTCAGGAAGTTAGAAATCAGAACTGCCGGGTTGTTACGAATAGAGTAGGGCCAGTAATTGGCAATGGTGCTTTGGATAAACCGGTAATTGCCTCCGCCCGTGAGCGCCAGGCAATAACCTCCACAGTTGGCCACTACCATATTCTTGCCTTCAATGGTGTAGTTGCGGCTAAGGATACCGGCGCCGTTCATGTTTTCAATCACTACATTGTCGAGCAGGAGTTTGTTTTTTGTTTTTTCAAAAAACGATTCGGCCTGAATTCCGATAAAACCGTTTTTTATGATAGTATTGCTGATACGATTGTCAAATCCCGGGCGGCCTTCCATAATCCAGATACGGTCCCACTGACCCGGTAATTCGGCATAATCTTTTTCCAGACGGTCGCCCTGAAATACGACAGGATTTTCCCGTGTTCCTTCTACGTTTAACTGCCCGTTGGCATAAATCCACAGTCCTGAATTTTTATGAAAGTAAACCTTTGTCCCGGCATCAATTTTCAGGCTGCCATAAGAGTTCACAACGGCATAGCCATACACCACAATGGGCTTGTCGGGAGTCCATTCGGTACTTTCCAAACTATCGGCCACAATTTTGTAAGGAGGGAAACCGGGGGTGTAATGATCGGCCAAAATGTAGCGCGCGTTTTTGCCCCATGCCACCAGTTTCACCGACTGCTCGTTTCCGTTGGTGTTGAACAGCAGGCGGTCTTCTACCACAAATGGATTGGCCGCATTGTTGGGGTCGATGGTGACCTGCGCAAAGATAAATAGACTATCGCCACCACGAAGCTCCACATCTTTTTTATCAAAAGAGGATTCACCATCAATATTGATACGAAAATCGGAAGCAGTGCCTTTTTCAAGCCGGATATCAGAAATCTTAATTTTAGAGTGTGATGGATTATATACCATTAAACGATGGGTAGCCGATCCGAGAGAAGTGAATACCGTATCAAAAATAATGGAATCGTTGGAAAAAGAGAGCCGGATATCGGGATTGGTATCTGTAATTTCTTTTCGGCAGGCGGATAAAAACAGTGCGCCGGCCAACAGGAAAAAAAGCCCGTTTCTCAGGCCTGTTATTGCTTTCTTTTTGTTATGTTTTGTTTTCAAAAAAGTCATTTACATTTGCGCGACAAAGATAACCAACAATTTGAATGACGTTCGTATCTGAAAATTATTGTATCATTGCATAAAATTTTCGATGATGAAAAAGTTACACTATACGCTGTTTATGGTAGTGTTTGGGGTGTTTGTTTTTACCGTACCCGTTCGTGCACAGTATCAAAACACCACCAAAACAAGTACGACGAAAAAAGAGCAAACGGGTCAGGTAGAAAGAGTTTCCAATGTGTCGCAAAAAGCAAAAAATACCGGTAGTCGTTTTTTCTTTGGCGGGGGACTGGGAGGCGGCTATTCCACCTACAGCTCATACATACAAATTACCCCGATTATCGGTTACAGCGTTACTCGGCAGTTTCAGGTCGGAAGCCGGCTTACCTATATGCACCAATGGTATAAAGATTATCAGAATATTAAATATAATTACAACATTTATGGTGGCAGCCTTTTTTTGCGCTACATATTTTGGAAATTTCTTTATGCCCAGGCAGAGTATGAAATATTAAGTGTTCCGGATTATTATTCGATCGATCAAAATGCCAACCGTACGGTTAACAGTCTTTTTGCCGGACTGGGTTTCATGCAGCCTGTGAGCGGAAAAGCTTTTTTTACCGTTTCTGTGATGTATAATTTTCTGGAAGACCGGTACACACCTTATTCTAATCCTTTGATTCGGGTAGGTTTCGGTGTCGGGTTGTAGCTCCGGCCTGATATTTCCTGTTAAAAAGCCATCCTGTTCTGCCGTTTTTTAGGGATGTTATGTTAGGTGTGGTAATTTTATTAATTTCCATCACATCTTCTTCAAAACGCAGGTTTTCCATAATAAACTCTTGGCGTTTGGGTGTGTTTTTGCCCATGTAAAAAGACAGGGTTTCGGCTAAATGTTTCTTCTTTTCAAGTTTTAGGGTTGCTGTTTATCAGGCGCTTGTATTCCTCGCAAAGGGTGTAGAGTGTATACAAAAAGCGCCAAAATGTTTTTAATCATTCTTGGGTATTGTTTGCCTGTGGCGAAAACAAGATTGTTTTCTGTAAATTTAAGAGGGGATGTGAAATTGAACGGACGGATCATTATTGCCTGTAAAAAAATTAATTAGGGTCTGCTGATTTTCTCAAAAACCACCATTTTATTAACTGATATCCAACAGTATATGTTGATAACTTTAGGTCAGTAATAGGTTAATAAATGCACGGTTTTCATTAATTTTACATAAAAAGTCGTGCAGATATG
>JAJRQN010000218.1 GCA_024280235.1 Bacteroidota bacterium | reverse complement strand
TGCCGGCGGAATTCTTACGCTACCCTTAAATGGCTTTGAAACGGCATTGTATAACATTTATCCCATGAGCAGCACTTCACGTCCGTTACTTGCCGATGCTGTTTTCACACTGAAAACCGTTGGAAACCAAATACGTTATGATATTTTTGAAGCAGGGCCAAAAGCACATTTCATGCAAGTACAAAACATCAGAGAGGTTACTTCCAACGGTGAAAAAAAGGATATCGGAAATATCCTTCGGCAATCCGCGTTTAAAACGAAGACCATTGCTTATCCGGTTTCTGCAAAAGTGAAAAAAAAGCATTTTGTCTTCACAATAACTCCGGGAGCATCGGAAAACAACAGGGCCGCAGAGGTGGCTTTGCTTCTCAAACCTTCGGGAAAAGAAGATGAGTTTCCGGATGTTACCGTAAAACAGGCCGGAAGGATGCTGAAAGTCAACAAACAAAGTATCAAAGGAAAATGGGCGTGGTTTTCGGTAATCCCAATGAACAGTACGGATAATATCATCATAACCATCCATACGGAAAAATGGAAAGGACAAAGTGAACTTTGGGTTCAAAACAAGAAATTACAGAAGCCTTTTCCCTTGAATATTACTTTGAAAAAACAGGCAAAGCGAGAAGTTATGCCGCCTCTTCCTTATCCTGCTTTCGAAAAACGAAGCTATGTACTGGTAAATAAGACAGCGCTGTAAAAATGATTTTCACAAAGCATCAATTTTTTTTTAGTTTCCCTTAAATCCGCAAGGCTGTTATGTTACGAAAGGTTGAAATGGGCGTCAGTGTTGGAAGGTGCAACGAATAAGTACCGCAAGCGTAGCCTAAGTTTCGGTGAGGAACTTAAAGCGAGTATTGTCAACAATGGCGTGCAGTTCGGCCTTGCAGTAGAAAGAGTCTTGCGGATTTAAGGGTTTCATTAATTTTGCAGAAAAGATAAACCCATGGATATTCAAACCAATCTGAAAAAAGTACTGAATGACCTTCCTCCACATGTTAAGCTCGTAGCTGTTTCAAAAACTAAGCCGGTGGAGATGATTCAGGCAGCGTACGACTGCGGACAACGTGATTTTGGAGAAAACAAAGCACAGGATATGGCTGCCAAATTCCCTCAGCTGCCACAGGATATCCGTTGGCATTTTATCGGCCATCTACAAACCAACAAAGTAAAATATATTGCTCCGTTTGTGTCGCTGATCCATGCTGCCGACAGCCTGAAAATTCTCAAAGAAATCAATAAACAGGCAATAAAAAACAGCCGGACGATTGACTACCTTTTGGAATTTCATATTGCCGAAGAAGAATCTAAATTCGGGTTGGACAGGGAAACAGCTGAAGATATCCTGAAGTCGGACGAATATAAACAGCTGAAAAATATTCATCTTTGCGGAGTGATGGGCATGGCAACTAATACTGATGATGTCGGGCTAATTCACAGCGAGTTCCGGAAGTTGAAAGAGACCTTCGATTATCTGAAATCAAAATATTTTCCGGATACCGCCTGTTTCAAAGAAATCAGTATGGGCATGTCGGGCGACTATCCCATCGCTATCGAAGAAGGAGCTACTATAGTTAGAGTTGGGTCTAAAATTTTTGGCACACGAAATTAATCACCATCTCAAATACTTCCGTTTCAGGCGTCTGCACTTGAATTTATAAAACAATGCCCAAACCGTTTCCCGAATAAAAAGTATTTCGCTCGTAAACATATTTTTCCCATCTTTGTTTTTTTAAATCATCTTCAGCCCAAGCTTATGAATGGATTTCTACAGGTTATTGACAAAGGAATTGTTTGGTACAACAGTTATATCGGCGGTTATGCTATTCTTTTCTTACTGGTTCCCACCGGTTTGTACTTTATCATCAGGCTGAAATTTTTAAATGTTACCAAATTATGGCACTCCATCCGGATTGTGGCCGGAAAATACGACAACAAAGAAGACGAAGGTGATGTAAACCATTTCAAGGCCCTCACCACCGCCCTCTCGGCCACTGTGGGCACAGGTAATATTGTGGGTGTGGCACTGGCCATTTATCTTGGCGGCCCTGGTGCCGTATTTTGGATGTGGGTTACGGGTTTTCTAGGTATGATTTTGAAATATTCAGAATGTACACTGGCACATAAATACCGTGTTTTCAACTCGGATGGCACCGTTTCGGGTGGCCCCATGTACTATATTCGCGATGCCATTGGAAAAATATACAACATGCCAAAAACAGCTAAAATTCTGGCCGGCATCTTTGCTGTTGCCACCATTCTGGCTTCGCTGGGTACAGGGAACATGGCACAAGCCAACGGCATGACCGATGCTTTAAGAACTACTTACGGTTTTCCCACGTGGGCTTCGGGACTGGTAATCACCGGGTTGGTACTACTAATTATTGTCGGCGGGCTTAAACGCATTGCAGAAGTAACTGCAAAACTGGTTCCTTTCATGGCAGTTACTTATGTACTTGCCATCATGCTGGTGCTTATCGATCGTGCTGCTTACCTGCCACATGCTTTTGCAATGATTTTTGAAGGTGCCTTTACAGGAACAGCCGCCACCGGAGGTTTTGTAGGCTCCTCCATAATGATGACCATGATATGGGGTATCCGGCGGGGACTTTTCTCTAATGAGGCTGGTCAGGGTTCGGCTCCCATTGCCCATGCTGCAGCCAAAACCGAGTATCCCGCCCGTGAAGGATTGGTAGCCTCACTTGAGCCTCTGGTGGACACGTTGATTATCTGTACAATGACGGCTTTAATGCTCATTAGCACAGATGCATGGCATTCAGGAATAAAAGGGGTTGGTATGACTATTCTCGGCATGAACGAAGGACTGGCTGCTATTGGCCTGGCCAACATCGGGAAACATATAATCACATTCGGATTATTGATGTTTGCCTTTCCACTGTCATCAGCTGGTCGTATTATGGAACCCGTGCCGCTAATTATCTGTTGGGCGAAAAAGCAATTGTTCCTTACCGTTATCTTTACGGAATTTTTGTTTTCTTCGGCTCGGTCTGGGGTATTGATTTGGTTTGGCATTTTGTGGATATGGTCATCACTTTTATGACTATTCCAAACCTGATTGCCCTGCTGCTGTTGTCGGGAGTGGTGGTAAAAGAAACAAGGCAATACTTTGATGCAATGAAAAAGCTGGACAGGCAAAGAAAAGCAGGGTAACGCTATCAGGAAGCGCTCAAAGTAAAAAAAAAATTAATCAGAAAGAAAAACTTTATCAGATTATGCCACTGTTTCTAAAATGCCTAATTACCTGATTTAAAGCAATTTTAAACCATTCTGTATAATCGGCAGGGTGTTCTTTAACATCTTTGGCCACAAAGTCTATATCAACATATTTCCAATCAGCAACTTCATCGGGATTGGGGAAAGGTTTGTCATCACAAACTCCGGTAAAAACATGGTCAAATTCATGTTCTTTTAGGCCTTGGCCAACATCAGCTTTATAAACAAAAGAGAATGCTTCATTAATATCACAGTCAAACCCCATTTCCTCTATCATACGTCGATGAGCTGCCGCAAGTGTTTGTTCTCCGGCATGAGGATGACTACAAACAGTGTTGGTCCACAATCCTGGCGAATGATACTTGTGCAATGCACGTTGCTGAAGCATGAGTTTATTTTCAGAGTTAAAAATAAAAACGGAAAAAGCCCTGTGTAATACCGCCTTTTCATGTGCCTCAATCTTTTCCATAGTACCAAGAGGCTTATCATTGTTATTTACGAGTATAACGTATTGTACTTCCATGTATCTTTGCTTTTCAGTTGACGAATGCAAAGATATAAATATATTTGTTACGCTTATTTAAACAACATACTAATGAGGAAGAAAAATAAGGGAACTGCTCTGTATTTCACTGAGAAACAAAACATTCAACGTTTTTGGATTCGTCTTGTACTGCTTTTTGAAATCATTAGCTTTTCAGCAGTTATCTACCGCCAGGTTGTGATGCAAAAACCATTTGGCCCGTATCCGGTTACCGATAGCGGGCTGGTCATCCTGTCGCTGCTACTTATCATCCCCATTGCCGTTCTTTTTTTTATCCAAATAAACATTACCGTAAGCCGTGATGAGATATGCTACAAAATGATTCCTCTTGGTTTGTTCAAATACAAAATTACCCCTCAGCAGCTGGAAACCTTTTCTCTTGAGACAAAAAGCAATGAAACTATCGGCCTTAAGCTTAAACTTAAGAATAAGAAAACACTATTCCTTCCAACAAAAAAGCCAAAACAAATGCTCGCTGCTATTCAAAAAATGATGAGCGGAAACTAACAGGATACAAATTTATAGGTTCTTTATAAAAGTGAGTGGGTAGAACACATCAGGGCTGTTCAATTCTAAATAAATTGTTGATAACTGTATAGTTTGTAGTATTGAAGGCTGTTTTCATATAACTCACTATTAATATTGTCAATTTTATTTTTCCTTAAAATATTTAGAGCAAAGCTTCTCAGTACCGAC
>JAJRQN010000217.1 GCA_024280235.1 Bacteroidota bacterium | reverse complement strand
GCCGAAAACATATCCGATGTCAGCAGAAAATAGATGCCCGTAGCAAAATTTCTTTTCCCATGGTAATCCGATCCAAGACATTCCGGTTGTATTTCGCCCTTACTCCGGTAAGTTTCTCTGAAATAACCACCTTCGGGATGCGGTTTTATGTCCAGCTTATCGATAATGAACTTGATTTTATCCATGAGCTTATCTTCTTTTTATGACAGGGGAATATTTCTGAAGATAAAAATACAAAAAAGATTCTAAAGAGAGGGATTTCTCACTTCATCTGATGCAGCAAAAGGGAGTACCTTGTTCGGCAAGAAAAGCATCCTACTGCCTGCTAAATGGATTCGTACCAATGATAGGCATAAGGTTCGAGAAATATCTTATCAGAATGCTCAATATTTCCAGTCATAAGATCTATTACCCTTGTGTTTTGGTGAAAATGAAAAATACGCGTCTTATCCGAAAAATTAAAGACTGCCCAAAAACGTTTCTCCCCCTGCTTTTTTTGAATTACAATAACATGGTCATCCTTGGTTTTTGTCTCAAACCTTAAGAATGGGGCAAACCATTTGTAAGAACGTCTGATTTGTAATAATTTTTTGTACCTCGTGAAAACAAGATTTCGCAAAGAACCTTCCTCCGCCAATACCTCAACCAGCTTATCATAATTAAGTTTTGAACGATTTATTCTTCGCTTAATACCGCTTTCTTCAACGGCCTCTAGGTCGTTCTGGGTTCCGAGAAGAGAATGAATATATACCCCGGGTATTCCTGGTAAAGTAAGCGTGAAAGCTTGTGTCAGCATGAATTTTTGTGTTTTTAGCCGCCTTGAATCGTTCGGACTGGAAACAATATTCAGATAGGAACAGTTGAGTTCGTAAAGAGAACATGTTCCATCAGGATTATCTTTATAAGAAACAAATCCGTTATTTACTTTAGTATGGTGCTCAAGTTTCGCTATTTCTTCTCCTGTTAAAATATCTTTCACCGGTTGTAATCCAATACCATCATGACTGGCCGTAAAATTAAAATAGCAGGCTTCTCCCAAAGGTAAATCCAACCCGGATAGCCACTTGCCAAGCTTTTTTACATTGGAAGTTATCAGGCTAAAAGCCAACAATGGCGGTAAAGTAAAATTATATACGAGATGAGCCTCATTGTTTCCGTCACCAAAATAGGAGATATTGTCTTTGTGAGGAACATTGGTTTCGGTAATAAACAAAATACCAGACGTCAGGCTTTCAATGATTTTACGGTAAAGTTGAATCACCAAATGCGTTTCCGGGAGGTTTAAGCAGGTTGTTCCGAGACGTTTCCATAGAAATCCAATTGCATCGAGTCTGATTAGGCGAGCACCTTTTGAAATGTAAAAAAGCAACAGTTCCAATATTGCGACAAAAACTTTTCCATTGGCGTAATTTAAATCAACCTGATCTTCGCTAAAGGTAGTCCACACACTCTTTATCTCTCCAGACTTTGCTGGATATTTATGAACCAACGGTAAAGCTCTTGGACGAAAAACTTGTTTTAATCGCTCATCCTTCCCATCAATATCTATAAAAAAATTTGCAAAATCAGGTTTCCCATCCAGAAAGCCCTTAAACCAGTCTGAATCCTTCGACATATGGTTGATAACCGCATCAAACATCAAATAATATTTGGCTGACAGGTACCTGACATGATCCCATGTTCCAAATTCAGGATTTACAGCATGGTAATCTGTTACAGAAAATCCATCATCTGACGAAAACGGAAAAAACGGTAAAATATGAATCGTGTTAATAAGTCCATCAAGGTTCTGGCCCAGAAATTCATTTAATGTTTCCAACGGAAAACGCCCTTTGCTGCGGATAGTATCGGCATAAGTGATGAGCACCACATCTTTTTCCGACAACTGTTTCTCATACTGAGGAAGCGAAGAGTGGTATTTTTCAATCACCGCATCCACTTGCTTATTAACTTCACCGGCCTTTTCTCCGTAAAGTTCTTTCAACCCTTCTAAAATACTCAACTCATTCATGTCCATTAAAAAATATAAGGTAACGAAACCGAAAACAAAACAATAACAACAAAATAAATCACCAGAACCAGATTTTCACGCGTCTTCCACAGAAATTTATCGACATGCAAGAGTTCTTTGTGATAGTCTTTCCGTATTAGCATACTGAGTGATACAGCCACAACTACCGTAACAATAGTGCCGATAGCATTCCACCAAAACCAAAACAGTTCGGGGACAAAAAGCCAAAGGACAACATTCACCAATACGCCCGTAACAATCCCAATATTAACACCCAAAGCGTGGGTTCGCTTCGACAAAATGGCCAACAGGAAAGCCGCAAGAACAGGACCGTAAAATACAGAACCGACTTTATTGATGGCTTCAATAACCGTATCGGCTATTCCACCTGCTACAAAGGCAAAGAGGATACACACGACTCCCCAAAAAAGCGACACAAACCGCGAAACCCTGACATACTGCCGGTCGTCCATGGTTTTGAATCGCTTGATAAAATCTTCTACCGTAACCGCAGACAATGAATTTATAGTAGAACTGAGAGACGACATGGCAGCAGACAAGATAGCAACGAGGAGGATTCCAATAATCCCGTTCGGAAGGTATCTTATAATGAATACGGGAACCAGTAAATCCGTACTATGTTTCAGAGAAGCGCTGTGAGTAATAAAGATTTGATGAAGAGCCGCATGGTATGAGGGAACCATAAAATAAAGCGTTCCCAAAACCAACCCCATAAAGCTATAAATAAACGTTATGGGAAACCTGAACAATCCGTTAACAGTCAATAATTTACGAATAGTACCCGTATCTTTTGCAGACAACATTCGCTGCATCTGGGTTTGGTCAGTACCGTAATAGGAAGTATATAAGAACAAGCCCCCAATGAGCATCGGCCAAAAGCCGAAACCATCACCATGAAACCCCATTTTACTGAAATTAACGGAATATAGCCTGCTCATATCTACATGCGTAATGAACTGATGCCATCCGCCTATTGCGTACAAGCCAAAACCGAGACTCACCAATATGCCAACAAAAAGAATAATCATCTGAATCATGTCTCCATAGACAACCGCGCGCATCCCTCCCTGAAAGGAGTAGATTAAGGTAATGACTCCAATAATAACAATCGTTTGCCAAAACTGAATATTCAATACACTCTGCAAAATCAGCGCAACGGCATAAACCATGACACCGGTTCCGAAAGAACGGCTAATCTGAAATACGAGACTGATAAGCAACCGCGAGCTGGCATCAAAACGCCTCTCAAGATATTCGTAAATGCTTACCACCCCTGATTTGTACAAAGGCGGAACAATAACAACGGCAACCAGAATCATGGCGAGAGGAACAGCGAACTCAAAAGTGAGCCACGACATCCCGCCGCCCGGACGGAGGCCGACAAAAGCAGGAGCAGAAATAAAGCTGATGGCCGACAACTGTGTTGCCATAACCGACAAGCTCAACGGAAACCAGCTCACCTCACGGCCACCAAGAAAATAGTCCTTTGATGATTTGTTATCTTTAAAAAAATAGCCCAGACCTAAGAATCCACCGAGGTAGGCAATAATGATGACGTAGTCTAACCAATTCATAGTTTATCGTTCAGTAAATCAATAATTAGAGCAGCGGTCCATGAAAATTGTTTCCCCCCGTAACCAAGCTGCTGCTTTCGCGATTTTTTCTTATCCGGTTCAAAATACTCAAAAAACCCCTGTTTGCGAACCATTTGCAATGTATCTTCCTTTATTTTGCACGCCCATGTACTCTCTCCATAGGATTTCAGTCCTTCAAAAATCAGCCAGTTCATATTCACCCAAACAGGGCCACGCCAATAGCGCTTTGGCTCAAAACGGGCATTCTCCGGATCAAAAGAAGGTGTGAAAAAATATTTTCCATCTCTGGAAAACCTTTCCAGCGCAATAAGCATCTTTTTCATCTGTTGCCGCGATGGTATTCCCGCAAACAGTGGGGCAAAACCCGAAGATGTAAGGCCATCAAGCCACCTGTTACTTCTCAAATCGAAATGTCGGTATATGCCGGCATTGTTATCAAAAAGTTTTTTATTAAAGGCTGAAATGGATTTCTTATTCCATTTTTCCAATCGTTTTACATCCTGTGAAGAGCCAAAATGTTTACCAAGACGAATCAGGCTATTGTTAGAGGCAACCAACATGCTGTTAAATAACGGGTCCTGCACGAGAAAAGGGGATTTTCCGGCAATTATCTCATCGTTGTAATGCCACTTTTTGAACAAGTCAATGAGGAATAGGTAATAGTCATATTCCTGTTTTGATGGCCTTTGTTCTTCCTTGACAATCTGGGTGTCCTTACGCGAAAAATCGTATGTCGGCACCTTAAATGAGCTCCAGATTTCATCCCAAACGGGCGAATTATCCGTTCCCGATTCCCAATTATGCTGGATGTAAACAAGACCTTCTTGAAAAGGGTCGCGGTTTTCATATAAGTATTCATGCTGTGCCATGACTTTCGGAAAAAGTCTTTTCACAAAACTCTGAACTTCCGCAAGATACCTCCCTCTACTCAAAATCCTTTCCAAAACCCATCCCTCTACCGGAGGTTGAGTGAGTGTCGTTGTTTGATATTTCAGGTTGGCATTTTCTGAAAGTGAGGAATGGTAAAAAGCAGCATCGGGAAAATAACTTTTTCTTTCAGCCGTAGAATGAAAAATAATATGTGGAACAAATCCGTTGGCCCACTGGGCATTGAACAATGTTTCGAGTTCTGTCATAGCTTTTTGCAAGTCAAAATGACTGAAGCCGAGAGCAATAAAGCCGGAATCCCATTTCCATTGAAATGGATAGATTCCTGCTCCCGGAATCGTATAACCTTCTCTATTATTGGCCAACAAGATTTGCCGGGCATGTTTTAACAATAGGATATCATCCATAGTATGTTTTCTCTTTACCTGCTAAATACTCACTGAAAAAAATATGCCCAACAATACAAGTTGGGCACATTTACAATTAGGAACCAAAATTATCATTTTATAAAAAATGAGTTCTTTGTATTATAAATTAAATGTTGCCCTTATAAAAATACGTCTTGGCAGAATAGGGCGTCCCACGAAATATTCGGCAACAGTTTGGTTATTACCGAGACGGGGATAACCTTCCGTTACTCCTGCATTGTTGAGCAAATTGAAGACGGAGAGACCTAAACGCCAGGTTTTGCTGGTATTTTTCCCTAAAGGAAACGTGTAACCGGCATCAATCCGAACAATATTAATAGGATCTAACAAGATGGCATTGTTGTCACTTGTATATTTTTTACCCATGTAATTATTGGAAAGATTGGCATCCCATTTTCCATTATCGTATGAAATTCCCAGCATCGACAAGAGCCGAGGTTGTCTTCTCAGCCAGTTTCCAACATATTCAGGATGGCCTTCATAAAGATCATAACGATGTTTCTGATAGGTGAAATTACCATAAAAGCTCATGTACTTAACAAGATTCCAGTTCCAGGTAAGTTCTGTGCCAAAAGTAGAAGTTCCCACAAGATTGACATCTTCGACTATACCTCCTCCGGGCGCATTTATCCAGTCAACCTGCCGTCTGTTTCTTAAAGCCACATAATAAAGGGCTGCCGTTGCTGTTAATTTTCCGGAACTATATTTCCAGCCCCCTTCAGCCTGGTATATTTTTTCAGTGGAATAAGTCTGTGGAGAACCATCGTGAAACTTAACTGCACGCAACATGGGAAAGAAAAAGCCTTTTGACAGGTTTAAGTAAACGGATGAATGCTCCGATACGGTATATAACCCGGCCAGCGCTACGGCATAATCTGTAGCACTAACTGTTCCTCTTGTCCATGTGCCATCTCCCCATTTCACTGTATTCAGATTGCTTCCTTGCGTAGAGTCTGTACTCATTGTATAAGTCTTACTCCCTTCGATATTTATGTCGCCAACAGTATGTTCCACCCGTAATCCGGCGTCAACTCTCAATCTTCCCATAACCATTTCATCCGTAAAATACACAGCCTGTTTGCTGCTACCAAAGAGTTTATTCGCATAATAAATGCTCCTTCCGGAGACACCATTTGCTGTATAGTTCATTGCCTTTCCGGTAACACTTGTATAAGACAGGTTCACAAGCTGAGGTTCATTATTAAAAGTGCCAAGATAACGAGTGATAACATCAAAGTCACCAGCTTCAGCTCTGGCAAGAAAAGTCCCCATTGTAATTGTCTGTTTCATTTTTTTACCGTTGACAACTTTAATGAATTTAAATTCACCGGTCATGTCAGTCATAGGTCTCGTCCTATCCAAAATCCTGTTTTCGAATAATTTATCTTCAGAGTTCAAAGACTTGCCCGTTCTGTCATAAGTAAATGAATATTGTGAAACACCTGGTAATCTTGTTGCAACATATTCCTGCTGGGTTTCAACAGGAGCAGCACCACTTACACCGCTACCATCTAAAAACAGGTTAAACTGGTGTTTGTATTTTGCATATTTAAACTTCGAATCAAATCTCCAGTTATTTCCTAAGTCCTGGTTAAAATCCAGCATTAAAAAACCACCATTTGTATAAACGCCATTACGAATAGGAGATTGGTAATAGCCTCCCGGCGTAGGATAAGCGATGTTAGCTGCATCCGCGGTTTGCATTGTATATACCGGATTACCATCGTTACCGGTTGCCCTTGAACGGTCTGAACCATTTAGCGGAAGCGGAAGAAAAAACTGAACTTTATCATTTATATACTGAGCATACAAAGTTAACACACCGTGTTTGGTTACCTTTTTCAGGTTTCCTCTGAACTGTACCCCTTCAGTAGGCAAGCCGGTTACCAAAGGGCCGTTATCATAGCGGTAAGTTCCGGTAAATGCATAGAAAAGATTGGAATTCTTATTACCAACAGGGCCGGAAGCAAAAAAGTCAGCTTTGTATCTCCCTTTGTCTGCCCACTCCAGATTAAATGTCCGTTGCGGAGTAGGAGAACCCGTTTTACTTGTATAACTGATAATACCGGCAACAGAACCTACGCCATAAAGAGTAGAAACACCACCTCTTACAAATTCCAAAGATCTGAATCCCATATCGGGGCGGAAATAAGCATCTTGTGCTGATGAGTTCATGCCGAAAGTACTTATCACCGGAAATCCATCAATGAGAATAGGTGTAAACTGATATTGCCCACCCGAAGGCAAACCTCTCACAAAAATATTTGAGGCAACTTCTCCGCCCCCACCTTCTGCAGTAATTCCCGGGACAGTTCTTAAAATATCAGCCTCACTACTGGCGCTCAGCCGTTCCAATGTTTTGGGCTTAAACATGGAAATAGAGAGCGGCGACTGAAATTGAGTTCTTCTAGTATTGGTAGCCGTAACAACCACCTCATTGAGGCCACTGCTCATCCCTTTCATAACAACAACAAAATTATTTGCACCTTTTTTTAAGGTTGCAGGAATAGTTTGTGTTTGAAAACCAACAAAAGAGAATACCAAATTCACATTCCCGGTTTGTGCTGTCTGAAAAGAAAATGTACCATTGGCATCAGTAACAGTTCCGGCAGTAGTACCTTTTATTACTACACTGGCCCCCGTAAGTGGTGCATTAGTCTTGTCAACTACTTTACCTTTTACAATAACCTGAGCAAACGCTCCGGTAGAAAAAAGCAAGGCAAAAGTCAAAAAAACATTTGTTAATAATTTTTTCATCGCATTAATTTTTTAATGAACATTAAATTTCCCCACAAAAATACTTCTTTTCGGTAAATTTTACGTTTATTTACGTTTATTTACTATTTTTTTACGTAAATTTGCCGCAAACGTTATCGTAAATCATTAAAAACAATTGGTTTTATGCATAATAAAATGACAATGAAAGAAATAGCGAGAAGGCTAAACATCTCTATTACGACCGTTTCCAGAGCATTGAACAGCAAATCGGACGTAGGAGAAAAAACACGGCAGGCTGTTATGGCTCTTGCGCGAGAACTTGATTATACGCCAAATGAAATAGCGGCTTCGTTAAGAAAGCGTAAATCAAGTATAATCGGCGTGATTCTTCCGCGTGTAGAACATTATTTTTTTGCCACTATATTAAAAGGGATTGTCAGCTCTGCTCAGAAAGATAATTTCGCGGTCATTCTGAGCGAATCAGCCCATATTCCGCAAAAAGAATCGGAATTAGTTGGCCGTTTAATAGGCATGAATGTTTCGGGAATCATTCTGGCACCCTGCCGGAATGAGATTGACATTTCTTACAATAAGTCCATGGAGAAAAACAATATCCCTATTGTATTAATTGACCGAATGCCCAAAAACTATCAGGGACATTTTGTTAAAACGAATGATTTTCACGGTGCCGAAATCGCAGTAAAACATTTAATACAACAAGGTTATAAAAAAATTGCACATATTCGAGGTCATGAATACTCATCCATTGCCGAAGACCGTTATCAAGGCTACTGTCATGCTTTGAAACTGAACAACATGGAGTACAACCCCGCTTTGGTGAAAACCTGTGAGTTTGTCAATAAAGAGGAAGGTTACTATTTTACTAAGGAGCTTTTGTTGTCGGACGACAAGCCCGATGCTATTTTTACCGTGTCAGATGAAGTGGCAATGGGGGTTTACAAAGCAATGGGTGAGCTTGGTTTAAATATACCAGTCGATGTCGGCGTTGTTGGTTACAGCAACTCAATGGTCTCCAATTTTATCTACCCCACACTAAGCACCATTGATCAGCCGGGCATCCGAATGGGAGAAACTGCTTATGAGTTTTTGCGAAGCGCATTGGATGATACAGAAAAAATCAGGCAAAAAGTATTTGAAGCCAAACTATTAATTCGGCAGTCGAGTGTACGCAGGCAATTGTAAAAAATAAAGTACACAGGAAACCGGAAAGATTACGCTTTCAACATGCGCCTCACATTAAAAGTGGTAAGCATCAAATCGCGGGACGTATTTTTCAACGCACGTTCAAGAGTTCCTGGTTTCGACTGGATAGAAAATACGGCATACAGACCCAGTTTTTGAATGCTCTCCACATCAGAATCCAACGTTCCGCACAAAGCGATGACAGGAACCACTTGTTTGTGTGCATGTTGTATAATGCCCTGAATTAGTTTTCCGTGAATAGTCTGGTTATCAATTTTACCTTCACCGGTGATAATGAAATCAGCGTCTTTTATTTGTGTATCAAAATTAGTCAGTTCCAGTATCAAATCAATACCTTTATGAAGCGATGCGTTTAGAAAGATTATGGCGCCAAAACCAAGCCCCCCGGCTGCGCCGGCTCCCGGAACTTCCGCAAAATCTTTTTCTTTCTGCTTCCGGACAACTGCTGAAAAATGGCGAAGTCCTTTGTCCAGCATCTCAATTTCTTCATCATTGGCTCCTTTCTGTCGCGCGTAAACATACGCAGCACCCTTTTCTCCGAAAAGCGGATTCTCCACATCGCACAACACGTCTATTACCACATCTTCGGTCATTTGCAACTGACTATTATCAAAGTGATGCACTTGTTGAAGTTCGCGTCCCCTACCCTTTAACAACCGGTTATTTTTATCATAAAATTTTACTCCGAGGGCAGTAGCCAAGCCCATTCCGGCGTCGTTGGTAGCACTCCCGCCAATGGCAAGTATTATTCTTACCGCACCAGAAAGGATGGCATCGTGTATCAATTGTCCGGTACCGAAAGAGGAAGCCTCCATACAGTTTCGCTCATTATAATTAATTCGCTGCAAACCGGATGCCTGCGCCATTTCGATAATCGCAGTGCAGTTTTCTTTTGAGAAATAATAATACGCCTCCACAGGATGCCCCAAAGCATCTTCAACCTCAACAATTTTTTTTTCAGCTTTTAAATGGTCTCCCAAAATCTCTGAACTACCTTCACCACCGTCGCCCAATGGGAAAACGACTGTTTCATCGTCTGGAGAAGCCATTTTGATACCTTGCTGAATAGCTTCAGCCACGCCTCTCGCGGAGAGAGCATCTTTGAATGAATCGGGAGCTATGATAATTTTCATCTCACTTATTTTAAAATCAAAAAAACGGATTCTATTTTCTTACAAGCAGCACCACATTTTCCACATGATGCGTCTGCGGAAACATGTCCACCGGCTGCACTTTCACAATCCGATATTTTTCGTCGAGCAATGCAATATCGCGTGCCTGTGTAGCCGGGTTGCAGCTGACATAAACAATCTTTTCGGGCACTGTTTGCAAAATCTGTTTAATC
>JAJRQN010000216.1 GCA_024280235.1 Bacteroidota bacterium | reverse complement strand
TTTTTGACTGGTGAGTACCAGCAGGCCTTCCGAAACAACATAAAGACGTTCGTACACAACGTAGGCAATGGTAAGGACAAATAAGATAACCTGGAAGATCAATGGTCTGGTATAAGGGCTAAGACCTTTAACTGCTTTTTTGCGGTTGGGATATAAGGGATCTCCGCATTTACCACAGCCAGCATAGCTCCGAGAAAAAAAACGGGCCAGGTAGCAAATTTTAAAATCATCCCGCGCCAGTGCAGCCCCCTTTCTCCAGGCGGATGACTTAACCAATGCTGAACATACAGGTAAATCAACAGGGCAATTATTACAATAGGCAACCCTTTTATCAGAAATATTCCAAAATCCATGTTGGCAGGTAACCACCCTGCCCAGAAATAAAGAAACGGAATAGCCACATACAAAAAGGTGGTTACTCCCACAAGATAATAAGTAGAAATGGCGAGATAAGAAAGCCTTTGCCAACCTGTGAGTTTCTTAAAAAGTCGGGGCCATTCACTAAAAAGCACTTCGAAAACGCCTCGCGACCATTTGAGTTGTTGTTTACAGAAAGAACCGAAATCTTCCGGCACCAAGCCGCGGCTAACCACCACCGGCCTGAAAACTGATTTCCATCCGGCGGCATGCAGGCGAATAGCTGTAATCAAATCTTCGGCGAGGCCAACACCATGTCCATCAATGGATTCCAGTGCTTTCTTTCGGAAAGTACAATTGGCTCCAATCGCCACACTCGTTCCAAATCCATACATCCCCATCATGGTTGGCCCGTAGAAAGTGTAAGTCTGTTCTGCTGCTCCCCGTGCAGTAAACGACCGGTATTGGTTATAGTAGGCTTGTGATACTTGCACAAAACCAACTTTTTCATCTTTAAAGTAACCCAGCACTTCATCCAGAAAGTTGGGAAAAGGAATGTGGTCGGGGTCCATAATCAAAATAAAATCCTCTTTAACCATTTGCAGTGCCTTGTTGACTTTTCCTGCTTTGGCACCGGGTAGCCCAACCAGCTCCAGCCACACTGCTCCATGTTTTTCTGCTACGGCTCTAAATCGCGGGTCCTGTGTGTCGTCAAGCAAATAGGTGGTGTGCGGATAGGTAATGTTGGCACAGGCTTCCAGCGTTTTGTCAAACATACTCAACGGTTCGCCGGGCGAACTGGTCGTGAAAATGGCTACTTTTAATCCTTTCTCCGGTTCAATTCGTTCGGGCTTTTTAATACCGAGGTAATTTATCCAAATAATAATCATACGAAGTATTCCATACCACACTATCAATGAGAGTAATACATATAAAGGAACTGAAGCCACGTGATCCTGTCGGAACCACCAGTCGAAAAACACAGCAATGCTGATGATACCCGCAATGACCAATATCAAAAAGAAAAATCGTCGCACAGTGGTAACATCATTGGCTTCCCAAAATTGCCAGTAATGATCGTTTTTTCTGTTTCTTTTCAGCATATTTAAAAATAATATCTAAATACAAAATTCACATTATGACTGCTATAATAGTAAGTCTGCAAATAAGTGTACGACAAGCTCAGCGAGGCTTTTCGTGAAATGTCGGTTTGAAAATTCAACCCAAGATCCAGCGGAGTGTAGTTTTGGTAGGAAAAGGATTTTTCAAGCGTTAGGGTATTGGGAAGGCTGTAATAACCCGGTGCATAGGTTTTGGAAAAAACACCCACCGAGGCATGACCGTAGAGAACAGCATGTTGCGCCACATGAAAGTTAAAATTCACCAAAACCGAATTGGCATATTGGTTATGAGGAGTATAATAAGGAATATAAACGCCATCAATGGTATTCGAGGAGTTGTTCCCGCCGTTGCCATTGCCGTTTGGACTAACGTAGTTATATTTCGGTTCAAAGCGGTCTTCTTTGGAATCCATGTAATTGAATGCGTAACCAAGAGCAAGATTAAAGCCCGGAAGTTTTAACGGTTTGCTCAGAAACCAGGCATAAAACGCACTGACATAATTGTCGTCGGGAAAGAACTGGTAGCGGGTGCCGGCCATCCCGTTCCAACTATCCGACTTTCCGGCGGTAAAATCTAACGATATCTGATTAACCATCAGTAAATTGTTGTTGACGCTGGCAATGGTGTACGAGTAATTGGTACGTTCGGCTTTGGCCTCTATTTTAAAATTCTTTTTAAAATTTTTCAACAAGGATACTGTTCCTCCCCATTCGGTGGTGCCGGTAGATTGGGCATAAAACCATGCACCGGCGGTATAAAGTTCCACTCCCGCTTTTCTAAAGTGAAACCGGTTTCCTATTCCGGCTGTGGAAATAGACCCGGGATGGAGAATATCGGTATATCGATTACTGTTTCCCCATACATTGAAATGCAGTAAACCGGAAAGATACCATTGAAATTTCAGCGTGGAACCCAAAGATTGCAAGGGCTGGTCATCGTTAAGGTAGTTAGCAGATAACGATAACTGAGGGCTGACAATACGGAAGACTTCACGGTAAAGATTTTCGATGGCTTTATCGCCCGGATGAATTTTCACGGCTTTCCCGAGATACTTTTCAGCCTGTTTAAATTGTGCCTGATAATAATATATTTTTCCCAGCATCGTCACTACCCCCGCATTGTCCCGTTTACTCCGGCTGTATGCCAGCAGTTGTTCTTTGGCTTTATCCAGTTTATTTTCTGCAAACAGCATGACGGCATAGTCGTATTTCAAGTCCGGATTATCAGGGTGATAGCCGATGGCTCTTTTATAAATCACTTCTGCCTGCCGATAGTCTTTCATCCAGAAAAGGGTTTGGGCATACATCTGTTCTACCCAGAGATTGCCGGGATATTTCTTTTCAAAATTTCCTAAAACAGTGGCAGCTTCTGTAAATTTTTTCTCGTTACGTAACTGTTTGGCTTTGCTTAAGGTGTTTGTTACTAAAGGGTTTTGAGCAAAGGTGTTTCCGGCAACCAACATCAATAGAAACAATGTGGCAAAAGGAAGAAGTTTTCCAAAAACCGGAGATAATATTTTCGTTGTCATATTTTTCATACTTATAATTTTTCTTAATCAATAGTTTTAAAACGGCAAAGATCATTGTATTAATGGGATAGACCGTTATACGATTTCTACAAATTATTATAAAATATTGGGGTTTTCTATATAAAGCCGGGAAATATTTTAAATATATGCAGATTGATTGAATACAACAATCATGCCTTTTTTAGCAACTTCCACCTTCGATGAGACCACAGCCAGTCTTCCGGCTTTTTTCGGATAGTTTCCTCCAGTTTTCGGGCATAACGGGCTGTAACTTCTCCTTCGGGAAGTGTTGAGGGGGATTCAGCTAATAATGAAAGCTCTAATTCATAATATCCACGTTTGACACGTTGCATTTCCACAAATATTACCGGCAAGTTGTATAACCGTGAATAATATTCCGGGCCATGTAAAAATGCGGTTTTACGGCCAAGAAAATTAACCCATATGGCTTTGTTGGAATTGGAAGGGCTTTGGTCGGCAATCAGAAAAAAAGCTGTTGTTTGTGTTATATAAGTCTGAAACAATTTGGCTGTGTTGTACATCGAACCCATAAAAATTCCGGTTCGCGACCTGTTTTTCTTTATCAGACGGTCGGTATATTTATTGCTAAGAGGTTTGTACAAAACCACGACATGACGATAATTAATTTGTAACGGCACAGACAGACCTCCCCATTCCCAGTTTCCATCATGAGCCGGAAGCAGGATAACACTTTGCCCTGCCTGGATATAAGGAAGCAGAAATTCAGAATTGATAAATTTGTGTCTGGTTAAAACCTGTCTATTTGACAGAGTAAAAGCTTTAACTCCTTCAATGATAATATCAGCAAGATTCTTATAGCTCAGGTTTACCAGTTTTTTATGTT
>JAJRQN010000215.1 GCA_024280235.1 Bacteroidota bacterium | reverse complement strand
GTATATCCATTTCAGGGATACCAATATTTGCTATGTTTAGACATGTTTCATCGGGGAAAATAATTTTTTCACTTTTTTCCGGGTCTTTTTTTTGCCTTGCCTTTTTTCTTTTTCCGCACAGAGAAACCAAACTTCCTTACAAAATCTCCCAGCACATAATACTTCCCGTGCGCATAGGCAATGGGACGGGCTTTTGCCAAATTGAAAGCGCCGGTTTCAGCATCCAAGTATTTTTTATCGCCGTGAACGGCCACAATTTCAGCCAAAAACATGTCATGGGTGCCCAGCTCTTTTATTTCGGTAACAACACACTCCAGGTTCACGGGCGATTCGGCAATCATGGGCGCTTTTACTTTGTCCGCTTTGGCGGAATGCAGCTTCATCTCTTTAAACTTATCGAAGTCCCTGCCCGATTTCACCCCGCACCAGTCGGTGGCAAACGCCAGTTCACGGGTGGTAAGATTAATGACAAAATCTCTGTTTTTACTGATGATGCCGTGCGAGTGGCGGCTTTTGCGCAACGAAATGTAGCACATGGGCGGGTCGGTGTTGATGATGCCTGTCCAGGCTACGGTAACAATGTTATATTCGTCCGGTTGTGCCCCGCAGCTGACCATTACCGCCGGTAACGGATAAAGCATGGTGCCCGGTTTCCAGGTTACTTTTTCCATAAAAAAGAGTTGCTAAATGAGCGCAGAAAGTTACTGCTTTTTACAAGACGAAGGAAATCGATTGTTCACAAGTTTTTCCCTGACGTAGAAGCCATTTTTTCCGGTTTTATTCGAATAACCATGAATCAATTCATGATTAATAAATCAGCCGTCCCTAAGGGACTTACATTCTGTTTCAGGTGTCCCCGCTTGAAGTCATGTTCCTGCTGAAGTAAATTTAATGCCCACACTCTCTCCTACGCTGAACTTCAAACCCATGGCGCAGGCACGTGCGGCGGAATGGGTGTGGGAGTCTCTCCATTTTCATAATGCGCTTTCAGTAAGAAGGCCATCAGTGAACAGGGCTTTTACCGGGAGATTCTTCACCCCGCCCTGCCGCACAAGCCTTCCCAACTACGCTGGTCAGGCAGGCCTGCCGTGGCGGGGTTCTGAATTGAGGTCGGGGTGGTGGGTTGGGACTCATAACAATCATGTACACCGGCTTTCTCCATAGCCTCCCAAGATGAAATGCTCTTGCAGCAACCTAAGGTGTGGTTACAACAAAACCAACTCTTTCCTACTGCCCGTAGAAAGTCATTTCCTGAGTAGCGGGGTAATCCTGTAAAACATGAATACCATCGTAGTATATTTTCACATGCGCTACCACAAGGTTTCCCAGTGTTACCGGAAACGACCAGCAGGTTTCAGGTTCTATAAATTCGGCAGCCGGTAAGATTTTCAGTTGAGGTATCACGGCAGAAAAACCGGATTTAACCTTTTGCATGGTAATACTACTTTGGTACACCTGTGGATTTACACCTATTGGTAAAACATGTCCGTTTAACGGATTAAATCGTAGCACAGCCACGGCAACTCCCCGATAAAGCAATCCGGCTTTCAACTCCAATTGTCCACCCGGACCGCGGGTAAGCCATACTTTTCCGGTTGTAAGCAGTTTATTCAGTTTACTGGCGGTTTGAACAGCCTGCGACAGGTTGGCAAGCAGTGTGCTTACAGGAATAGTCTGTACCACCTGCACTCCCTGCATACCGGGTGGCGGTGGTGCCGGCTGTCCGGGAACAACACCCGGAGGCGGCATAACAACCGGTGGCACTTGGGCTGCAGGCTGTTGCATAAGCAGGGGAACCGTATTGTTCTGTTGTGCCTGAACCGATACTGATATTCCAAACATCAGAAATGCCGCAAGCATAAAGGTAGAAATAAAAACAATCTTTTTCATAATAAAACTCCTTTCTTATTTAATTTTTGTTTAGGTTAACAGACAATCCGTTGCGTGCAAGAGAATTATTAACTTTTGTCTGTATTTTCGCCTTTTTGCTTTTCACCCTTTTTCGTTGCAATTTTTTTCTTTTCCTTTTTATTCATTTTTTCCAATCTATCTATTTGTTCTTCCAATTCTTTTAATTGATGATGAATGGCATTGAGTGCTTCTGCGAAATGGTCTTCTTTTTTCGGCTGAGACACATCAAGTTTTCGCCAGAGCAAAACGCCTGCAGCAATTACCAAAACGGCAACAATGATCCATTCGAAACCGGGGAAAATGGGTGGTGGTGGCGGTCCCGGGGCACAACCTGTTGCCAGAAGAACAACTATAAACATAAAAATCCATTTGAAATATTTTTCCTTTAATCTTTTCATCATTCCACTTTTTACCTGTTTGCAAAGCAAAAGTAATCCTGAATTATGAAGAAGTTTTTGAGAAATTATGAAGAAATTATGAAGATTCCCTCTGATCAGAAAGGCAATGTAAAAAACACGGTTGTTCCCTTACCCGGAGAACTTTCCAGCCGAATGGTACCACCCTGTGCCTCTGTCATTAGTTTGGTAAGGGTAAGTCCCAATCCTGTTCCTTTTTCTGCGGAAAATCGACTCTGGCTCGAGAAGAACGGCTCAAAAGCATGATCCCGAATTTCTTTCTCCATACCTTCTCCCTCGTCAGAAACATGAATCTCCACAAATTGTGAAAGTAACTTCCAGCCGATGGTTACAGGCTTGTTAACAGGGCTGTGACGTATGGCATTGGAAAGCAGATTAAAAAGAATTTGTTCCAGCAGATCACGGTCGGTCATCACGGTAACAAAGGGTCCTTTATCAATAACAAGGGGATGATTTTGCATGAGATAGTGTGCCTGCTTCTGAAAAGCCGGAAAAAAATTGGATAATACTATCGGTTGCTTGATTATATGGGGAGCGTTTTCGAGTCGCGACAAACCCAAAAGCCGGTTGCATACTCTGATTAAGTGATTTACTTCTTTATACATAGCTTTGGTCATACGATTTTGTACTTCGGGGTCGTCGCTTCCACCGCGTAACAAAACTTCAAGCGACCCGCGTAAACCTGTCAGCGGGGTAAGTAATTCGTGTGCGGCATTGGCCACAAAATGCTTCTGCGACAGAAAAACTCCTTCCAGTTTATCAACCATAACATTAAAAGAAACAGCAAGTTGTCCTATTTCGTCTTTCCTGTTTATCATGGAAGCACGTTGTGTAAAATCTCCTTTGGCAATTTCACCACAGGCAATTGTCAGTCGGTTTAAATCTTTCAGGCTCCAGCCTATAAACCGGAAACCAAACAAAACACCCAAAATGACTATTAACACCACGGCAATCCATTGCATAATACCATAATGATAAAGGATGTGCTTCATACCTGAAAAAGGTGTGCTAATTTGTACAACACCAAAAACCCTGTGGCTTTTGGGATTGGGTCGCAAAGGAATAAGCACTACCAGAACAGGTTTTTTATTCACCATGGCCCAATAAGTTACTTCATTGTGACCGGAAAGCGATTTTTTTATCATGGCAGCATTGGGATGAGGCGCCGAGGGTTCTTCGGGCAATTGCTTTCCGTCAGCCAATATTTTTCCGCTGCCGTTGAACACCACTGCCACAGCATGACGTGACGTAAGCTGATATGCCAGTTTCAAAGCCTTCTGTGCAGTAAAATTTACGAAAGACGAATCAGTAGCATTTACAGGTTGCTCTGTTTTTATCCATTGCGAAATGACCGGTTTGGCCACAGCCCGCAAATGACTTATTTCGTTTTTCGTAAAAAGCTGCCAGATATTCCAGTAAGAAAAATAGCCCATCATTCCCACCGAAACGATCAGTAGCAGGGCATACAGCAAACCGAGGCGCGTTTTCAGTGAATATTTTCCATTTAAATTAATCATTTTCGCGGGGATAAAAAGCGTAGCCCACACCGTAAACGGTCCGAATGAGGCGGGTTGCACCATCGCTCAACTTTTTACGTAAATGATTGACATGCACATCAATAATATTACTACTTCCTTCGTAATCGTAGCCTAACACACGATTGAGCAGCGTTTCGCGCGTAAAAACACGATGTGGATGTTGAATGAAAAGGACAAGTAACGCAAATTCTGTGGGTGTAAGGTCGATTAAATTGCCATTGTTCAAAACCTCACGGGTTTCCGTATTCAGCAGTATATCACCGGCAACTAATTCACGGGATACGGAAGTTTTTCCCTGCCGGCGCAACAAAGCCCGGATACGCGCCAACAGTTCATCAAAAACAAACGGTTTGGTAAGATAATCATCAGCTCCGCTGTCAAGTCCTTTTATGCGGTCGGATACTTCGTTTCGAATCGTAAGCATGAGTATGGGCAGAGCCATTCCTTTTTCCCGCAACTGGCGGCAGAGAACAAATCCGTCGGTATCGGGTAACATAACATCCAAAATCAACAGTTGAAAGATATTGTTCTTCAGTATTTCAAGACCCTCTTTTCCCCTGCCGGCAGTAGTAACCCCATAGCCTTCGTATTGCAGTCCCGTTTTTAAGAAGTCCACAATCAGCAGATCATCTTCAATGATAAGTATTTTTATTTTTTCTTCCATACTTCAGCAGGATAAAAACCCGACCATTTGATTTTCAAAGTTACATATTATTTGGGACTTATGGGTGAGGAGATCAAAACAGCGGGAGAGAAACTCAATGCTCAAATTGTTAAAAATCATCCCACTTCAAATCTCCCTGCTCTAAGTTATCGTGTGTGTCGGCTTGCAGGGACGAGATGGCGAAAAGTCTCCCTGCATTTACCATGCACATCAAACAAAAAAGGACTTCCCGCCCCAGGGCTTTTACCGGGAGATTCTTCACCCCACTGCCTACTCACAGGCTTTTGCTGCGGATCTCTGAATCGGGGTTGTGACAGAGGATTAGGACTTTTGTTGATTCCCTATCCTCAAAAAAGAAAAGCTTATCTCATAACAATCATGTACACCGGCTTAAGAACTCACGAAGGCGAATTGTTTTAATCCCTTTGTAACTGTTTCCGGTAAAATTCTCGGCAGTAACAACATATTTTGGATAGTTGTCACGTATGGCAAGCAAATTACCAAATTCACGTTTTACGGTTTTTTCGTCCCCCAAAGTAAAAGTTACCTGAACATAAATCGTTTCATTGTCTTTTGTGGCAACAAAATCGATTTCCCTGTTACCATCAACGCCCACGGTTACTTTATAACCGCAGGTTAACAAGTGTAACAAAACCATATTTTCCATCAGCTTACTCCTGTCGGCGGAATGGGTGTGGGAGTCTTTGTAACCAAAGAAAAG
>JAJRQN010000214.1 GCA_024280235.1 Bacteroidota bacterium | reverse complement strand
GTAGCGGCGAGATACCCGAATATTTTTGTGCCGTTTTCAAAGTGGGTTGAAAAAATAGAATTTCTATTGAAAATCAAATATTTTTTCTTCCGGCAGAGAATTTTGCTATCGGTAGCCTGAAAGAAAATCAGCAGATTCTAAATAGGAATTACCGTTAAATGAGATTTCTGAAAGTAGCAGGTTGGCATACTTTTTATTTCATAGCCACAAAATAAAAAGCATACCTCCTTAGAAAGTGGTTTTGGCTTGCTCCCGGGAAGGACTTTTAACAGTTTACTATTGTTCAAATACCGAACAGTGATAAACCCGCCCAGCCTGTCAGGCGAGGATTTAAGGATGTCAAAATTTCATTTACTTCTAAAATTGACATTGGTTATCTATTCAACGTCCCAAATAAAAAAGCTATTCTTAAAAGAAAAGCCTGTCCGGAATGTTTGGACAGGCTTTTCTTTTAAAATGAAGTTGTTTAAAGATAAATCGTGAAACTACGAGAAACATCTTCAATAAAACAGGCACTTATTTCAGCAATGTTTTCAGTTTGCTTGTTAAAGCATCACCTCTTAAATTTTCAGCAATAATTTTCCCATTTGGGCCAATCAGCACATTATGAGGAATCGACTGTACACCATAAAGTTTACCTGCTGCCGAGCTCCAGAATTTCAAATCAGAGACCTGCGACCATACCAAACCATCTTTTTTAATGGCATCCACCCATTTATTATGGTCTTTGTCAAACGAAACACCAAAAACGGTGAACCCTTTGTCCTTGAATTCGTTGTAAGCTTTTACCACATTGGGGTTTTCGGCCCGGCAAGGCATACACCATGAAGCCCAAAAGTCAACCAGTGTGTATTTATGTGTTTTTACTACCGAAGAAAGTGAAAGAGGTTTTCCATTAACATCGTTTAGTGTAAAGTTCACATAGGGTTGTCCCACGGCAACACGTTTGAGGGTGGCCACACGTTTTTTCAGATACTTAACATTCTGGTTAGAATTAAGACTGGTATCAATAGATTTGGTAGCTGCTTCCAGCTGCTCGAGCGTAAGACCGTATGAATTGCTCATAATAATATAAGGAGATACCACACTTTTGTTATGACGTTTCACATATCCAAGCATATAGTCTGTACGGTCTTTCTCGATTTGATTATATTGGTCTTCCAAATCTTTCATAGCCTTATCATCTTTCTTCATACGTGCCTGGCTATATTTTACACCAAGGAGTCTCTCCTTATCCGTAAATTTTTTCGTAGAGTCAGCATAAGCATCAAAGGCAGTTTGTGATTTTGACCCCTTTATAATTGGATGCCGTAAATTTTTCAGGTCGCCATCCACAGTAATATTACTGTTCTCGACCCACACCGGAAGATAAGCATTGAATTTCTTCATCGTAAAATAGTACAATGCCGGACCATCCACATGACCTTTAAACTCACCCTGTCCATTTTTCAGTATAATGGAATCCTTTTTGATCCATTTACCCTGTTCGCGTTTCTGCATAATAACTTTAGCATCCTGCTTCAGGTTTTTGATGTTCATTTTAACGGTAAACTGCTGACTTGTTTTATTGTTCTGACAAGAAGCAAACATCAGCATTACCAGAGTCATAAGCCCCACTGTTTGAATTAATTTCCGCATGATATAAATATTGATTTTGAATGTTTATAAGGTGCAAAGCTAACCAATTAGATGAAAAATAGAAAAATTTAACAAATTTTAATGGTATCTATGGGGGATATTGACTCCATCCGTTGCCTTTCCTGCTAAGGCCTCTGATTGACCTGACAGAAAACAAAACGAGGAACAGTGGCAATATGATGGTGCAGATAAAAAATCAATATTTTTCTCTGGAGACTTCAGTGGGCTTCTAACCAGTTGTTCCCTGTGCTTATATCCACTACCACCGGCACATCTAATGATAAAGCATCTCTCATTTTCTCGTTTACCAAAATTTTCAAGTCATCTGCTTCTTCTTTGTGGGCATCAAAAACCAGCTCATCGTGTACTTGTAAAATCATTTTTGATTTCATATTCCGTTTTTGCATTTCGTGGAAAATACGGATCATGGCAATTTTAATCATGTCGGCAGACGAGCCTTGAATAGGCGCATTGATGGCGTTTCGCTCGGCATAAGCGCGGACAACGCCGTTGGCAGAGCGGATGTCGCTCAGGTAGCGTCGCCGTCCGAGGATAGTTTCCACATAACCGTGTTCGCGGGCAAATTCAATGGTTTTTTCCATGTACTGGTGGATGCCCGGATATTTCTCAAAGTAATTTTCAATGATTTCAGCAGCTTCGCGGCGTGGAATCTTCAGTCGTTGTGAAAGACCGAAAGCCGAAATACCATAAATGATTCCGAAGTTTACCATTTTGGCATGACGGCGCATATCTTTGGTAACCTGATCAACAGGAATGCCGTAAACGCGCGATGCTGTGGCTGTGTGTATGTCCATTCCTTTCCGGAAAGCGTCCATCATGGCTCTGTCTTTGCTCAGATGGGCAATGATGCGCAACTCGATTTGCGAATAGTCGGCTGATAGCAGAACATATTCTTTGTTTCGCGGGATAAATGCTTTCCTGATTTCACGTCCCCGCGCTGTACGAATGGGAATATTTTGCAGGTTGGGATTGTTGGAACTAAGCCTTCCGGTGGATGCAACAGCCTGATTGTAGGAGGTATGAATACGGCCATCACGTTCTTTCACCAGCTTGGGAAGACTGTCTACATAAGTCGATTTGAGTTTGGTCAGCGAGCGGTATTCCAGAATTTTCTCTACGATAGGATGCCGGTAAGCTAACCTCGTCAGTACCTCTTCACCCGTAGAGTATTGCCCGGTTTTGGTCTTTTTTGGTTTACTCGAAATCTTCAGCCGGTCAAACAACACCTCTCCCAATTGTCTCGGTGAAGCTATGTTAAACTCAACACCAGCCATCTCATGGATTTCTTTTTCCATTTCAGTGATTTCCACAGACAGCTCTTTGCCAAATTTATTCAGCGTCTCTGTATCTAATTTTACACCTTCGGCTTCCATGGCGGCCAGCACCGGAACTAACGGCATTTCCGTTTCATTAAAAAGTTTTTCCGTACCGGTTTCTTTTAGCTTCGGCTCAAAGACCTCCCTGAGTTGCAACGTTACATCTGCATCTTCGGCGGCATATTCTTTAATTTCGTCTATCGCTACCGTGCGCATGCTCAGCTGATTTTTCCCTTTTTTCCCGATAAGATTTTCGATGGCTACCGGTTTGTAAAGCAGGTATTTTTCAGCAAGAGCATCCATATTGTGCCTCTGGTCGGGTTCCAACAGGTAATGTGCAATCATGGTGTCGAAAAACTTTCCTTTTACCACAATGTCGTACCACCTTAAAATGGAAATGTCGAATTTGATATTTTGTCCTGTTTTTTCTATTTTTTCATCTTCGAGAACCTCTTTAAAAATGGCCATTTGTTGTGTGGCATGATGATAATTTTCGGGAAGCGGCATATAATAAGCTTCATGTGCTTTCCATGCAAACGAAATGCCTATCAACTCGGCATTGGCGGTATCTAAGCCGGTTGTTTCCGTGTCAAAACAAAACGATTTTTGTTGTTTGAGTTGTCTGGCAAGTGCTTCGGCTTTTTCGGGTGTATCCACCAAATGGTATTGATGCGGCGTGTTGTGAATGGTTTTTATCTCTTCTTCCTGTGGTTCGGCGAAGAGTTCTCCCTGTTCGTAGGTTCCTTCCGGTTGTTGCAACGAAAGCCAGGTAAAAAAACGTTTGGCAAAGGTGCGAAATTCCAATTCTTCGAATAGCTCCCTCAGCTTTTTATCGTCGGGTTTGCCCATTTTGAGTTTTTCGGGTTCGAATGGCAGGGGAACATCTATTAGAATGGTGGCAAGTTGTTTGGAGACAAGTGCCTGGTCAGCAAACGCTTCAAGGTTTTCGCGAAGTTTTCCTTTCAGCTGATCTGTATTTTTCAGAAGATTTTCAATGGAGCCAAATTGTGCAATGAGTTTCGATGCCGTTTTTTCTCCTATACCCGGTACGCCCGGGATGTTGTCCACTGCATCGCCCCAAAGGCCGAGGATGTCGATAAACTGTTCGGGACGCTCAATACCATAACGTGTGCATACCTCTTTGGGTCCCCATTTTTCCGCATTTTTCCCGCTACGGGCAGGTTTATACATAAAGATATTATCTGAAACGAGTTGTCCGAAATCTTTATCCGATGTCATCATATAGGTTACAAAACCTTCGTTTTCGGCTTTTTTCGCCAGCGTTCCAATCACATCGTCCGCTTCATAGCCATCCAGCAGAAGTATGGGAATATTCAGCGCCTTTAGCAAATCTTTTACATAAGGAATGGAAATGGCGAGGTCTTCGGGCATCTTTTCGCGATTGGCTTTGTAAGCTGCAAAATCTTCATGCCTCTGCGTAGGCGCCATGGTGTCGAAAGCCACGCCGAGATGAGAAGGCTTTTCGTTTTTTAAAATCTCCAATAAAGTGTTGGCAAATCCCAGTACGGCAGAGGTGTTCATCCCTTTTGAGTTGATTTGCGGATTCCTGCTCATGGCAAAATAGGCACGGTAAATCAGCGCCATAGCATCCAGTAGAAAAAGTGTTTTTTGTTCCTTCATAAAAATTCCCATTTGAAAGCAAAGGTACGGAAAAAGGAGAAGTGTTCTTTTTTGTGAGAGTCTTGTCTTCCATTTCTTTATCCACTTGTCAACGGTTGGCTGTTAGAAACTCTGTGCTATTATTTAA
Organism: Bacteroidota bacterium; assembly: GCA_024280235.1. GTDB lineage: Bacteria > Bacteroidota > Bacteroidia > Bacteroidales > F082 > Sulfidibacterium. The sequence continues at coordinate 14,573 of JAJRQN010000214.1, read as the reverse complement.
AAAAATACTTGTTTTCCGTTTAATTTTACAAGTGATATTTCAGTTTTCTCATCAAAGCTTTTTCCCATGGCAGAAAAAAAGTCAGAAAAGAAAAAAAAGATTTTTGTGCTGGACACATCCGTCATCCTTTATAACCATAATGCCATCAACAATTTCGAGGATAACGATGTGGCTATTCCCATCACGGTTCTTGAAGAACTGGACAATTTTAAAAAAGGAAATGACACCAAAAATTTTGAAGCCCGCGAATTTATCCGATTTATCGACGGCATTTCAGGCAAGCTTACCATGACCAACTGGCGGCGACTTGACGGCCCGGAAAAAGGCAGGTTTCGTGTGATTATGAACGAGCAGAGTCGGCGTGATGCCCGCCATATTTTTGGTGAAGACAAAGCCGACCACCGCATCCTGAATGCCGCGTTGAAGCTGAAAGAAGACCATCCTGAACGGAAAGTTGTACTGGTAAGCAAAGACATCAACCTACGGCTGAAAGCCAAAGCCATGAATCTTCCGGCAGAAGATTTTGAAACCGGTAAAATTAAGAATATCAGTACTTTATATACCGGTAAAAATACTTATGCCGGTATTCCGCACGAAGTGATAGATGGGTTGTATGCCACTGGTTTTTGCAGTCTCGAAGATTTGAATATTGAAAAACCTTTCCCCAATCATTATTTTATTCTTAAAGGACAGCGCGCTTCGGCACTGGCATTTTACAACCCTGTTACCGAAAGGGTGGAAAGAGTGGAGAAACATGCTATTTCACATATTATGCCCCGCAATGCAGAACAGGTCTTTGCCCTTCATGCTATTATGAATCCGGAAGTAAAACTCGTTACGTTGCAGGGTGTTGCAGGTACCGGGAAAACGTTGCTGGCGCTGGCCGGCGCCTGGGCACAACGGCGTAACTTCAAACAGATTTATCTCGCTCGCCCCATCGTTCCGCTGAGCAACAAAGACATTGGTTACCTGCCCGGAGATGTAAATTCAAAAATAAATCCATACATGGAACCGCTATGGGATAATCTGAAATACATTCAGAATCAGTTTGGCGAGCAGGACAAGGAATACCGGCATATCCACGATGCCATCGAAAGTGAAAAACTTATGATTACACCACTGGCATTTATTCGTGGACGAAGCATCTCTAATGTGATTTTTATTGTGGACGAAGCCCAAAACCTGACCCCACACGAGATAAAAACCATTATCACCCGTGCCGGAGAAAACACAAAGATTATATTTACGGGCGACATTTACCAAATCGACACGCCTTATCTCGATTCGCAGTCCAACGGACTTTCGGTGCTCATAGACCGGTTGAAACAAAATGCTATTTATGCCCATATCCGGTTAGAAAAAGGAGAACGCTCCGAGCTGGCTAACCTCGCGAATAAGTTGCTTTAAAAGATTTATCTACATTTTTTCTTTTTCATTTTAGTCCCCGTTTAATTCGTATGATTTGAAAAATATTATTATCCGAAATCATCTTGTAGTACAATTATTTCATTTGCGAAGCCTTTCTTTTTCTATTTTTGTAGTGGAATAAGAATCAAATATCCTAAATTGAGTATTCATGGCCAAACGACTTGAATTTTTAAAAAAGTCTTATCCGTTTAATGATGATCTGAAACAAAATACGAAAATTATTTTTGTTATCAGCCTCGTGTTGCTTTTACTATTTTTTCTTTTCCGGCCTTTTGATATTAAGACGTTGAATACTCAGGAAAAGTATGCTTTGATTGGTGGATTGATTGTGGTGATATTTCTTGGCTTAAGTATTAATTTGTTACTGGTTCCGGCTTTTCTCGGCGATGCCCGGCTATTTAAGAAATGGACTGTCCTGAAAGAAATCTTCTGGAATCTCTGGATTACGTTTACCATCGCTACTGCTTATTTTCTTTATTTTCAAATCACCGGATATTTTACTTTTAGTTTTTATGTTCTTGTAAAGGTATTGATACTAAGCATGATACCGATTAGTATTTTGATTCCTTATAATCGTACCCGTTTGTTAAGGATGCATCTGCAATCTGCACTGGAGTTGAACCGTTATCTCGAAGAAAAGACCAACCCTTTGCCTAAGGTTATTCATCTTCAATCGGATTATGAAAAAGACGATCTGTCAGTAGATGTAAATAACCTTTTATACATACGTTCGGCAAATAATTATATTGAAGTTTTCTGGCAAGACAGGAAAGGAACACATTCACGACTTGTCAGATCTACCTTAAATCGTGCCGAAGAAGCCAGTAAAGATTATCCTTTCATTTTCAGATGTCATCGTGCTTTTCTTGTAAACATAAATCAAATCAAGAGGCTGGAGGGCAACCCGCAAGGCTATGTACTTTATGTGGGCGAAGAAGAACACCCCCTGTCGGTTTCCCGTAAATATATCCTGCCTTTTAAAGAAATATTCTATAAAGTCTGAGCTTTTGGTGTGGTGGGAAACTGTTACTTCCTGTCTTCCGACCTCTCCAAAACTGTCTTTCCCTCATCCTTTCACCCCTGTATTCGTGCTATCCATCCCTAAGCAGACCATTTATCCCTAATTGTTCCTGCTTAAACCCTATTTTAATTTCCCCACCTGTTTTGCCCATAGCTTTGCTGAAATCTTAAAAGATTGCTATTATGAATACATTACGAATAGGTGATTTGGAAGCCGGGCTTCCTATTATACAAGGAGGCATGGGAGTTGCCGTTTCATTATCCGGTCTGGCTTCGGCTGTGGCAAATGAAGGTGGAATAGGAATTATATCTTCAGCGAGTATCGGCATGTTGGTTCCTGATTTTTCAAAGAATTTCAGAGAATCAAATAAGATTGCCCTGCGTGAAGAGATACAAAAAGCGAGGAAAAAGACAAATGGCATTATCGGCGTGAATATTATGGTTGCTCTCACTGATTACGAAGACCATTTGACCGTGGCCATCGAAGAAAAAGCCGATCTGATTATTTCCGGAGCCGGTCTGCCTATCCACATGCCCGAAAGTGTTATTAAAGACAAGAAAGAAAATAATAAGACTAAATTCCTTCCCATTGTTTCTTCCGGGAAAGCGGCAAGGTTAATATTTAGTTATTGGTCAGGACATTACGGGGTAATCCCCGATGGGGTAGTAGTTGAAGGGCCGAAAGCCGGCGGACACCTTGGATATAAAAAAGTACAAATAGAAAATCCGGATTTTTTACTGGAAAATATTATTCCTGCTGTAATAGAAGCTGTCAAACCTTTTGAAGAACAGTTTGGTAAAGAGATTCCCGTTATTGCTGCCGGAGGAATATTTTCGGGTGCAGATATGTATCGCCTGATAAAACTCGGAGTAAAGGGCGTGCAGATTGCCACAAGACTTGTTCCGACTTATGAATGTGATGCCGCAATAGAATTTAAAGAAGCTTATGTGAACAGTACACAGAAAGATATCGTGCTTATCGACAGCCCTGTGGGATTACCGGGAAGAGCCATAAACAATCAATTCTTAAAAGATGTTTCTGCCGGAGAAAGACATCCGGTAAACTGTCCGTGGCAATGCCTGAAAACATGTGATTATAAAAAAGCGCCTTATTGTATTTCGCTTGCACTGATTAATGCCGCTAAAGGAAAACTAAAAAACGGTTTCGTCTTTGCCGGAAGTAACGCATACAAAACGGAAAAAATACAATCTGTGAAAGAGGTGTTTCGCGAGATAAAAATAGAATATGAAATTGCCAGGCGAAGAGATTCCAGCCAGAAAGCGATAAAAGAGTTGGCTCTCGTGGAGGCTTAGAAAAGATGCAGGAAATTCATTTTGCTTTTCCTTTGATGAAAGAAGAATAATCCATCAAATATGAGGCAGAGGCTTATGTCTGAGCAGGGATTTCATTTGCGCCATTGTTTTGCTGTTTTTCCAAAAAGCACAATATTCAGCATATCAGCTTTTCAATGGACAACTTATCCGCTTTTACAACACCTTTTTCGGTGATAAACCCTGTAATATATTTAGCCGGAGTTACGTCAAAAGCAGGATTGTAGGCGCCGGAACCGGGTGAACAAACCAGTATTTTTATGAGATTGCCGTTGTCGTCAGTACCTGTTTGATACAGAACTTCATCCTGCGAACGTTCTTCGATAGGAATCTTTTTTCCGGTGGAACATTCCATGTCGAATGTGGAAGTTGGAGCAGCAATGTAAAATGGAATATCAAATTCTTTCGCCAATATCGCCCTCCCCAGTGTACCAATTTTGTTAGCTGTATCACCATTGGCAGCAATACGGTCGGCGCCGGTAATCACCATATCTATTTTACCTTGTGCCATAAGCGAAGCAGCAGCATTGTCGGGGATAATGACGTGTGGAACACCATCGTTTTTCAGTTCCCAGGCGGTAAGTCGTCCGCCCTGTCCGCGGGGACGGGTTTCGTCCACATACACAAACACTTTCTTTCCCTGCCTTTTGGCAAGATAAACCGGAGCAAGTGCCGTGCCATAGTCCACAAAAGCCAGCCAGCCTGCATTGCAATGTGTCAGGATATTTGCTTTTTCATGGATGAGTTCGCTTCCATATTCCCCAATAGCTTTGGAGAATGCTGCATCTTCACTTGCTACAGCTTGCGCTTCTTCCACTGCATTTTCGACAGAAATAAGGCCGGCACGGTAAACACGGTCAACGGCATAAAACAAATTTCTTGCCGTGGGACGCGTATTTTCAATGTCGCTGCGTGCCTCGCGAATCATCTTCAACCTCTCTTTGGTATTGATACTCAGAAAAGCCTGTGCCATGGCAAAACCGGCAGCAGCGCCGATGGCTCCTACACCGCGTACCACCATGTCCGTAATGGCAATACAGGTATCCCAGTATGTTTTACATTCGTAAATTTTAAACTGAAACGGTAACAGGTTCTGCTGAATCATAAACACGGAAGTCCCTTCCATCCAGACAGTTTGGTATACTTTATCTTCAACGAGCATAACTTATGATTTTAATTGTTGTAAAGTTTCCCAGATGAGAAGACCCGTGCCGGTTTCGAGGCTTTTTTCGTCCACATCAAATTGTGGCGTATGCAAACCTGATGTGATTCCTTTCGTTTCATTTCGTGTCCCTAACCGGTAAAAACAACCGGACACACGTTGTACATAATGAGCAAAATCTTCTGCTGTCATACGAAGATTAAGAGATACCACATTTTCTTTTCCGAGATATTCTTCTGCTGCCTGCCTTGCAATGGTGGTAACCACCGGATGATTTTCCAAAAAGGGATAGCCTTTGTCAATGACCACTTCGCATGTACATCCGTGGGCAGCAGCCACGGATTCTGCTTTTTTCCGGATAAGCTGATGAGCTTTTGCTCTCCATATTTCATCAAAAGTTCTGAAGGTTCCCCGCACCACCACTTCCGAAGGAATTACATTGGTGGCGCCATCGGCTTTGACATCACCAAAAGAGAGCACGGTGGGGATAGCCGGCGGTGTTTTGCGGCTGACTATGGTTTGTAACGAAATCAGAATTTCGGCCATGGCCAAAACCGTATCATCAACCTCATCGGGTATGGCGGCATGGCCGCCTTTTCCACGGATAAAAAGACTGATTTCATCAGAGGAAGCCATGTACCTGCCGCTGCAAAAACCCACTTTTCCTGCTTCCAGGTCGGGATAAACATGCTGCCCGAGGATAGCATCCACATGGGGATTTTCCAGTACACCGGCTTCAATCATTTTTATGGCGCCACCGGGAAGTTTTTCTTCCGCAGGCTGAAAAATGAATTTTATGGTTCCTTCAAAATCAGATTTTCGTTCATTAAGGATTTTTACTGCTCCTAAAAGGCAGGTGGTGTGAACATCGTGTCCGCAAGCATGCATAACGCCGTGGTTCAGTGATTTGTAGGGGGCATCGGTTTCTTCGACTATGGGCAATGCGTCCATATCGGCTCTGAGTGCTACTGTTTTTTTCTGCGAATTTCGGCCTTCGACAAGTCCGGTAATACCATGTCCTGCTATATTGATTTGATGTTCGATATTCCACGAAGTGAGCTGTTCCGAAATATACGCAGCTGTTTTCCCCTCTTGAAAACTTAGCTCCGGATGGGCATGAATATGCCGCCTGATTTTGATTAGTTCAGCCGACATGCCGGCAACAGCAGATTTTATTCCTTTTACCTGAAGCATATTTTCCTGTTTAAGGCAAAAATAAGATTATTTGAGAAGATGGCGGGTTGAAGATGTAATCTGTGAATTATAATGAACCTGGCGCGCAAATGTTTCACATGCCGGGAACTTGATTAATTTTGTTTCATCGATTAAAATCTCTTGTTATAATCAAAATACAAATACTTCGTCCCATGAAAAAAATCTTCCTTTTTGTCTTTGTACTACTAAGCTTCACTGTGCAGGCACAGTTTAGCAAATTTTTTTATAACAAAACTCTCCGTATGGATTATTACCACAGCGGAAACGATACCAGCGAGTTTTATACTTTTGACGAACTGATTGAGGAACCCTATTGGGGCGGGTCGCACATTAACCTTGTGGACACCATGAATTACGGAAATTATTATGTAAAGGTTTATGATGTCAAAAACGATTCCCTGCTCTATTCGCGAGGCTATTCAACCCTTTTTCGGGAATGGCAGACCACAAAAGAGGCAAAAAAAACCAACCGGAGTTTCTCGGAAACAGTGGTTATTCCTTATCCAAAAGAAAATGTCCGTATTGAGCTTTACAGCCGCGACTGGAACGGCGTTTTTCACAAGAAGTTTTCTTACGAAGTGGATACGAATGACTATTTCATCAAACACGATCGCAGGTTGGTTTATCCGGAATTTGATGTACGTGTTACCGGCAATCCGGATAAAAAAGTGGATGTTGTCATTTTACCTGATGGCTACACCGAATCCCAAATGGGAAGGTTTATTGATGACTGTCAAAAGTTCGTAAAAGATTTCTTCACTTTTGCACCTTACAACAAAAATAAAGACAAATTTAACTTTCGCGCTGTGCTGGCACCATCAAAAGATTCAGGTGCCGACATTCCGGCTGACCATATTTGGAAAAGTACCATCCTCAATACCGGTTATTACACTTTTAACAGCGAGCGTTATCTAATGACCATGGATGACAAAAGTGTCCGCGATTTGGCTGCCAATGCGCCTTACGATCAAATATATATTCTGGTAAACAGCAGGACATATGGCGGCGGAGCCATCTTCAATTACTACAATGTAGCTGTTAACAGCAATGCCCGTGCAGCTAAAATCCTGATTCATGAATTTGGCCACGGTTTTGCCGGACTTGCCGATGAGTATTACAACGATACCACGGCTTACGGGAAATTTTATAACCTGAACGTGGAACCCTGGGAACCAAATATTACTACACTGAAACATTTTGATAAAAAATGGAAATATATGGTAAAACGAGGCACGCCTGTTCCCACGCCTGCCACTAAGAAATATCGTAACACCGTGGGCGCTTTCGAAGGCGGCGGATATGAACCCAAAGGTATGTATCGTCCCATGCAGGATTGTCTTATGAAGACTTTCAAAGGCGACAAATTTTGTCCTGTCTGCCGTGAAGCTATCCGGCGGATGATTGATTTTTATACCCGTTAAATTCGGTTACTCATCCGTTTCTTCTTCAGGCGGCCAGCAAAATATCAATGCACCCGGAAACAACTTAATGAGTTCGGCCCGAAGTAAAAAAAGCAACACAATGAATGGTGCAATATGTTCCTTCTCTGACTTCAGTATTTTGAAAAGCTGATTCCATGCACCGAGGGAACGGTTGATACCTTTCAGCGCTACCATGGCCGAGCCATCCGAATCTTTTGGAAAGTCTTCCAAAAAGTCCCCCTCTGTATCTTCTTCGAAAAAACTTGCCAGCGCCCGCTGAATCTTAATGCCTATTTGAATTTTATACCACAAGATGATATCTACAGATTCTGATAATGTATTCAGTAACTGTGGGTCGTCTATGTCCTGATATTTTACTTTTGATTCTTTCTCAGGGCTGTTAAAGTTTATTTTTAAAAGATCTTTTCTTTCTTCAAACCATTTACGGACAGCTGCCTCGTATCGAAATGCTGTTTTTGAAAGAGGTTGATTTTCAACTTTTTTATGAATATCTTCAAAATCTTTCATCGCTTCTTCCGCATCCTCCTTTTCATCTTCATCAAAAAGGAAATGAATTTCCGAAAGTGTATTTTTTTTCTCTTTTGGTAAAAGATCATCATAAATTTCCGAAGCTTCGGAAAGCGCCTGATCAATTTGATTCCAAAACTGTTTGTTTTCCTCTCTTGATTTTTTCTCTCTTTCTTCCGTTAAAGATATTTCCCTTAATTCTTTTTCCATGGCAAAAGTCCTGCACCTATTGGTATAAAGACAACGTTCACACCATCTGTCGCAATAGTTAAAAATACCGGGAATAAAATTTTCCTCAGAGGGATTTGTTTTTTCGTTCTGTTCCATACAAAAAGCAAATTAATGTCGGTTAGAAAAGTCCATATTTTAAAAGATGGCTTTCAGAAAACACTGGCTTTTCTGGCAAGTACTAATTATTAGCCAAATGTTCCAGCCCCAGTTCTTTGATACTCTTCTCCCGCATCTCTACTTTTCTAATCTTACCGGTAACAGTTTTAGGACACTCTTCCACAAATTTGAAATACTTGGGAATTTTGTAATGAGCAATAGTACCCTTACAATAGTCGATGAGTTACTGTTCGTTAATATCAACTCCTTCATGAACTTTTACCCAAGCCATGACTGCTTCGCCGTATTTTTCGTCCGGAACGCCAATCACCTGCACATTGTTCACTTTGGGATGGGTAAGCAGGTAGGCTTCTATCTCTTTGGGATAGATATTTTCGCCTCCGCGAATAATCATGTCTTTGATACGCCCCACAATATTTACATACCCTTCCTCGTCAATGGTGGCGAGGTCGCCCGTATGCATCCATCGGGCACTGTCAATAGCCTGGCGTGTTTTCTCTTCATCGTTCCAGTATCCAAGCATTACACTATAACCTCGGGTACATAACTCTCCTTTTTCACCTCGTTTTACAACAAGTCCTGTATCGGGGTCAATAATTTTTACTTCCTGATGCGGATGCACCTGACCCACCGTACTTACCCGTTTCTCAAAAGGGGTTTCCGAAGTTGTCTGCGTACTCACCGGGCTGGTCTCGGTCATGCCGTAAGCAATTTGCATATCGGTCATCTTCATTACTTCCTGAACTTTTTTCATCAGTTCCACCGGACAAATGGAACCGGCCATGATGCCGCTCCGCAAGCTGGTAACATCATACTTTTTTATATCTGGATGCTCCAGCTCAGCATGAAACATGGTAGGAACTACGTACAGAACGGTGGCTTTTTCGTGATCAGTGGTACGAATAACCGCTTCAGGGTCAAAAGAGCGGCTGGCATAGATGGCTGTAGCACCATGTGAAAGGCATCCCAGATTTCCCATGACCATTCCAAAACAATGATAAAGCGGAACCGGAATAATCATGCGGTCTTTTTCATTCAAATGTATCGATTCAGTAACAAAAAATCCGTTGTTCAGAATGTTGTGATGGCTCAGCGTAGCTCCTTTTGGAAAACCGGTAGTTCCGCTGGTATATTGAATGTTGATAGGCTCATCGAAATGAAGCGTGGCGGCAATTCTGTCAAGTACTTCGGGTTTTATTTCATCACCGAATTCCATGATCTCTTTCCAGCTGAACATTCCCGGTCCGGCTTTTTCTTCTACAGTAATCACCGTAGTGAGTTCGGGAAGTTTCCCTTCATTCAGGAACCCCGGATCGGTATATTTCAGTCGTGGTACCAACTCGTAAACAATTTCAGCATAATCGGAATGGTCAGTTTTTTCATCAATCACGAGAAACTTACATCCCGATTGTCTGAGGACATATTCCAACTCATGCACGCGATAACTTGGGTTTATATTGACCAAAATAGCACCTAATTTTGCCGTTGCATATTGTAAAACAGTCCATTCAGCACAGTTTAGTGCCCAAATTCCAATACGCTCTCCTTTTCGCAATCCCATGGCGTGCAGACCAAGTGCACACTCATCTACTTGTTTTTTCATCTCACGATAGGACCATCGTATATCCTGATGAACAACTATCAAAGCTTCTGTTTCTGGAAAACGTTCAACCGTTTCATCAAACATTTCACCGATGGTTTTTCCCAATAAGGGAACATTTCCCGTTCCACTCACATAACTCAGATTTGACATAATACGACATGTTTAAACCGCCAAAAGCGGCTGGAAAATTAATAAATGAATCAATTACAGGCTGTAAATATCCTTTTTCAGTCCGTTGCTGTAAAAGTAGAAAAATATCGGAAAAACAAATGTTAATGGAATTTTTTTTGACTGAAACTAAATATTCTTCCATAAAAGCAATCAAATATTTCTATTTTTACAGACTAAACTTTGATCCCATCGGATAATTATTGGGTAGTAAAAACCGGTAAAACAGTAAGAAGTTAACGGTATTTACCTTATTCTGAAGTAAGGTAAGAATTAGTGTAGATTACTTTAGTTTAACACAAAAAGAAATGAATCAAACGATAATATTAGACAAAAGACCGGTTGGAAAACCACGTTTAAGTGATTTCAAATTTTTATCGGAAGAAAAACCGCAAATTAAAACCGGTGAAATATTGCTGGAAACAAACTATGTTTCTGTTGATCCTTACTTAAGGGGAAGAATGAATGATGTAAAATCATATATAGCTCCTTTTCAGTTAAATAAGCCCATAAGTTCAGGTATTATTGCCCGTGTGGTTGAGTCAAATCGTACCGGATTCTCCCCGGGTGATTATGTTACCGGTATGTTGGAGTGGAAAGAATTCCAGACATCCAGTGGCAAAGGTCTGTATAAAGTGGATGCAGAAAAGGCTCCGTTGTCTGCCTATCTCGGTATTTTGGGATTGACCGGATTGACGGCTTATCTTGGCTTAACCGAAATAGGAAAACCGAAAAATGGCGAAACAGTTGTTGTTTCAGGCGCTGCGGGCGCAGTGGGAAGTGTGGCAGGCCAGATCGCTAAAATCAGGGGCTGCCGTGTAGTCGGCATTGCCGGAACCAATGAAAAAGTTGAAATGCTAAAATCTGATTTCGGTTTTGATGCTGCCATCAACTATCATACGGCACAAAACATGGGTAGGGCAATTGCCATGGCCTGTCCTGATGGTGTAGATGTCTATTTTGATAACGTAGCAGGTAATATTTCTGACGCCGTACTTTTCAATATTAACAAATTTGCCAGAATAGTTGTTTGCGGCGCCATTTCCGTTTACAATGAAAAATCGTTACCAAAAGGGTTAAGTGTCCAACCCTTTTTAGTGAAAAACAGCGCTCTGATGCAGGGCTTTATTGTAAATGATTATGCGGCTATATTTCCTGAAGCAATAAAACAACTATCTGAATGGATGGTGGATGGTAAATTGGCTTATACGGAAACAATCGTGAAAGGTTTTGACCAGATTCCACAAGCTTTTATCGACCTTTTCGATGGTAAAAATAAAGGTAAAATGATAGTGAAAATTTAATATCTGAAATTTAGTTTACCCGGAAAGAGGTTATTCATTCAGTATTGGAAGTTGAATCTAAAAATATGAAAAAAAGCTGAATATCCTGGAAAGAGATTCAATATAGCCTAACTTATTTTTTTGGGTAAAAGTCTTCTAACGTTTTTTTTGACCTGTTTCTATTACAAACTAACTATTCCGGTTATTCACACACATAAAATCATTATTTTTACAAGCATAAATTATGTTTTCATGGAAAATCGTTGGGTGATAAAAGAAGAAGCTGATGGGCAAATAGTTGAGCGCCTTGCAAAAGAGCTTGACATAAGTCCGAAGCTGACAAATTTGCTGGCTCAGCGAGGAATTTCCACTTTTGAGCAGGCAAAATCATTTTTCCGGCCTTCGCTAAATGCTTTACACGACCCTTTCCTGATGAAAGACATGGACAAAGCTGTGGACAGAATTCTGCAAGCCGTCGCAAAAAATGAAAATATCATGGTTTATGGCGATTATGATGTGGATGGCACCACAGCAGTTTCTATCGTTTATTCCTTTTTAAAAAATATTCACAAAAAAATTGAGTTTTATATTCCCGACCGTTATCTCGAAGGTTATGGTATCTCCATCAAAGGAATAGATACGGCTGCCGAACATGATGTGAAGTTGATTATTGCACTTGATTGTGGCATTAAAGCCATCGACAAAGTAAGCTATGCTTCTGAAAAAGGTATTGATTTCATTATCGGCGACCACCACCGACCGGGAGACGGTATTCCCGCGGCCGTGGCTGTACTTGATCCCAAGCGAAACGACTGTCCTTATCCTTTTAAAGAACTTTCCGGTGCAGGTGTGGGATTTAAGTTGGTACAAGCCCTGGCCCGAAAACTTAAGATTAGTGATGAAAAAACATTTGAAAGTCTGGATTTGCTGGCCATTAGCATTGCGGCCGATATTGTTCCTATAACGGGAGAAAATCGTATTTTGGCTTATTACGGACTGAAACAGATCAACAGTTCGCCCCGCCCCGGCGTTTTCTCTATCCTGAAGTCTTCAGGATTTGAACGTGTTGCTGAAAATGGAAAAGGTAAGTTTGTTTTCACGCGTGAAATCACTGTCAGTGATTTGGTTTTTGTGGTAGGGCCACGCATTAATGCTGCCGGACGCATTAAAGATGCCACAGACTCCGTGCGTCTTCTCATCAGCAGCCAGGACGAGTATGCGGAAAAACTGGGTGGGGAAATCAATATTTTAAATACGACCCGCCGTGATTTGGATACCAATATTACGCAGGAAGCCATCGACATGATTCACGCCAGCGAAAAACTGAAAAAGAAAAAAACCACCGTACTTTTCAAAGAAGAATGGCACAAAGGTGTTATCGGTATTGTGGCTTCACGGCTGATTGAGCATTTTTATAAACCGACCATTGTACTGACACTCGCCGATGGAATGGTAACCGGTTCGGCACGTTCGGTTAAAGATTTTGATATTTATGATGCCATCGACTCATGCAGTCATCTGCTGGCGCATTTTGGCGGGCATATGTATGCTGCCGGTCTCGCTATGAAGCCGGAAAATCTGCCTGCTTTTATGGATGCCTTTGAAGCCTACGCCGAAGCGCACCTCACAGAGGAAATGCTGATACCGGAAATCGAAATTGATGAGGAACTCTTTCTTAGCGATATTAATTCCAAATTTTACAGGATACTGAAGCAATTTGCTCCCTTTGGACCGGGAAATATGTCGCCGTTGTTTGTGTCGTATCATCTGATTGACACTGGCTATGCCAAAGCTGTGGGGAAAAACGGCAATTCCCGTCATCTTAAGTTTGAAGCGGTTCATAAAGCCCATTCGGGAAATCCATTGAAATCCATCGCTTTTAATATGAGCGGTCATTACGAAGAGATGAAACGGGGAAAACCCTTTAGTCTTTGCTATCATCTCGATGAAAATACATGGCAGGGCAATACCTCTTTGCAATTGCGTGTAAAAGATATCCGGTTTGAAAAGTGATACAACCAATACTTTCGTGTCTCGGTCATTGTCCGGATTAGATTCTTCACCACTACTCCGGACAAAATGCTGAATTTCGGCTATGGTGGTTAGGTTGTAAAATAAGGTCTGTTTCCGCTCCTTCGGATTTGCAATCTGAAGGCTAAAAAAGTTTAGGATTCGTAATCCCTAAGTAGGGTTTGCTGAAAAAAAGCTGATATAGCTCAAACCGGATTGAAAATCCTTATATACTTTTGGGTTGAGATCACAAATTCCAACCAGCAATAAGAATCTTTGCCAAAAAAGAAAGTTTATCTCAGAATTATCATGTGTGTTGACTTGTAGAGTGGTGATAGTAAATATCCTCCCCCGCATCAATACCGCATTTGGAGCAAAAGGATGTTTTAAAACAGGCATTTTTATAGGGAGATTCTTCACACCTCACAAAGGCTTTTGCCTTCATCAACGGACACCAAAAAAAAGAAATCTCCAATTTCAATTATAGATTTTATACTTTCAATTTGTGTAATTTTGCATACTTAAATTCATGACATGAAACAATTATGCTTATATTTAAACACACCCGCCTGAATGATATAGTCGGGCAGGGATGTTTTTCGCTTGCGAAAAACTAAAATCTGCTTAATCCCCTTAATCCGATGATAAATATATTTTATTAGATGATAGTTAATTACAAAATTATAAACAGATGAAACATCCATAGCCCCGCCTCAGGCGGGAACACACAGGGAAATGATTATCCCCCAAAAAATAATCATCGGATTGAGCGGATTTAACGGATGTTTTTCGCTTGCGAAAAACTAAAATCCGCTCAATCCGATGATAAATATATTTTATTAGATGACAGTTAATTACAAAATTATAAACAGATGAAACATTCATGGCCCCGCCTCAGGCGGGAACACACAGGAAAATGATTATCCCCCAAAAAATAATCATCGGATTGAGCGGATTTAACGGATGTTTTTCGCTTGCGAAAAACTAAAATCCGCTTAATCCGATGATAAATATATTTTATTAGATGACAGTTAATTACAAAATTATAAACAGAT
>JAJRQN010000213.1 GCA_024280235.1 Bacteroidota bacterium | reverse complement strand
TTTGGCCGTAGCGATCTGCTGGTTTTCGATGATGCAGACGAAATGGTCGAATGGTTGAAAGCCAACGGTACCCCGGAAGACATTTTCCTTATGATGAGTTCCGGAAATTTTAACGGCATCAATATGCATCAGCTTGCCGGAGAACTTTTGGATAAATAACATCAGCAGGGCATTCTTGTTTTATGATCTTTTTGAAAATCACTACTTCAATAAAACCGGTAACTCTAATATCAATTATCTTCTCTGTGAAACATTTTTAGATCAGGAATTCAAGAAAATTATCAGATGTAACAACTTTAAACTCAGAGTCAGGGTAAGCCTTTCTCCACTGTTTGGGTTCTTTTACCTTTGCTTTTACATATTTAAACTCGAAAGCAAAAAGTTTTCCTTCGCGTTCTTCAATCAGGTCTATTTCCTTTTGATCGTATGTCCTCCAAAAATAATTATTTGAAAACAGACGTTGGTATTCTTGCTTTTTCAGCCTTTCCATTACCATAAAGTTTTCCCATAACACGTCTATATCATTCCTGCTGCTGATTGGTTGAAATTATTGATAACTGCATTTCTTACGCCATTATCAAAAAAGTAAAATCGCGATGACTTGGTTACTTCATTTCTCAGGTTTCGTGAGAAGCCGCCCAAACGTTTCACTACAAATGCTTTTTCAAGTAACGAAAGATATCGTTCAACACTTTGTTTGGCAATACTTAGTTTGTTAGCCAATTCGTTCATTGATACTTCGTTTCCGATTTGAAAAGCCAAAAGGCGCAAAAGGTCAAATAATTTGCTTCGAAATTTTATTTCTTCAAGTTCAAAAATATCTTTTAACAAATACGCATCCCTTATGGAAAGTAAGTGTTCTGTTTTATCAACAATTGCCTCTTGTTTTAAAACTTCGGGATAAGAGCCAAAAATCAGAAATTCTTCGAGGTTTTCAATCAGGAACATGCCTCCAAATTGTTTCTCCAGCTCCATCACCGAAAGGGGGTAGAGTTTTTTTTGCTTTTGGCGACCGGTAAGAGGCTCCTCCAGCTGTCCGGATAATTCGAGCGAAGAAGAACCTGTGAGAATGATTATTTTTTCAGGAAAGCTGTCAACCAGCAGTTTAATAGAATATCCGACATTAGGAATCCTCTGTGCCTCATCAATAAAAATCAGATCATATGGCTTCATAGCCGATTTAATTTTTTGCAAACGTTGAGAGGAGAGAATTTCACGTAAATCAAGATTATCTCCGGTACCCGAATAAACTTTACCTTTAAATTCAGAAATCAGCTTTTCAATTAATTCTGTTTTCCAACCCTGCGAGGACCAAGAACTACAAAAACTTTTCCTTTCTGAAGTAGTACTTCTTCGGTCTCCTCATAAAATCTGTTGAACCATTTGCTTCTCATATCAATTACTTTTCATAAAAATACATTAAATTTCCTATTTAGGCAAGTCAACCTGCCTTATTCTGCTTAATTAGGCAACACTACCTGCCTAATTTTGCTTAATTAGGGAAGAATAAATCTGATTTAGTATGAGAATAGGAGTCATTTCAAGAAAATCCATAACGGGAGGACACAAAAAAACCGGTCTGTATTACAGGACCGGTTTTTTTATTTTGAGTATGCTTAAATTTAATACCGGCAGGAAAACTACCTATTTAGCTGTTCATTGATAAAAGAAACTCTTCATTAGTCTTCGTAAACTTCATCTTTTCTTTTAAAAACTGCATGGCTTCCACCGGATTCATATCCGCGAGGTGATTCCTCAGAATCCAGATGCGTTGCAACACATCTTTATCGAGCAGTAAATCCTCACGGCGTGTGCTGGAAGCCACAATATCGATGGCCGGGAAAATTCGTTTATTAGAAAGTTTTCTATCCAGTTGCAGTTCCATGTTTCCGGTTCCTTTAAACTCTTCAAAAATAACTTCATCCATTTTGGAGCCGGTGTCGATGAGTGCAGTGGCGAGAATGGTAAGCGAGCCGCCATCTTCAATCTGTCGGGCAGCACCGAAGAAACGTTTGGGTTTTTGCAGTGCATTGGCTTCCACGCCACCGGAAAGTACTTTGCCGGAAGCCGGCGAAACGGTATTGTAAGCACGTGCCAGCCGTGTGATGGAATCCAGCAGAATGACAACATCGTGGCCGCTCTCGGTCATACGTTTGGCTTTTTCAAGTACTAAGTTGGCAATTTTTACATGCTTCTCAGCCGGCTCGTCAAAAGTAGAGGCAATCACCTCCGCATTAACGCTGCGTGCCATGTCGGTAACCTCTTCCGGACGTTCGTCTATCAGAAGAATGATGAGATACACATCAGGATGGTTGGAGGCAATGGCGTTGGCAACTTCTTTCAGAAGAACGGTTTTCCCCGTTTTGGGTTGCGAAACAATCAGGCCGCGTTGTCCTTTGCCAATGGGGCAAAACATATCCATTATCCGTGTGGAAAAAGTCTCTTTGGCATGACCTGTCAACTTAAATTTTGTCTGTGGAAACAAGGGTGTCAAAAAATCAAACGGAATACGGTCGCGAATCTCTTCCGGTGTCTTACCATTGATTGTAATTACTTTTATGAGTGGGAAATATTTTTCGCCCTCTTTGGGCGGACGGATGGTTCCCAGTACAGTGTCGCCGGTTTTAAGTCCGAAAAGTTTAATTTGCGATTGCGAAACATAGATGTCGTCCGGCGAGTTCAGGTAGTTGTAGTCCGAAGAACGGAGAAATCCGTAACCATCGGGCATAATTTCCAGAACGCCTTCCGAATTAATGATGCCATCCATGCTTAAAGTGCTCTCTATTTGCTTCCTCGGTTCTCTTTCTTTATGATGATATTGCTGTTTTGGTTGAGGTTCTTTAATCTTTAATTCTTGTGAAGAAGATGCCGGCTTTTCAATTTTTACGTTTTCAGCTGAGCTTTTGCTCGTGCTCACCGGCTCTTGCGGCTTTGTAACCCTGTGGCGATGAATACGTGCTTCGTATTGCTCTAAGTGGGATTTGGGTTTTTGAGAAGAAGAGGAATCGTTACTTTTGGCAGGAATCTCTGTTTTTGCAATAGGTTTTTTGGCTTGCGTATCAGCGCGTGGCGCAACAAGGCTTTTTTGTCTTTCACCAGGCTTGGCCTGAGATTTTTCATTAGAGGAGGAAGCAGATTGTGGTTTTTTGATATTCGTTTCTTCCTTCGTATTGGTAACCGGCTGTTGAACCTTGCGGGGACGGCCTCGCCGCCTTTTTACTGGTTGTGGTTGTTCACTTGTCTTGTTTTCAGAAATATTGTTCTCAACTTCCGGAGTCTTCAACGGTTTTTCTTCTTTTTTGTGGGGTGTGGTATTCTCTTCCGGTTTTCGCTGTTTATAAGGGCTTTTTTGACGAAATTGCTCTTTTTCATTTCTTTCTTTTACCGGATGACGCAAAGCCTGCTGATCAAGTATCTTGTAAATTAGATCCCGTTTTATAAGTTTTTCGAATTTGGGAATTTCAAGCTCTTTGGCAATTTGCCGTAATTCGCCTACCAGCTTGCTGTTCAGCGTGATAATGTCGTACATGTAATTATTATTAATTTCTAATTGAGTAGGTTATCCGATTAATTTGGGCTTAAAAAACTTGATGAAATCTCTTTCTTAGGAAAATTAAAAGGACCCTTTTAATTGTGCAAATATATAAAAATTTAATACGCAGTCTGGTTTCCCCAATTATTTTAACACATTTTACATTTAACCTTAAATCCGCAGGCTGTTTTGTTACGAAAGGTTGAAATGTGCGTTAGTGTAGGGAAGCGCAGTGCATAAGTACCGCAAGCGTAGCATAGCTACGGTGAGGAACTTAAAGCGAGCATTGTCAACAATGACGTGCAGTTCGACCTTGCAGTAGAAAGAGTCTTGCGGATTTAAGGTTTAACAGAAACGCAGTTACCTCTGACAGACACTTTTTTCAGAAAGTCTGGTAATGACAGCATGTAATTATCTTTTGTTCTCAATCTGTTGAACTTTTGATTAATCCGGTTAGGGAGCAGGTTTGCTTTTAAACGTGATTCCGGCTTTTTAAGGTAATAATTTTAATTTGAAATGGATATTGCCACAGTTTCAGATAATTTGCTTATAGATAATTCGAGTTCCCGAAGGGCTATCGGAATACTTCGTGGGGATTTTAGAAAGTAGAAGGACTTAAATTACCGAAATTAATAACTAAAGTTTCGCACTTAATATCACAAATTGATTTTCAAAGACATACAAAAACGGGCTATTTTGTAAAGCTCGGATGCTGAGTATATTATGTTTATCCATTTTTCCCCCTTTATGCTGCTTCAAGTAATTTTTCAATTCTTGCATATGTTTTTCATGTGTTTATAATTTTTTGGTATTGATATTCAGTATTTTATAGGCTCTATTTAACATAATATTTTTCCCATTTGTTCAGGTTTGCATTATAATCATTCTCCTGTGTGTTCCCGCTTTAAGCGGGGTCATGAATG
>JAJRQN010000212.1 GCA_024280235.1 Bacteroidota bacterium | reverse complement strand
TCATGGTAGAGGGATAACCCAAAAAATTAACCTGTAATCTAACTTTGTTTAAAACTTAAATTACAATGCAAAGATAAACACTATTTTAATACAATCTAAATAAATTTAATAATATTTAAGCTGTTAATTTTTAAAAATTACAACTATGTATTGATAACTACTTACAGGAAAATCAGTTATGATTTTATTCAAGCCCTACCATAAAGTTTTCCGTAAATAAAACAATTTGAAAGATAAACACCATTAATTTAATAATTACATTTGTAGAAAATAATGATTACCTTAAAATTTAAATTATGAAAAAGTATTTCTTTCTGATGTTGTTTATAACGATGGGGCTTACCACCTTGGCACAAACCAATACTACTTTTACACGCACGGCTGATGAATTTTGGCGCATGGAACAGCTCAAGGATGGAACGCTGACAAAAAACCACACAACTATTGCCGGCAACCCATACCTGAATAAGGAGTTTCAGGATGGTAAATTAATCAGTAAGTACAACCTGACTTTCCCCGTCATTCCCTTGCGATACAATATTTATACAGACAATATTGAATACAAATCTCCCAAAAATAAAATATTTGCCCTGAACGGACATGAAAAGATTAAAGGCTTTACCATTGACGATACAACGTTCCTGTTTTCACCTTATTTTAAGAAAAAGGATAAGCTTTCTTCCGGCTATTTTCAGGTTCTTGTTTCAGGCAAAACAACCGGCTTGTTAAAATATACTGTTTACTTGCTGGAGGCACAGTCCGAACGCCCGTATAAACCTGCCAAACCGGAACGCTTTTCAAAGATGATTAAAAGTTTTTATATAAAAATTGGCGACAAACCTGCTGTTTTCGTTTCAAGACAAAAAGAAGTACTACAGCTCTTCCCTAAACAGAAAAGTCAACTTAGCCACTTTTTCAAGAAAGAGAATATCCATATTCAAAGACAACCCGACTTTGTGAAACTAATCAAGTATATCAATACTTTAACAAGTTCCACAAACGGAAATAAATAACATATTTTGGCGTTCTCCAACACGTAAAATACCGACTAAATTTCGCTGCTGAATAATATCAATAATTATATTTGTAGAAAATAATCATCATTCTAAAATTTATTCCATGAAAATTAAAAGATATTT
Source organism: Bacteroidota bacterium (assembly GCA_024280235.1). Taxonomy (GTDB): domain Bacteria; phylum Bacteroidota; class Bacteroidia; order Bacteroidales; family F082; genus Sulfidibacterium. The sequence continues at coordinate 5,412 of JAJRQN010000212.1, read as the reverse complement.
TTTTCTGATTTTTTTGGTGCTTATTGGTTTTACCGCCTTTGCTCAGTCTGATATTCCCACTGTCGAGCCTCCAAATAAAACATGGCGAAAGCTGGACATGAAATATGGCATATTTTACATTAACAGTAGCGTCATTGCCGGAAATCCTTATCTAAACAAAACTTTTCAGAATGGAACTTTAATTAGTAAAAATGATCTGATTTTCCCGGTTATCCCCATGCGGTATAATATTTACACCGATAATATGGAATATAAATCACCTGATAATAAGGTGTTTGCTTTAAAAGATCAGAACAAGATAAAAGCTTATAAAATTGGTGATACGACTTTCATTTATACGCCTTATCAATAAACAAAAAAAAGAATTACGCCCGGATATTTTCAGATACTTGTTTCGGGAAAAGTTACAGGGCTATTGAAATACACCATATATCTGTTACAGGCACAGCCCGAACGTCCGTACAAACATGCTGTACCTGAGCGTTATTCAAAAATATCCAAAAGTTTTTTTGTAATGACAGATGATAATGTGGCAATGCCCATATCAGGAAATAGAAGCCTCCTTAAACTTTTTCCCAAACAAAAAAACCTACTGAATCAGTACATCAAAAAAGAAAAACTCCGTATTCAAAAACAGCCCGACTTTGTGAAACTAATCAAGTATATCAATACTTTAACAAGTTCGACAGCAGGCAGTAAAAAATAGTAGTACTTCTTCTTCTGGTATTTAAAATTTAAATGTAATTTTCAGGTTTACCCTTCGTGTGGTGAGATAGTTCGGAATGGCAAACGAATGGTTGTAGATATCCTTTATCCATGTGTAGGAAACCGTGTTGTAGGTCTGGAAGAGGTTAAAGACTTCAAGGCTGATCCACATGGATTTAATGGTTTTGTGCGAAATACGGTTCACATTTTTATCCAACGGGTTCCACGAAAAGCCGATGTCCACCCGGCGATAGGGAGGCATACGTAGTGTTTGCTGATAAGGCTGTGATTGCGGAGGGCCGAAAGGCAGTCCCGTACCAAATAACAAGCGCAAATGTACCTTGAATTCTTTGTGATGCGGAATGTAATCCTGAAAGAAAATGGTGAAATTTACGCGGCGATCAGTGGGCCGCGGAATGTAGCCCGGCTCCACCTTCACACTGTCTGTTGCCATACCGGTTTTCCCCGGAGGGAGCTTTTCTCCTGCTGCATTGTAATAATCATAATAAAAATCTCCTAACACATCCTGCATTGTTTTCATCAATGAGAGAGTAATCCAGCTATCAATTCCTTTTACGAACTCGCCGTAAAGTTTAAAGTCAATTCCTGCTGCGTAGCCTTTGGCCGTCAGGTTTGCGTAATAGCGAATACGCAAATTGTCCACTTCATACGGGATTAAATTATCCAACTTTTTATAATACGCTTCTGTGGTAAAAATAAACGGTCGGTTCCATGCCTGAAAACGATAATCACTTCCAAGGATAAAATGGATTGAACGCTGGGATTTTATATGAGGATTCAGGCTTCCATCCATGTTGCGCATTGCACGATAAAAAGGTGGTTGATAATAGACACCCGATGCAAAACGAAAAACAAGATTTGGATTAGAAAATGGTTTGTAAGACAGAATCATACGGGGACTCATTAGAAACTCATTGGCATAACTCCACCAGTAAAGCCGCACACCTGCCGTAAGCAAAAGCCGGCTTTTATTTTTCAAATTAAAGTGCCATTGGTCTGAAGCATAGGCTGAAACACGATGGATATTAAGGGTGTTGTGCGCATGAGCATAATAGTATAAATTCAAATCGCCGCGCGAAGGGTTGGGACTTCCGGGGTTATCCACCGGATTGGGTAAAGAATAACCGGCCGAATCGTTCAGTTCCCATTCGTGAAGAATATCGTCCACCTGTTGAAACTGATACTGCGCTCCCCACCGTATCATATTATCATTGTACAACAAAGTTCCCTTATGTGAAATCGTAAAGACACGTGCATTAAAATAATTCCGGGCATGTTGGAGATAAGTGCCTACCCCCAGAGTTTGCACCGCTTCGCCTTGACCTTTTTTCTGTTCACGGTTTTCCGTCTGCCCAATCCAGTACTGGCCTTGTACATCGTAGGTCTCTGATTCGTTGGTCTGAAAAGCAGAAGCAATAAACTGTAATTGTGTTGACTTATTGGGATGAAAATTAAACGTCAGACCGGATTGATACGTGTTGTATTTATCTACCTCTTGTCCATCGAAATAGACTGTGAAGCGCAGGCTCTGCTGCACCGTGCCAAAGTCTGTCTGTCTGTCGGAAGGAACCACTTTGTATCTGTTCAAAGAAAGATAAGTCAGCAGTGAGACATCCCATTTTTTATTTATTTTATAAGTAAAAAGTCCTTGAAAATCAGTAAAATCCGGTTGATAATTCCCTTTGGTTTCCAGACTTCCCAACAAATAGCGGTTGGTTTTGTAACGCACACCTAATAGATAGGTAAACCGTTTGCTTTTGTCGGTTCCTTCTACATTCAGGCCGGCACCGAGAAAGCTTAGCGAAACACCGGCGCCAAACTGCGTGGGATGACGATAGCGAATGTCCAGCACCGAAGACATTTTATCGCCATATTGAACGCCAAAACCGCCTGCCGAAAACAAGATACCCGAAACAAGAGCCGGGTTTATAAAACTCAACCCCTCCTGCTGACCGCTGTTGACGAGAAAAGGCCGGTAAATTTCAATACCATTCACATACACCAGATTCTCATCATAGTTACCTCCGCGAACTGAATACTGAGAACTTAGCTCGTTATTGGAAGAAACCCCCGGCAGGGTTTTGATCAAACCCTCAACACCGCCTGCCACAGACGGGGCAATCATGACATCACGCGGGTTGAGACGTACAATATTTTCCGTACGTAACTGTTCATCACGTACTTCAAAACCAGGCAGACTTGTTGTCATCCCCCTGAGCCGGAAATGCAACGTTAGCGTTTCATCCGGAGTAAGCCGCAACACAGTATCCTGCCGTCCGTAACCGATATAGCTAATAGCCAAATGCAGATCCCTATTGGCCGGAACCTGTAAACTAAAGAAACCTTTCCGGTCAGTGGTTGTTCCCAGCTTTGTCCCCACCAATTGCACGTTGACCAGCTCGGCAGGTTGACCTTTTCCCTCCGTTACAATCCCCTTTAAAACAGCCTTTTGCGATAATAAAATTACAGGAAACGCCATGAAGAGTAACAGAAATAATACGAAAAAGAAGGAGCCGGGCCTTTGCATCAATTCATTTTGTTTTAAAGAAAACTATCAAAAGGCAAATTTATTATTTATCCTGTATCATTTTGTTTTAAGTGGAATACTTTCCGTAAAATACCTGATTGGAAACATTCATCAAGTCATAACAACATTCATTATCAATACAACATCAATCAATTGAGGCAGGATTTATCCTGTATTAAGCATTTTTCAATAGTAAATCAGCGCTTTAAAAACACTCTCATTTCCAACATTATCATGAACAACAAGCTGAAATTTGTTTTTACCTTTTTTAAGATATTTATCGAAATGGTAGGTAAGCGTTTTACTTTTCAGATTGTATTCCATCAATATCCAATGGCCGTTGAGTGTCGGACGATAACCTTTAATACCACTCTCGTCATCCGAAATCAGCACTTTAAGCACATGCTTGCCGGCCACTTTTGAATCATTGCCGAAATTAAGCGGTTTAATTTCCGGGGCAAGGGTATCAGCGAGGAGGGTGTAATCACCGAGGTTTCTAACTCTGGCCTTAATGGTATTACCTTTCCATGTACCGCCTGTCCATGAGAAATCTTCTGTAGTATCCGGAGCATAGGCAATGTAAGTTTTGCTCTTCATACTTTCGGATAACACATCGGATTTGATGGAAAGCGTAAAATATTTCTGCACCGGAACAAACCTGTTCTGAACAGCAAAAACGGGAGAAAGGGTGTTATTTTTGGCAGGAAACTTTTTCAGTTGAAAATAAAAAGAACGATAAAAGCAGTCTTTTGGAAAAGAGAGGGAAATATTACCGGAATCAATTTTTACCGGCCGGTTAATCGGAATATAGAATCCACTTTCTTTCATTGGCTTTTTGAGGTTTTTTATTGTATCGGGTTCATCTTCCACTGTAAACTTCAGGGCAGCAGTATTGCCATAAGCATCGCTTACCACATACCTGAAATGATGGGGCAGAGTGTCGTGAAAAACAAAGATACCATGATCCACTACCTTCCTGTAATTTCCCAGGCGATTGTTAGTATCCAGTTGCGTACGAACCAGCCTTTTCCCTGTTTTTTCGTAATAATTATAATCTATCAGACTGTTAACATACCGCCCCGTACTGAAGGATAGTTTATTCATTTTCAAGGAATAAACCAAAGTACTGTCTTCATATAATTTAAGGCTATAGATACCGTTTTTGTTATAGGTTCCGTTCATCACATCGTAGCTTCTTAAGCCGAAAGAGACCTGCCCCTGTACATGAATAACAGTATTGTTTTTGAGAAAACAAGCCTTTCCGTGTCCTGCAACAGGCAATATCAAAGTATCAGGTTTGTTGTTGATACGGCTATCAGGAAAGACAGGATAAACTGAGAACTGTACAATTTTTGGAACCATATTATCTACCACTTTTATACCTCCAAAAAGGAGTGGGTTGACCGGATACTGCGATTTTTCGTTACGTATCTCAAAATGAAGATGTGGACCGAATGAGCCGCCGGTATCACCGGAATAAGCAATGATCTCTCCTTTCTTTACCTTAATACTGTCTTTGGGGGGATAAATCTGAACCACAAAACTTTCGCGCTTATATTCGACTCCTTTCACATAACGTTGCAGCTGCGAGTTGAATTTCTTCAGATGCCCGTAAACCGAAACATAACCATTGGGATGAGTGATGTAAAGTGCTTTCCCATATCCGTAAAGCGAAATTTTTATCCGCGAAACATAGCCATTGGCCACTGCATAAACCTTCTTACCCTGTACACCACCGGTTTTTATATCAATACCGGCGTGAAGGTGTCCGCTACGAAGCTCACCAAAAGTTCCGGAAAGATAAATGGGAAAACCCACCGGCGAGCGAAAATAGTGCTGCGGGAATTTTTGCTGCGCCATCAGCGACAAGGTAACAAAAGAAAAAACGATGACGAACAGAGCACTATTATAACGCATCAATAGTTTCAAAAGAGAATGTTTCCTTACAATAACTGGTTCCATGGTTGTCTGCAAAGATAAATTTTTCTGAGAAAAAGACGATGTAAATTGGGCATAACGCAGGGCTATCGCTTACTAAATTTTCAAAACGGCTTCTCTGTAGAGATCATCAATAGCAGATATTTTCATCTTAGCTTTCTTGCTTTTCTTTATTGAGTCTTCTAATCGAATCATATTCAACGCTATTCGTCTGATTACAC
>JAJRQN010000211.1 GCA_024280235.1 Bacteroidota bacterium | reverse complement strand
TAATAATTACACGATACAACAGTTTCCCACAAAGTTTGCAGTAGAACCGATTTAAAAGATAAACCTCAGTATAAAAGGCAAAAATAAGCCGGTTTTATTCAGGTTAAAAAGATGTTGTTAAAATGCCCTTTATCCACTTTTTGGGATAGTATTCCATGAAAGCCAAAGGTCTCGGGAAGGATGCATTTTCATTTTGTTAAAGCGTATTGCTCACAAACCAGGCTATTGCCATGTGTGGAAATTAACTTGTCATGTCCGTAAAACAGATTTGTAATGACATTATAATCCTGATAACCTGTTAATTCAATATTCGAAACCTCAAACAGAAGCTTCTCAATAGAAAAAGAGGGTACCCTAACCATAAACTTAGAAAACAGCCCAATCTCCTTTTCAACAATAACAAGCTTTCTTTGACCTGTAGTAATGGTAACCTGTTTCCGATTGGCCTGATATAGTGGAAATAATGTGGTGGGGGATATTATTTCACTGAATTTAATACTGCGTCTTCGCTTCCGATAAACCTGTATCTCAATAATGCTTTTGTATGAATTTAGCAACCCAAAGATATGATACATATTTCCCAAATCAACAATAGAGTGAATTTTCGTGTTATCCAGCAGCAAGTAAAACGAAGGATCGAAAACAGCCAATGCCAGCGTAGTATTTAACTTTTTTGCAACCCTTTTCATATCCTGCCATTCTTCGTTATTGAAAGAGCCAAGCAATATCCTGCAGCCTATCCCGTAAAAAAGAATCTTAACCGGTCGTATGTTGTCATCAGTCATGTACTTTTTGGGTTATTTACCCCTACCGCTTCAGGCGTCCACGCCTGAAGATTTATATTGTTTCTACTCAATCTTGATCACAAACGGTAACCGTGCCTGCACGCCTTTCATCTGGCTGAAAGTCTGTATTCCGGAGAGGTAAGGCTCAAATACCTGTAGTTTGCTCGACAGTATACGGCTTTCGGCTTTTCCGCTGAATTCTTCCATAAGCTCTTGGAGAAACTCTTTGCGTTTGGGATATGTGGTAATACGGTAGTTTTTGCCCAATTTGGCTTTTTTTGCAGCATAAGCAATGGCGTTTTGCAGTCCGCCAAGGCTGTCCACCAATCCTATTTTCAGGCCATCGCTGCCCGACCATACATGGCCGCGGGCAATGCTGTCCACATAACTTTTGCGCAGGTGCCGCGTACGGGCTACGAGTGCCACAAAGTTTTTGTAGATCCTTGTGATGCCGGCGTTTAGTTTCTGTTTCTGTAATGCATTCATAGGTGCCATCACACCCACAAAATCAGCATTTTTATTTGTCATTACCTTGTCGAAAGTAATGCCCAGTTTTTTACTCATAAACTCACCAAAATCAGGGATAATGCCAAAGACACCAATAGAACCGGTAATGGTGGTAGGTTGTGCAAAAATATAGTCGGCATTGGTGGAAATCCAGTAGCCGCCCGAAGCCGCCACGTTACCCATAGAAACGATAAACGGCTTGGCTTTTTTGGCCAGTTCCACTTCGCGGCGGATGATATCGGATGCCTGTGCATCGCCACCGGGCGAATTAACGCGCATCACAATGGCCTTCACATGTTTGTTGGTACGTGCTTTGCGGATGGCTTCGGCTAATGTGGCTGAACCAATAGTGTTCTCTTTTCCATTTCCCTGAGATATTTCGCCCGAAGCATAAATTACTGCAACACTGTTACGGCTGATTTTCTGTTCTTTTTTCTTTTTCAAAATAACATTATTATATTTGGCAAACGCCATGTAATCAGGTTTGGCTCCTACCCGTTTTTTGATAGAATCCAAAACCATATCGCGGTAAGCTATACCATCTATAAAATGATATTTTAAAGCCTGTTCGGCATCCGAAAGCGTGAGGTTGTCGGCCAGTTTGTTCATCTCAGCCACAGAAATATGGCGGTTTACGGAAATTGCGGAAAGTAAATTTCCCCAGATACTTTGTAGTAATACTTTCGTCTGATATCGGTTGGCAGCACTCATTTTGTCGAGAAGCAACGGTTCCACAGCGCTCTTGTATTTGTTATTAGGCCCTCTAATTACCTGAACTTTTATGTCTAACTTATCCATTAGGTTTTTCAGAAACATAACCTGTGCACTCAGCCCTTTGAAAAGCACTACACCTTCAGGATTCAGATAAATTTTGTTGGAAAGGCTGGCGAGATAATACGCTTTTTGGTCATAAGCATTGGCATAGCTGACAATGAATTTCCCGGACTTTTTAAAGGCTTTCAGCTTGTTATAAATTTCTTCGGTAGTGGCAATACCAGCCGGAATAGTCTCCATATCAAGGAAAATCCCATCTACATTCGGATCTTTAGCCGCTTTGCCAATATCTTTTAAGATATCATTCAGCCCCAGGGTTCGATTGGGTTTCATAGTGCTGAAATCAAAATTCTCGAATGGGTTTTGCGGCGTACGGTCGCGGATGGGAGCTTTCCATGTGATGTGCAGCACTGTGTGTGGTTTGGTTTGTACTCTTTGCTTTTGCGCCATGGTAGAGATTGAGGCTATCATTCCTGCAAAAAGAAGTAAGATTAAAATTAACATTAATAGTGTGCCTGCAAATGAGGCAAACATAAATTTAAAAAACTGTTTCATAATGATATGATTTATTATTTTGTTTCGGATGACAATATTAACAATAATGTGTGTAAAAGTAATTACAAAAGGTTGGAATATTTAAAAAAAAGATTTCAACTTTAAATCAACATAGATTTTCACGGTAAACAACCACCCGTATTTATTACGAATAGGTAGCTCCCTCAAAGATAATATTTTTACCTTTAAGCCATGGGTATTTCTGGCGGGAATATTTCTGCATTACCTCCAGTATAAGTGGGAGATTTC
>JAJRQN010000210.1 GCA_024280235.1 Bacteroidota bacterium | reverse complement strand
AGGTCGCCCATGTAACGGGTATAAATCTCGTTGGCAACCTTGTTTCCTTTTTTAAAAGCGCCTGATTGATAATACAACAAAGCCCAGTGAATTGTGTAATAGCTAAAAGGAAATTTACTATTGGGGAAGAAGTAAATACCTTTATCAAGTACATTCACAGCAGAATCGTATTTGTGCAAATTAACCATTGCCTGTGCAAGACGAATATAAGATTGTTTGGCAAGAATGGAGTTTCTGAAACTTTCACGATCCACATGTACGTCAGGCATGTTTAGGCGTCCCCATCGTGCTTTTTTACTCATCAGCACACGGTAGGAACCTCCCGGGTCCACACCACCAACACCTTTAATATAATCCATGGCAGGAACCGGCGTGAACTGGTAAACAATTCCGCGCATTTTACAATATTTCTCCACATTAAACACTTTGCTTACGCTGGAAGGATTAGCAAAACAGATGGGGCGTTTCCAGTGGTTGTGAGCAATTAAATCCAGCAGCATCACATCGCTGCGATAGAGATATCCCTGCGTAACTTTCCAGCGAATCTCTTTTACAATCTTACCGGCATTTTTTGGAGAAACAGTTCCCGAATTAACAGCTGCTGCCGAATCTACTTTCATAAACAGTTCTTTACCGGGGAGATAATCTATTTTATCACCGTTTTGTAAAGGCATTTTAGTCTTCGGGTTGTTACTTTTGATAAAATCAACGGCATCTTTCAATGAAATAGCTCCTTTTATCATAGGATAAACAGGGATGAAATTCATTGCACCGAGATCATATTTCTGCGAAGGAATGGAAAGTGGCAGGGGAGCCGAATTGTACTCTTGTTTAAACATCTGGTCAACATACCACGCTCCACCGGCCAGCATATAGTTCACTACCCTCACATCCGTGCGGATGCCTTCCACTTCCTGAGCATACCAAAGCGGAAAAGTGTCATTATCGCCATTGGTAAACAAAATGGCGTTGTGCGGACAACTTTCGAGATACATCACAGCAAAATCACGCGCCGAGTATTTCCCGGAACGATCGTGCGAAGGCCACTCCTCTTTGGCCATATTAGCCGGAACCAGAATCAGACTAAGTACGATAACCGCAGCAGCAGCAAGCTCTTTCTTCCCAAAATATTTTTTAACACTTTCGTACAGCGACAGCACCCCGAAACCTATCCAAATAGCAAAAGCATAAAATGAGCCTACGTAAGCATAATCCCGCTCACGGGGCTGCATAGGCGTTTGGTTCAAATAGATAATGATGGCGATGCCCGTCATAAAGAAGAGCATCCACACTACCCAGGTATCTTTCTTACTCTTTGAAAGCTGGAAAAAGAAACCAAGTAGTCCCAAAATGAGAGGTAAAAAGTACAACCTTGCCCTCGCCGGATTCTTCATGCTGGCAGGTAGATGCGCCTGGTCGCCAAGACGTACTTTATCAATAGAGTTGATGCCACTGATCCAGTTTCCATGGTCAATCTCTCCCTGTCCTTCAATATTGTTTTGTCGCCCCGCAAAGTTCCACATAAAATAGCGGATATACATGTGGTTAAGCTGGTAAGTGAAGAAGAACTTAAGGTTTGTGCCAAAGCTTGGTTTATAGAGGACTTTAGTTTTCCCTCGGCCCATGTCCACGCGGATGGGGGTTCCTCCCGTGCCGCCATAAGCCTGACTTTTGTAAATCCTGATATGGCTGGGTTTTTGGTTACTCCACATGCGGGGAAAGATGGTTTCAAAGCGCGGGTCATAAACAGGAATGGTTTGTTTCCTGTCGTCTATGACAACATATTTTCCTTTCTTGTCATCTCTTCTGTAAACAGGCGTTCCGTTTTCACGGCCGATTTCGGGAGCATTGTAATACTGTCCGTAAAGCAGCGGCCACGTACCATACTGCTGACGATTAAGATAGGCCAATAAGTCCACGGCATTTTTCGGGTCGTCTTCGTTGATGGGAGTATCGGCATTGGAACGAATGACCAGCATGAGAAATGAAGAGTAACCAATCAACACAAAAGTAAGCGCAAGTAGCATGATATTATAAACTACTTTTTCGTTTTTCTGTGTATAATAAATTCCGTAAGCAAGAAGTCCAATCAAAACAAGAAAATAGATTACCGTACCGACATTAAAAGGCAACCCCAAATCATTTACACAGAAAAGTTCAAATTTTCCCGCAAAATTAACAACCTGAGGGATAATGATATACATAACTATGGCGAGAAGACCAATGCCAACAATTCCCGCCCCGATAAATCCTTTCCATGAAAATTTGTATTTTTTAAAATAATAAACATAAACAATGGCCGGAATAGTCAGCAGATTCAGTAAATGTACACCAATGGCAAGACCGCTGAGATAAGCGATCAACAAAATCCATCGAAATCCGCTGCGGTCGTCGGCTACCTCTTCCCATCGCAGGATAGCCCAGAAGGTTATCGCTGTAAAAAATGAAGATGTTGCGTAAACCTCAGATTCCACTGCTGAGAACCAAAAAGAATCGGAAAAAGTATAGGCCAAAGCGCCTACTATGCCGGCGCCAAGAACAGCCCACATTTGACCTTTGGATAACTCATCACCCGGATTTTTTAAATAAATCTTTTTGGCAAACAACGTAATGGTCCAGAAAAGAAACAGAATAGTGAACGCACTGGCCAGCGCCGACATTATGTTGATCATCATGGCTACATGAGCCACATTACCAAAGGAAAACAGCGAAAAGAACCTGCCCATCATCTGGAACAGAGGCGCTCCGGGAGGATGACCCACCTGCAACTTAAATGATGTGGCAATGTACTCACCCGGGTCCCACCAACTCGCCGTAGGCTCGATAGTAGAAAGATAAACAAAAGCGGCAATGGCAAAAATGCCCCATCCAATCCGATTATTCAGTTTCTTAAATGTATTCATGGACATGTTTTTATTTTGAAAATAAATTCAGGCTGCGAATTTAGGAAATTTAAGACCATTAACTTAAATTTTTAAGGTATTT
>JAJRQN010000209.1 GCA_024280235.1 Bacteroidota bacterium | reverse complement strand
AGAATCTGATGTTAATTCGTAAAAAGAAGTTGTTTTTATTTTGACTTTATCCGCAGTTATCCTGTACATCCCAGTAAAAACAAGGTTTTATCTTTAAGGTCCAAGACTGAATTAACAGGGATATTCAGGATGGATAGGATAGAGTCAAAGGCATATTTGCCGCTGATTAAATCTGATAGAATCTGATGTTAATTCGTAAAAAGAAGTTGTTTTTATTTTGACTTTATCCGCAGTTATCCTGTACATCCCTGTACAAATATGATTTTCTGGCTTTGTTTGTTTATTGGAGACGCGATGCTACACCAAGAAGTTACTGAAATAATACTGGGGTGTTGTTTTGATGTTAGCAATGAACTTGGTAGCGGATTTCTAGAATCAGTTTACGAAAAAGCATTATTACAACTGTTGCGTGAAAAGGGCTTGAAAGTAATTGCACAAGCCCCTATTGCAGTTACCTTCAGAGGGCAGATCATCGGTGAGTTTTTTGCTGATATTTTAGTGGATGCTAAAATCGTTATCGAATTGAAAGCTGTGAAGAAGCTGTCACCGGAACATCTTGCTCAAGTGATTAATTATTTGAAAGCAACTGGCCTTGAAACCGGATTGCTGGTTAATTTTGGGTGTCAGAAATTGGAATACCGCCGATTGAATAATATGACAGAGAAACTTATTTAACAGAGATATTCAGGATGGGCAGGATAAAGTCAAAGGCATGTTAGCCGCGGATAAAATCTGTTAAAGTCCGATGTTAAAATCAAAAAGAAGGAATTGCTTTAGTTTTTGACCTTATCCGCAGTTATCCTGTGCATCCCTGTTGAATCAAGGTTTTAGTTTAAGGTCAAAGGCAGAATTAACAGGGATATTCAGGATGGCAGGATAAAAACTGATGTTAAAACCAAACAGAAGAAGTTGCTTTAGACATAATGTCTGTCAGTAGAAATTAAGCGACCCGCCCCTTGTAAACGTGGATTATATTGAGAATGGAAATTCTCAATACAGAGCCATAACCAAGGAGGCAGGTCATGAAGAAGAATATCACATTTGTTGGGCTGGATGTTCATAAGGACACCATTGATGTTGCTCTGGCCCGATTGCACCGTTCGGGAGACTTGACGGCAGTCTACGTCCCGACAACAGAAGATGAAGCCATGCGGGATCTGACCCGAGCACGGGAAGATACAGACTTTACCTGTTAATCCTATCAAAAGGGCAGATTATACCGTAGTTTTACTTACGATCCCCTTAATCCCCTCCCAGCAAAAAATGAACTCCCAATTCATTTAGATTTAGTTTGACAAAAAATTACACTATGTTAATCTTGTAGCCGTTTAATTGTAAGCCTTTACGGTTTAACCCAAAGAGATTGTCTGTTTGTCGTGTTTTAAAAAGGTTTCCTCAGCGTCCCCTGCGGTTATGTAGGGGCAGGTCCCCGTGCCTGCCCGGTTTTCCGAACGGGCGAGAGACAGATTATAATTCTTTGAATTTTATGTCCGCATGTGTCCGTGGCAAGGAATGAGATTTTGTTTTGATGAACATCAGAATTGCAACAGTAGAAGATGAAACTGCCTGGAATGAATATGTATTAAACCATCCCGATGGGCTTGCTTATCATCTGTTTGCTTGGCAAAAAGCGGTTAAAAATGCCTATCAATTTGGCAGCTGTTATCTGTTAGGCGAAGAGAATTCAAAAATCACCGGGGTTCTACCGCTGATTGAACTAAAAATTCCGTTTCTGGGTCGAAGCCTTGTTTCCTTACCCTATTGTGATATCGGTGGCTGCTTGGCTGACAATGACGAAATCGCAACGGCTTTACTGCAAAAAGCTCTAGAGATTGGTCAACTGAAAAAAGTTAAAAAAATTGAAATTCGCCAAATTCTGTTGACAGGTGAGATTGATCCAATGGGTAAGGTCAGGATGGTTCTTGACTTACCCGATTCATCTGCAACACTCCTTGCCGGTTTTAAAGCGAAACTACGTAGTCAGGTTAAAAAACCCACCCGAGATGGTTTGACAGCACGGCTTGGTGGAGAGGAGCTTGTCTCTGACTTTTATCAGATTTTTTGTGAAAATATGCGCGATCTCGGCTCTCCTGTCCATAGTCTAAAATGGGTCGAATCGATCGTCAAATTTTACGGTGACAGAGCCAAGGTCGGCATTGTCTACACCCCGGAGGGGATTCCTGCGGCCGGCGGAATCATTCTGCTAACAACAAAGACTGTTTTAATCCCGTGGGCCTCCGCTTTATTAAAATTCAAACATTATAATCCAAACATGTTATTGTATTGGAACTTTCTCTCCTTTGCTGCTGATAATGGCTATCAATATTTTGATTTTGGTCGGTCAACACTGGGAGAAGGGACCTATAAATTCAAAAAACAGTGGGGTGCAGAGCCGGTACCGCTGCGGTGGGTCGATTTACTCAACTCAACCCCGACGATGGTGGCTGTCGGTCGACACGGTGGAATGCGGGAGAAGGTTGCAACAGTCTGGAAAAAACTACCGGTTCCAATGGCGACCTCAGTGGGATCAAAATTACGTGGTTTCATTGATTTGTAGAAGGTATTATGGATTTTTCGATAATTATTCCCGCTAAAAACGAAGAAAAAAATATTCAGAATTGTCTGCAATCAATTGCTGCGATTGATTATCCAGCCGATAAATTTGAGGTGTTGCTTATCGATAATGGTTCTACCGACAAGACAGTGGCTGTTGCCGAATCGTGGGGGGCGAAAGTTTTTCTTAAGCCTGAGCTGACTATTTCGGGTTTAAGAAATTTTGGTGCGCAGCAATCTAAAGGGAAAATTCTTGCTTTTCTAGATGCTGATTGTACCGTAGATAAAAATTGGTTAAACGCTGCATCTGTTTATCTCGAAGACACTGCGGTTGTTTCTTTTGGTAGCCCAGCGGTTATTCCATTAAATGCAACATGGGTGCAAAAAGCCTGGTTCAATATACGAAAAAAAAACAAACTGTTGAAGATGTTGATTGGCATGAATCTGCCAATGTTTTTGTGCGCATGGATGCGTTCACAAAGATTGGCGGGTTTAATGCGAATTTAGCTACCTGCGAAGATTATGACCTTTCATTTCGGCTAAAGCCTTTTGGCAGACTTTTATCCGATAGCCGTATTGTCGCAATTCATCACCGTGAGCCTGCAACACTCAAAGAGTTTTTCAATAAGGAGAGTTGGCGGGGGAAGAGTAATTATGATGGGTTGAAAGAGCATGGTTTTCACTGGAAAGAGTTGCCCAGTTTGCTACTACCAGTTGTGCACCTTTTTTTCTTTCTTGTCTCTTGCTTCCTTATCCTGATGCTATCTTTGGGGGTAACGTTTGTTTCCTTTTCTAGTGTTGTTGCCTGGTTGCTTTTTTGGCAACTACCAATTTTTGCTCTCGCTTTCTATAAAGCATCAGAGGTTTCGGGGATAAGTCTAAAACTGGGCTTGTATGTTCTTCTCAATATTTACTTTTTTGCCCGCGCCCGGGCGATGTTCCGTTCTCAGTAGATGGTAGTTTTATGAGTATATTTTTCTGGATTATTACATCACTCACCATCCTCTATCTTTACCTCGGTTTTCCCTTGATTCTGGCGCTATTGGCCAAGCTGCTACAACGGGATCATGCTGTAGACGAAACATACACACCAACAGTGACCTTAATTATTTCTGCTTACAACGAAGAAGATGTCATTTACGAAAAACTTGAAAACAGCTTGGCACTTGATTATCCCGAAGATAAATTAAAAATTTTCGTTGTTTCCGACTATTCTGATGATCAGACCGATCAAATTGTCCAGGATTTTCCATCGCATCAGGTTCAGTTGGTTAGAATGACCGAAAGGGCAGGCAAAACCGCCGGACTGAATCGTGCTTTAGAACAGGCAACTTCGGATATGGTGGTTTTTTCCGATGCAAATGCCCTTTACGACCCAAAGGCCATCAGGTATCTGGTACGGCACTTTTCTGACCCCACTGTTGGTTATGTTGTCGGTTACGCAAAATATGCGACCGGTTCAAACACTTCAGCAGGTGACAGTGAAGGGTTGTACTGGAATTATGAGGTGCGACTTAAACAGTGGGAATCAGATTTCCATTCCGTTGTTGGGGGTGATGGCGCCCTCTATATGATTCGTCGTGAATTATATCAGCCGTTGCAGGTGACCGACATCAACGATTTCGTGAACCCGTTGCAGATTATCGCCAAAGGGTATCGCGGTATCTTTGAACCTGAAGCCTTCTGTGTTGAACATGCCTCCGACAGTTTTGAAAAGGAATTTGGTCGCAAGGTGCGCATTGTCAATCGCAGCTTTAACGGTTTGCTCCGTGTCTCTGAACTTTTAAATCCCATCAGGTATGGTCGCTTTACCTGGTTGCTTGTTTCGCATAAACTGCTTCGTTGGTTCTCACCTTTTGTGTTGCTGTTCCACTTCATTCTGTCCCTGTTTCTTCCTCTGGATGGATCTATAGGGATGGTTATAAAAACGTTTTTATTCTTTTATTTAGCACTCGCCGCCTGTTCTTTCTGCGGT
Source organism: Bacteroidota bacterium (assembly GCA_024280235.1). Taxonomy (GTDB): domain Bacteria; phylum Bacteroidota; class Bacteroidia; order Bacteroidales; family F082; genus Sulfidibacterium. The sequence goes on along the minus strand of JAJRQN010000209.1, from coordinate 30,622 downwards.
TGGTTGGCAGATAGAAGGGGACGTAGAGGTTATCTCCCTTTCTATCTGGCATATTATTTTTTCTTGATGAACATTGCCAGTGGATACGGAGTTGTCAAACGTTTAAGTGGTGACAAGATTGCAACCTGGTCAACAGTACGCAGTGATGAAAAAAAATCTCATACTATCGGAGCAAATGCCACTTTTTTCATCTCTTTTCTGATTGTTGTTTCTGTTGTCTTAAGAATTTCTTTTTTCTCTATCAAGCCCGGCTCTGCGTTTATCGTAGAATGGTTTGTATTCGCTCTTTTTCTCCTTTTGCTTTACACATACATCGGTTATCCGTTGCTATTACGGCTTGTCCGCCCCTTGTTTAAAAAAGAACATAAGACAGATGAGCAATTTGAACCCACTGTGACACTGCTCATTGCGGCTTACAATGAAGAAGCCGTTATCGCTGACAAGTTGGAGAATTCACTGGATCTTGATTATCCAGAGAAAAAATTGCGGGTATTGCTGGTTTCCGATGGATCAACGGATGGAACTGAAGCCGTAGCCAAACAATTTGTTTCCCGGGGGATTGATCTTCTTTCCCTCTCCCCGAACCGGGGCAAAATGACAGCCCTCAACGATGCATTTGAACAGATCAGTTCAGACATCGTCATTATGTCTGATGCCAATGTCATGTACCAGCCATCGGTGGTTCGTAAATTAGTGAGACATTTTGTCGATCCAACTGTCGGGGCAGTTTCAGGGAAAGTGCTCTTACAAAATGATGATGTCAGCTATTCAACAGCAGAAAATCACTACTACAACATTGAACACTCGATTCAGTTTATAGAGGGTGAAACCGGTTCTCTGATCGGTTCGGATGGAGCCATGTATGCCTTACGGAGAGAACTCTATCCCTGGCCCGATCCCGACACGATCCTTGACGATTTTGCTATCTCCATGAGTGTTGTTCGCCAGGGAAAACGGCTGATTCACGATTCTGAAGCTGTCGGTTTAGAGAAAAATGAAGAGGAGATAGCCTTTGAATTCAGCCGTAAAGTACGCATTGTTGCCGGTGGCATTCAGTTCTTATTAAGAGGGAAAGTTTTACCCCCGATAACTCAGCCCTTTACCTGGTTTAAATTTATTTCACACAAGATTCTCCGCTGGTTCAGCGGTTCTCTCTTTCTCCTGTTGACGCTGCTGACTCTTCTTAATTATTGTTTATTTCCATCACAAAGCTGGTTGTTCAAAGTGTTGACAGTGGGGCTCATCCTTTTCTGGAGTTTCGGGTTTGCAGGTTGGTTATTTGCGGGCTTGCGAAAATATACATTATTTATTATAATTAATTATTTAATGCTTATGCATGTAGCATCAATTCTCGGAGTCTATAAAGGGCTGACAGGTGGTCAAAAGGTGACATGGAAAAGGTCGGAACAATAACATGTGTGGCATAGCAGGCTTTACTCGCAGTGCGTTCTCCGCTGGCGATGTGTCGTTGCTGCAACGGATGGGTGACGTGATCGCTCACCGTGGCCCCGATTCCCATGGTGAATATCTGGACGATTTTGTCGGCTTAACCCACCGCCGCCTGGCAATCATTGACCTCTCGACTGACGGTGTTCAACCGATGCGCTCCTCTTGTGGTCGCTATACAATTGTTTTCAACGGTGAAATCTATAATTTTAAGGAGTTACGCCAGCAGCTTGAAAGTGCTGGATATACATTTAAAAGTCAGACAGATACCGAGGTTATTCTGGCCGCTTATGCTCAGGATGGTGAAGATTGTCTCCGTAACTTGCATGGAATGTTTGCTTTTGCTCTGTGGGATAGAGAAGCGAAAACAATTTTTCTTGCCCGCGACAGAATCGGCAAAAAACCACTCTATTGGTGGCACGGCGGGGGAGATAAACTTGCTTTTGCTTCAGAATTGAAATGTCTGCTGCAACTGCCTCGATTCAAACGTGAAGTTGATCCCACAGCTGTCGCTGATTATCTCAAATATCTCTATGTCCCTGCGCCAAAGACGATTTATCAAAATACCTACAAGCTCCTCCCGGGACACAGCCTGACATTGTCAATCGGGGAAGAGCCCCGGATTAAACAATATTGGGATGTTGATTTTTTATCCCACGATGGTCTCGATTTTGCTGCAGCAACCCAGCAGCTGCTTGATCTTATCACGCAGCAGACGGCCCGGCGGATGGTTGCCGATGTCCCTCTGGGGGCATTCCTCTCCGGTGGAGTTGATTCGAGTGGAATCGTTGCCTTGATGGCGCAAAATTCTACAGATCCAGTCCAGACTTGTACTATCGGATTCTCCGATAAAGAGCACGACGAATCTCCCTATGCCCGGGACGTTGCAGAGCGTTATTCAACCAGTCACAACGAATTTCAGGTTAAAGACAATATCGTTGACACTGTCGCACTTTTACCCCGCTATTTTGATGAACCTTTTGCCGATTCTTCAGCCCTGCCAACTTACCATGTGTCTAAATTAGCGCGCCAAAAAGTGACCGTCGCTCTGGCCGGTGACGGGGGAGACGAATCGTTTGGGGGGTATCAGAAATATCGAACCGAGATGATAGAAAACAGCGTTCGCCACTCTGTTCCCCGTCCAATTTTGAGATTGGTGAAACAGGTGACTGCCGGGGCCGCTACAGGGATCAGAAAAAAAGCGGGAAGTCTCGCATCGAGCGCGCTTCTGGACGGCGGGCACGGTTTTTATCAAACCAATTCTTTTGTGACCGATGAGCAGCTTGAACGATTGTTGTCTGATGATGTGAAGAGCGGCTGCCGGGGCTATGATCCTGCTGAACATACCCTGAAACACTGGAACCATTTGCAGGGTGCAGACCATATTTCGCGGATGCTCTACACCGATCTCAAAACCTATCTACCGGGTGATATTCTGGTGAAGGTTGATCGTACCAGTATGGCGCACTCCCTCGAAATCCGTGCCCCACTACTAGATCACACAATTATTGAGTATGCGGCAACGTTGCCAAGCCGGTGGAAAATCGCAGCTAAACAGAAAAAAATTATTCTACGTAAGGCCTTTTCAACATTACTCCCAGACGACTTTCTCGCCCGGAAAAAGCAGGGTTTTACCGTCCCATTGTCGAACTGGTTCAGGGAAGAGTTACGCCCCCTAGCCGAAAAGGAACTTCTGGATAATCGAGAATTGGATCATTTCTTTAAAGCAAATTATATACAAATGATCTGGCAGCAACATCAGCACCAGCAAGCCGATCATGGAACCTTACTCTGGTCGTTACTCTCTTTTGCCCTGTGGCAGAAGGAATATTTAACTTAAAAACTTAGGAACCTTTGACAGGATGAAAATCTGATAACTGCGGATTATAAGGCTTTAAAACAAACAAGTTCTTTTTTTTCGGTTTTAAGGTCTTAACATCAGATTTTATCCGCCCTTATCCCGTCAAATGATTTAAAGAACTTTTAGACAGGATTAAAATCTGATAACTGCGGATTATAAGGCTTTAAAATAAACAAGTTCTGTTTTTCGGTTTTAAGGTTCTAACATCAGCCCCTATCCGCCCTTATCCCGTCAAAGGATTTAAAAGATTGAAAGCCTTTTTGATAGGATTAAAATCTGATAAAAGCGGATATAAAATCAAGAATAGCTTTTTTGTTTTAGGGTCTTAACCATCAGACCCTATCCGCCTTTATCCCGTCAAAGGATTTAAAAGGTTCGACAGATATTTTGACAGGATGAAGGTCTGATAAAAGCGGATATAAAGTCATAACCTGTTTTTTGTTTAGGGTCTAAACCATCAGACCTTATCCGCCTTTATCCCGTCAAACGATTAAAGATTTAAAGAACTTTTTTGACAGGATGAAAATCTGATAAGTTAGGATGAAGTCAAAAGCAGGGTCAAAGATTGGTTTTTGGTTTAAATTCTAACAGCAAACCTTATCCAGTTGATCCCGTCAAAGGTTTATAAGGCTTTTTTGACTGGATTAAAAATAGATTTATTTGAAAGGAGCGTATTATGCCCACAGCAGCAGAAATTATTAGGCAAATCGAGAAGTTTACTCCAACTGACCGAGTTAAGATTATAGATGCGGTTCTACGTGACACAATAAAGCCGGACAATGAAATTGAAAAGATCTGGGTCAGAGAGTCTGAGGTGCGCTGGGAAGCTTTTGTTCGGGGAGATATTAAGCCAATACCTTATGCCGAGGTGATGGAAAAGTATCAGGCCAAATGATGAAAATCAGCTTTTTACCAATTGCCCAAGCTGAGCTAGATGACTCTTTTGACTGGTATCAAGAACAAATGATCGGCCTTGGATATGATTTTCTTGAAGCTTTCAATAGCACATTAAAGTTGATCGTTTCTTACCCTCAATTACCACCAGTAATGAGCGGAAATGTCCGGCGATGTTTATTAAACAGATTTCCTTATGCCATTTATTTATGGTGTCGCCGAAGGCGGAATTGTTGTTATTGCTGTTTCACATTTACGAAGAAAGCCTGATTATTGGCTGGAGAGATTAGAAAAGTAGCTATCAAATCTCTTTACATGCTTTTTTTGACAGGATGAAAATCTGATAAAAGCGGATAGAGTCACGAACCAAATCTTTTTGGTTTTGATCTTAACATCCGCCCTTATCCCGTCAAATGACTAAAGATTTTAAGAACTTTTTGACAGGATAAAAAATTGATAAAAGCGGATTGAAAGCCTTGTACCAAATCTTTTTGGTTTTGATCTTAACATCCGCCCTTATCCCGTCAAATGACTAAAGATTTTAAGAACTTTTTGACAGGATAAAAAATTGATAAAAGCGGATATAAAATCATTGATGGCTTTTTTGTTTTAGGGTTTTAACCATCAGACCCTATCCGCCCTTATCCCGTCAAAGGATTTTAAAGATTGAAAGACTTTTAGACAGGATAAAAATCTGATAAAGGCGGATATAAAGTCATGAACTTTTTTTGGGTATAAGGTTTTAAACATCAGATCTTATCCGCCTTTATCCCGTCAAAATACGTCTTTTGATGTTTTCAGAGTGAAGGAGGGGATTGTGGATCAGTTTGACCTTACTGAGAAAATTATTGGTTGTGCCTACCGTGTCTACAATACGATGGGTGCGGGATTTTTAGAAAATGTGTACGAGAAATGTTTAGCAATTGAATTTAAAAAGTCAGGAATAGCGGCTGAATTTCAAAAACAAATAGATGTTTTTTATGAAGAGCAGAGTGTCGGCAGTTATGTTGCTGATATTTTAGTCGAGCAGGAGGTTGTTGTCGAATTAAAAGCAGTACGGAAAATGGCCATTGTCCACGAAGTTCAGTTGGTCAATTATCTTGCCGCGACAAACATTCCAGTTGGCCTGTTGATCAATTTTGGAGAAGAAAAAGTCGAAGTGAAGCGGAGGGTATTAAGGCTTTGAAAGTCGGTTCGACAGGATGAAGATCTGATAAAAGCGGATTATAAGCCTTCAAAACAAACAAGTTCTGTTTTTAGGGTTTAAGGTCCTAACATCAGCCCTTATCCGCCCTTATCCCGTCGAATGATTTAAAGGTTTGAAAGACTTTTTGACAGGATGAAAATCTGATAAAAGCGGATAGAGTCATGAACCAATTCTTTTGGTTTTGATCTTAACATCAGCCCTTATCCGCCTTTATCCCGTCGAAAGATTTTAAAGATTGAAAGCCTCTTTGACAGGATGAAACTCTGATAAAAGCGGATAGAAAGTCATGATTTTTTTTGATTTAGATCTTAACAATCAGCTCTTATCCGCCTTTATCCCGTCAAACGATTTAAAAGGTTCTAGTCTTTTGTTGAAGTGAAAAAGATTTTGCAAAAGTACTTTATCCCGTCAAATGTTTTTAAAGGTTTTGTCATGTTTGAAAACATCAAATCAGATCTAGGTCGGTTGAGTCCCAGCGGCAAACCTTCTCCAAGAACCCTTATTGCCGGGTTACTCTCCCAGGGATTCCAGGCGATTCTAGTTTATCGTTTTTTTAACTGGTTGCAACGAAAAGGCCTACCCGGTCAACCGTTACGCTTTATCCTTGAGCGTTTCATTGAAATCACCTGTGGTATCTCTATCCCCGCCTGTTGCCAGATTGGTAAAGGTTTTCGTATCCACCACTTTGGCGGAATTATCTTCCATCCCTCCGCAAAATTGGGTGAAAACTGCACTTTCTATCATGGGGTGACCATCGGGGATAGTGGTGGCAGTGGCGCAGCGGCAACGATTGGCAATAATGTTCTTGCTGGTGCCGGGGCAAAAATCATTGGAGAAATTACCATTGGGGATAATGTCACAATCGGTGCAAACACCGTAGTAACAAAAGATGTCCCTGAAAATACCGTTGTTGTCGGTAGCCCCGCAAGGTTTTTACCAAAGAAGAAGATTGTCGCTGAACCCGAAGTTGAGGAGATAGTGTCACCTGCCCCGGTTCGAGTTATGGATTTTCGCGGTACCTACAAAGGTGGGGGAGGGCCAGATAAGACAATTTTAAATTCTGCGGTTCAGCACGATAAAAGCAGAGTTTATATCCAAGTTCTTTACTTAAGAAATCCTGCCGATGATGAATATTCAATAGACAAGTGGGCAGCCGACTTGGGTGCAAATTACATGGAGGTTTTTGATCGCAAACTTCTTGATTGGCGGTGTGTTGCAGAAATTAAAAAAATTATAGAGGAACAGAATATATCCATCGTTCACTCTCATGACGAAAAAACTCTTCTCTATGGCTGGTTACTTAAGCGAAAAATTCCTCAACTGAAGATCATGTACACTTGCCATCTCCATTCCCCGTATATCAGAGCAGATTTTGATTCTTTGTCGGGTTATCTCAACTTCAAGTTAAGACGTAAGGTCAACATCTTTTTGATGAAGCGCTATGACAAACCTCTCCTTGCTGTTTCCCATCATACAAAGAAAAGTATGATAAATGATGGGCTGCACGAAAATGATATCGAAACATTGCACAACGGAATAGATATCGATGTATGGCGTGCCGAGTTGGGAAAACCTGCGCTTAGGGATGAACTTGGTGTCACTGCTGATGAATTTCTGGTTGGTACTGTCGCTAGGATTGCTGCACAGCACAAGGATTTACCCACGTTTTATAAAGTTGCCGCAGAGATTAGTAAGAAATTGGACAAGGTAAAATTTGTCATTGTCGGAGATGGGCATGGCGATGAAATGAAAAAGGCAAAAGAACGGGTAGCAGAACTTGGAATGGAAAATAACTTCTTTTTTACCGGTCACAGAACGGATCTTTTGGATATTTATACGTCCTTTGACGTGTTTTTAATGACGTCCCTGACTGAGGGGCTGCCAAATACTGTTCTTGAAGCCATGGCGCTTAAAATTCCCGTTGTTTCTACTATTGTTGCCGGAGTTCCTGAACTGGTTGAACATGGGAAAACTGGGCTGCTTTCACCGATTAGAGATGTAGAAGGTTTGAGCAAGCAGGTGATAGATCTTTTGACTGATAGCGAACTGCGGTCACAATTTGCCCAACAGGCGAGAGAACGCATAGAGACAGATTTTTCTTTTTCCGGCAGGGTCAGAAGGATGGAAGGTTACTATGAGTTTTTTAATGATTGATGTGCGTAGCAACTATATGGGCAGGGTATGATTAATATTAAAATTCCAATAACGGTTTGTGAAGCTGCTGGTATATCAAGGCTTAATTCAGAACCTGTTTGTGTCAGTGTTCCATTATGTTGTGGTACTCTCACTTCTGCTTCTGACGTAAGCCTTCTTACTAGCGATCGACAATTAATTCCCTGCCAGAAGAAGGTATTGGCCTTATGGCCAGATAAAAGTATTAAATGGCTTTTACTGGATTTTTTTGTAGCAATTAATGCCGGTGAAAAAATTACTTTTTTGCTTGAGAATGTCGATTGTGATGATGAAGAATATCCTGCACTTGTGATAAATAAAGCTCATTCGTCAAAATATCAGCATAGTACGTTATCTGTTAATACAGGACCCGGATCTCTACAATTAGATAGTTCAAAACCTGCGTTGTTCGAGTGGTTTTTAGATCATGGTGTTGGGGGAAATGCTTTATCTTTCCCATGTGAAATTCTTTTGGTTGACGCCAAGGGCAAATCTATTAAGCCTATAATAAATACAATCACTGAGAGAGAGACTGGGCCACTAAAATCAGTTGTCGTTGTAGCGGGGTGCTTTAAGTCTGAGTTACCAGAGTCCTTCCGGCTTAACTTTGCCTGTGAGTTGAGCCTGTTTGCAGGTAAGACTGCTTTGGTTGCCAATCTAACTCTTCACAATCCAGATGCAGTATTGCACCCTGGTGGTTTTTGGGATCTTGGTGATCCTGCTTCTAAATATTTTCGAGATTTCAGTTTAAACATCCTCACTACAGGAGAAAATGAGATTAAATTTTCTTGCAAACTTGAAGGCGAGGATTTTACATCATATGTAGTGAAAAAATCGTTTGAAATTTACCAGGAATCTAGCGGTGGAGAGAACTGGAAGAGTAAAAATCATGTGAATAAAGATGGTGATGTTCCTCTGACTTTTAGAGGTTACAAAGTAACTAAGGATGATGGAGAAGTTGGCCGGGGTTTACGAGCTTCACCTGTTGTGTGTTTGAAGACAGAAAATGGGCAAGCAGTTGCGTGTGGGATTGATAAGTTTTGGCAAAACTTTCCAAAAGCCATAAAGGTTAATCATTCGGGCATATCGCTTAAACTTTTTCCAGAAAACTTTCCGGGAGGTTTTGAATTACAAGGTGGAGAGCAGAAAACCCATAAGCTTTTTTTTGATTTTGGGGCTACAGCTGAAAAATTACATTCATTTTCAGCTTGGTTAAATCATCCCCTAACTATTTTTTTAGAGCCTGAATGGTATGAAGAAACTAACGTTTTTAATTATTTTCACACGAAACCATGGAGTGATGATGAAAGTATTGATGGCTGGGTAAGTGAAGCTATCGACGGGACTGTTGGTTTTTTGTCCCAACGAGAAGTTATAGATGAATATGGTTGGCGAAACTTTGGAGATATCTTTGCTAACCACGAAATTTTAGAACAGCTTGACCCTCCGGGATCACTCATCTCTCACTATAACAACCAATACGACATACTTTATTCTTCATTGATTCAATTTTGTAGAACGCAGAATCAGCGTTGGTTGGAATTATCCACAGACTTGGTAACACACCTACTAGACATTGATATTTATCGTACCACCAGTGACAGAGTCGAGTTTAATAACGGAATTTTCTGGCATACAAATCATTTTTTGGATGCAGCTACAGCAACACATCGAGCCAATTCTAGAGAACATCTAAAAATTGTCGATAGTAATTGTGGGGGAGGGCCCTCTCTAGAACATAATTACGTTACAGGGCTATCTACATATTATTACTTGACAGGGAGTTATCTTGCCCGTGATACGGTTATTAATATTGGTGAATTAGTACTTAAACGGCTTCATGGCTCAAATATTTTTTGTGAAAATACTGAGAAGTTACTTAGGGGAATTGTTAAGAGGTCGAGAGGGGTGCTTTGTGCCAGCGAGGGGCTGGACTCATATGATATGCATAATGGTCCAGGAAGAGGGTCGGGAAATAGTCTTAGCGTCTTACTCGATGTTTATCTTCTTACAAATGAAGAAAAATATAAATTAGGTGCTGAAAAAATTATCCGTGCTTGCATCCACCCAAAAGACAACATCGAAAGCAGAGAATTACTTAATGCAGAATTTCGTTGGACTTATACTATCTTTCTTCAAGCATTAATTAAATATATGGATGTTAAGCTTTTGTTCAATGAAAAAGATAAGATGTTTTATTATGCCCAGCAATGCTTGGAGCTTTATGCTAACTGGATGGTGGAAAATGAATACCCCTTTCTTGATGCTCCAGACAAACTTGATGCCCCAAATTATGCGACACGCTCAGCTCAAGAGTTGCGTAAGGTTAATGTATTACAATTTGCTTCGTATTATTCTCTGAGTAAAATCAATTCAGAAAAGTACCGTATAAAAGCAAAATTCTTTTTTGAAAGAACATTAAATGACCTTAAAAAGTTGCCAACACGCACAGCCGTTCGCCCTATGGCTGTTCTAATGCAAAATGCTGGTGTTTTTTCGTATATTAATAATAGTAAATCACTATTGGAAGGTAGAGATTTAAATCCAAGTTGTTCTAAGAAAGCTGATGTTGGCAAGCCACATGGCGACTCGCTTTATTTTTTCCTCTCTTTACGTTTGCCGACGTTGATTTCCTCTCTTTTTCATTTAGATATCTCAAAAGAAATTTTATGGCTTAAACGGCGTTATTTAGAACTACGTAAAGTCAGTAGGAAAGGCAACTAAATGTCGTTTGCTAGGAAGAGTATTAGCGTTTTTGGAACAAGACTGTCTTTATTTGTTCTAGGCATGATTAGTAGTGTGATAATCACGCGTATGCTTGGACCAACATATCGTGGTATTCTGGAAATATTGACCACGGTTCCGTTTTTGTTGGTAAATGTTGGTAGCTTGGGGATTGGTAATGGAAATTTATATTTCATAGGTCAAAAAAAATATTCTTTTGAAGAGGTTGTGGCAAATTCCTTTGGAGTTGTAGTAATATTAGGTTCTTTTCTTTTTTTAATATCATTGTCATCTTTTTATATCTGGCGTGATACCCTTTTTAATAATGTTCCACTACATTTAGTGGTAGTGTCTTTCTCTATCATTCCTCTTCTTCTTTTTCAAAAGCTTATTCAGTATGCAATTCTTGGTAAACAGGAAATATTTATAAGAAATAAAATTGTTATTTTTCAAGGAGTAAGTAACTTTATTGTTGTTATGATTCTTGTAGTTTATTTTGATTTAAGTATTCTTGGTGTTTTGGCTGCGACATTGATTAGTTATGTTCTTACCTCTTTGTTGTGCTGTATAATTGTTTCAAGGGAAACTAAGATTAGAATTGATTTTGATCTTGAAATGACAACCAAAGCGATAAAATTTGGCATAGTACCTTTTCTTGCTTTAGTTGTTATGAACTTGATTTTTAAAAGTGACATATTTTTTATTAAATATTATTTATCTGATGCCGAATTAGGTTATTACGGACTAAGTGTTTCACTTGGGGAAAAATTATGGATGATCCCCGAAGCAATAGGGTTAGTTCTCTTTGCTACGGTGGCTAGTGGTAAAGGAAATGATTCTCTTGCTGGTACTTTGCGCGTTTGTCGGGTCACACTCTGGCTTTCTTTAATTGCAGGCCTTTTTCTTTATATAGCCATCCCAATCTTATTACCACTCCTTTATGGGGAGCAATTCTTGCCTGCACTGAAATCTTTCAGGATCTTACTTCCTGGGATTTCTCTAATATCCATTTATCTTATTCTTCATGCAGATTTAACGGGCAGGGGTAAGGCTATATATACCCTCTTCATTTTTAGTTGTGGTGTACTTGTAAATATTATTCTGAATATTTGGTTCATTCCTATGTATGGAATTGAAGGTGCTGCGTTGTCTTCAACAATAACCTATGGTGTCAGTTCTATTGTTTTGGCATTTGTATTCTCTCGAAAATACTCAATCTCAATAATGGATTTATTGGTCGTTAAGCGCGAGGATATTACAGATATGTATCATTTAGTATTGCGTAAGAAAAAAGTATAACAAGGGCTATGGTGGGTTTAATGAAGATATTGATAGTAATAGAGCATGCAAATTTTGGGGGTCATGTCCAGTCTGCTTTGACAACCGCAAGAACCTTAAAAGCTCGGGGATATGAGGTCATTGTCGCTAGTGGTCCTGGTGTATTAGTGCCGACAATTGAGGAGGAGTTCAGGTATTTTCACGTACCATTTCATTTTAATCACAGTGGCAGGCAAACATATTTTGCACTTAAATCACGAGAGACCGTTTCGCAGATTGCGGAAATTGTTTCAGAAGGATCTATTGAAATGATTCATGCATTTGATGCCCGATCTTATATTGCATCGACACTTGTGAGTCTCTTCAATATTTCAACTCCCGTCACAGGAACTCTTTGTGGTGGGGTGACTCCATATTACAACATTCCTTTGGCTGGACAATTCATTGTATTTAGTTCTGAGCAGAAAAATAAAATGATAAATCAGTTTGGTTGGAAAAATAGTGCTGTATGTGTGTGCAGCGCAAGGGTAGATATGGAGCAATTTAGCATTTCTGATGATGAAATTAAGACATTGTGTCTTGATTACCATATATCGGTGCCAGGTAAGTATATAATGATGATTACTACTTTTCTTGATATAAAAGAGAAATCAATTAGAAATACTCTTGAGGCGATGCGAGAAGTTTTACGGCAGCATAAGGAATATAAGTTTGTGCTTATTGGTGGAAAAGGTGAGTTTTTTTGTAGTGCAAAAAAAATTGGTATGGAAATTAATAAAGAACTTGGCAGGCCTGCGATAATTTTTACCGGACTTATTCCCGCTGCATTTAGAATGCTAAAGGTTGCAACAATTGTTATCGGTCTTGGTCGTAGCGCATTTGAGGGTATGGCTTTTGAAAAGCCTACTCTTATCGTTGGAGATGCTGGTTATGCTGGTACTGTTTGTCGTGACAATATAGAAGATCTTGCGCTTTATAATTTTTCTGGAAGAAATCAAAAGTCACCTGTCACAGCAGATGTGCTGAGCAATGAAATTAATCAGTTGATAGATGATAAGTTGTATTATGACGAGATAAAATCTTTTGGCAAAAGTTTTTTGATGAATAATATTAGTATTGAATCTGGAATAGAGACAATTGAAAAAGTATACCAAGTAAATACTGAATTCAATCAGAAAAAATCACGACAAAGAAGAATTATCAACTTATTTAGGGTTTTGAGCCCAATATTATTTGATAATTATTACAATCAAGTTAAAAAATTTATTCGTCATGGAGGATAAATTTTGCCTATAACGGTTTTACATCTTGTTCATCGCCTTACTGCTGGTGGGGCAGAAAGAGTACTGGTTAACCTTATTAACAATAGTTCTAAACATATTAGCCATATCGTTTGTTCTTTTAGCCCAGCTGATTCTTTTAGAGATGAAATAAAAAATATTAATTGTACTATTATTAATTTGAATAAAAGAGAAGGCAATGACTTTCGACTTCCTTTCAATATCGCTAAGATTTGCAGACAATTTAAGGTTGATGTCGTACATGCACAGGGGTGGGCTACCTATGCTGAAGGAATTATTGCTACAAAAATTTTGTGCATGAATAAGACCAAATTTATTTTTGCTTTCCGGGGGAAGACAATAGAGGATGTCGCTAAAATTAACTGGAAAAGGTTGTATGCTCAAAAAGTTTTTTCTTGTTTCTGTGATCTAATTATTACTCCCTCGGAGGAAATGCGACGTGATTATGCCGCCACTATTCGTATTAATGCTGAAAAAATAAAAGTTATCCCTAATGGTATCAATTTTGATGAACACAACCTTAGTCTTGGTAGGTCAACAATTATTGAATTCAACCCGCAAGAGGGTGCAATAGTCGTGGGCTGTGTTGCAAGGTTGGATCCAGTTAAAAATTTGGTTTGGTTTGTTGAAGCATTAGCACCTTTAGTTCGAAAATATAAAAAATTGTATCTATTAATCATTGGCGATGGCCCAGAGATGATAAAAATCAATCAAGAGGTTGAGAGACAAAAAATTAAACAAAAGGTTCATCTTGCAGGGCGTAGGAATGATATTCCTGTGTGCCTTAGTGCTATGGATATTTATGTTCAACCTTCAATTTATGAGGGTGTCTCTAATACAATTCTAGAAGCTATGGGGAGCAGTCTTCCTGTGATTGCTACTAAAGTTGGAGGTACATCTGAAATTGTCAAAAATAATATTACCGGTTTGCTGATTAACTCTCGGAATACTATACAGCTTCAGGATGCGGTTAAAAGGTTGATGGAAGATGGTGATCTCCGTAAGCAGATGGGGAAAGACGGACGGAGACTTGTCGCGCAACAGTTTACCGTTCAGCGGATGGCTATTGCATACGACAAGTTGTTTTTAAGTATTTAATTTTGAAATTTGATGCCTCGCATTAAATATTGAAGAGGATGAACGTTCTTGGCTACTTATAATCGTAAATATTATCTAGGTCGGATATTATAGTGGGAGCTAGAGCGTTATTATATTTAGTTCCTATTGGTTATTTAATTTTGACTTCACTAAGGCGCCCCCATGTTGGGTTGCTTGCTTTTAGCATAATGACTTTTATTAGACCTGAGAGGTTGACATATAATCAACTGGCCCCCTTTCGGTTATTTTTACTTCTTTCTTTGTCTGTTCTTATTGGTTACGTTCTAAATAAAAATAATTTGATCAAATTGAAGAACTATTCTTATGTTCTTCCATGTTTAATTATATTTGCTGTATGCCAGCTCATTTCTACTCCTTTTGCTGTATATAGTGTTGATATTAGCTGGGGGTATGCAACAAATTTTGTGAAAATTGTTTTGTTCTGTTATTTGATGACTAAATTATTGACGGATGACAGAAAGATTAAATACTTTCTATTGTTAACGGCTCTAGGGGTTACCTTTGTTGCAATTTGGGGGTTCGAACAACACTTCTTGGGGAACCCTCGGTTAGAAGAGGTTGCAGGAGGTAACTATAACGAATCGAACTCAATCGGCGTTCTTTTTGCCCAATTTGCACCGTTAATTTTAGCATATTTTTTTATTGTTATAAAAAAATGGCACAAAGGGTTAGTGCTCTCTCTTTTTCTTATTTTATGTGCAGATGTTGTTTTTACGCAATCTCGTGCTGCCTTGCTAGGTTTAACTATTGGTCTTTCCTGGTTCTTTTTGTATGTCCCAAGTAAAGTAAAAATCATTTTTTTAATAATAGCGTTATTGGCGACCCCATTAGCAATAAAATCAATAGAATCGACTAAAGGCTATTCGGAAAGAATAGAACAAACTCAATCTGGAGAGGATCGGGGTGCTGATCGGTTAGTTATCTGGAAGGCTGGAATAGAGATTTTTAAAGATCATCCTTGGGTTGGTGTTGGTCAGCAGAATTTTCAATATTTGACAAAAAGTTATGCCGATCGATTGGGATTGACCTATGGATTTCATCGGCTAGCAGACGCTCATAATACGTTATTGTTGGCTGCAGCAGAAACGGGAGTTTTTGGGATACTGGCATTACTAGGGGCTATTTGTTTTTATTTTTTGGATATCCATAAGTTAAAAAAATACTGGAAGGTAGATACTGAATACTCACAATATCTTATCCTGTTAACGGGATTACAAGCAGGCATGTTGGCATTTTTGGTTGGTGCAATGTTTCATTCGTACCCGATCCATGAAAATTTTTATTGGTATCTAATAGTACCAGGTTTGTTTCTTAATACATACAAAGCCCAGAATAGAGAAAATGAGAAAAGTTTGACCTAGCCACCAAGTGAATGTTTCAACTTATCTTTGCTGTAGCAACACTTTAACTGATTATGAAGTAATGTTTTTGGTTAATACTGTTTTTCAAAAGGTGACTTTTGTTTAGTCATCAAGATAGGTTCAGTTGAATCACTTTATTGCTTCTGAGAAAGGTATATCATATATGTGTGGAATTGCAGGTATCTGTCGGCCACAGCCTGATCCTCAGCTCCAGATTCTGGCTGAAAAGGCTGGAGCCGCAATTCTTCATCGGGGACCGGATGGTTCTGGCGAATTTCACGATGATAACTGTGCGCTGATTCATCAGCGCCTCTCGATCATTGATCTTGAAACTGGAGGGCAACCACTTTTCAGTGAAGTTCGTGACATTGCGTTGGTTTGCAATGGCGAGATTTATAATTACCGTAACCTGACTCAACAGTTGGAAGCTAAAGGACACCATTTCAGAAGTAAATCGGACAGTGAAGTGGTACTACATCTTTACCAGGATGGAATAGACCGACTACGTGATTTGCGAGGTATGTATGCTGCTGCTATTTGGGATTCTCGTAAAAAGACCCTAGTTTTGTGTAGAGATCGGATAGGTATTAAACCACTCTATTATGCCATACTGGAAGACGGTGGTTTAGTTTTTGCTTCAGAAATAAAAGCGATATTGGCCACTGGACTTGTTAACGCCCACTTAGAACCCCGCGCTTTGCATGAATATCTTTCCTTCAAGTTCAACATTGGTGAAACAACTTTCTTCCAGGGCATATATGCCCTGCAGCCTGGTCACAATCTGGTTTGGAAAAATGGGAGGGTGGAGATTAATCAATATTGGATGCCTGATCTGGCTGGACTGAATCATAACGAGAATTCAATTGAAAATCGATTTGAAGTTGAATTCCGAGATTCAATTGATCACCATTTGGTAAGTGATGTACCTGTAGGTGCTTTTTTGAGTGGGGGGCTTGATACATCGGTCATTGTAAAAATGGCCTCTGAACTGTATCCAGGTAAGTTGCAAACTTATACTTGTGGTACTGCGGATGAAGTAGGTGGTGATTTACACTTCAGCCGTATTGTTTCCCGTCGCTGTGGAACAGAACATCATGAGGTAATCCAATCTGCGGAGGAATTTGGAGATTTCATGAAGAAATGTCTTTGGTTTCTTGATGAACCGGGTGGTGGGAGTACGGCAATTCACGGTTATTATGTCGCAAAACGTGCACGGGAAGATGTAAAAGTTCTGCTGTCTGGCGAAGGGGCTGATGAGATTCTAGGGGGATACTACCACTACTGGGTTCAATATTACCGCTCCTTGCCTTTATTGAAGCGCATGGCTAGGTATGGTTCTTGGAAGCAGTGGGGCGGAATAGCTGCACGAGCTCGAGGAGAATGTTTTCTGCCTCATCAGGAAACAGCGCTACAGATATTTGCCCAGCGGCATGCCCCCAGTAGACATCTTTCGAGTAGCTCTTTGACACTAAACATGGTGAAAGATTTGGAAGGGTATAATCCTCTTGCCGCTGTCGCGAAATTGCTGCCTGAGCAAAGTGGAGTATCAACTATCCGACAAACTATGTGGCTGGATCTGAAAACCTATCTTTATCGAATTTTGCATATTTACGATCGTATGTGCATGGCAGTTGGCCTGGAAAATCGGGTCCCCTTTTTAGACCATAAATTTGTAGAGTACGCAGTTTCTTTGCCGCCAGAGGTGCTTTTTTCAGGTATGCAGACTAAATCACCCCTTAGGGGTTATCTAGCCGGTCAGTTAGGAAAGGATATTGCCTATCGTCCCAAGGCAGGATTTACTTTACCTGTCGACAAGTGGTTTAGAAATGAGCTTCGTATCCAAGTGGAAAGTTTAATTGTGGCTTTCAAGGATAGGGGTATTTTGAAACCCGAATCCATTGAAAATACGTGGCAAGGTGTTTTAGCTGGCAATGTTGGTCGCGAAGATATCTGGCGCCTTATCTCTTTGGAATTATGGCATCAGAATTTTATTGATGTATAGCTAACTTGGGTTTACCCCGAATTTACGGACACTTCAAAAAAGCCTATAGTGGCGCAAAGGAGTGTTTATGTAGAAGAGCAGAAAGTTCAGTTCTGAATTTAAACGCGGGGCGATTGAGCAGGCCTGCCAGCCCGGTGTAAGCTGCGCTCAGGTTGCAAGAGAGATCGGTATCAATGCCAATTTGCTTTCACGCTGGAAGCGTGTAGCCGATACAGAGGGTCGTCATGCCTTCGGAGGCTCAGGAAAACCGAGAGATGAAGAGGTTGCTGCCCTCAAGCGAGAACTCGCTCGTATTAGAAAAGAACGGGATTTTTTACGCGAAGCGGCGACGTTCTTTGCCAGGGAATCGTCCTGAAATATCAGGCGGTTCAACGTGGTCGCAATGAGTTTCCTGCTTGTTTGATGTGTCGCTGTCTGAATGTTTCCTCAAGTGGTTATTGCGATTGGGAAAAGAGGTCGCCCAGTTTACGACAAATTGATAATGAACGCCTGTTAAAGCGTATTCGCGAGATCCATGAGGATAGTAACGGAGCCATCGGAGTCCCTCGTATGCGCGAGGACTTAAGCGATGAGGGTGAGACAGCCAGCAAAAATCGCATTGCTCGCTTAATGGCTTCGGTAGGCCTTCAAGGCTGGCCGCGCAAGAAAAAGAGAGGGCGAGTTTGTCCCCCGGTCTTGCTCCCAGCCGATGTTCAGAACCATTTGCAACGAAACTTTACGGCGTTTGAACCAGAACAGAAGTGGGTCACTGACATCACAGAGTTGAATACGGGCGAAGGCAAGTTGTATCTTTGTGTTGTGCTCGATCTATTCAGTAAACTGGTTATTAGCTGGTCAATGCACCACAGACAAGATCGGCAAATGGTGGTCCGTGCTGTAGAGATGGCGGTGTGGCAACGGCAAGAGAGTTGCGATGTGATTTTGCATTCAGACCGAGGCAGTCAATTTCGTAGCACTGACTACCAACGCTATTTGAAGCAGAACCCGTTGATTTGCTCTATGAATGCCGTTGGTCACTGTGGAGATAATGCAGCCTGTGAGGGGTTCTTTGGCGTACTCAAGCGAGAACGCACAAATCGAATGAAATATCCGACAATGGATGCAGCCAAAGCTGATCTATTTAACTATATTGAACGCTTCCACAATCCACGAATGAGGAAAAGGATTGCTAGGCGTGATATGGATCAGGCGTTTTCAAGCCGCCCGTAGAAACGGGGTAGAACCCCTTTTTACATTTTTTACTGAGTTGGGAGAATTTCTATGGAAGTTGTACAAGAGAATAGGCAGGATGTTGTATACCGGGTCAAGCCCTCTCGGCTGGAAGGTGAGGTTACTGTCAGTGGTGCAAAAAATAGTGTCCTGTATCTACAGACCGCCACATTGCTGACTTCAGAAAAGATTGTGATAGACAACTATCCCGCAGAACTTTTAGATGCTCAAGTACATACTGAAATGCTAAATGCACTGGGGAAAACTTGTACAGTTGAGGCTGACAGTCTTACCGTAGAGGAGCAGTCAGTGCTGCCCACACGGCTTGATTGGTCTGGTCGTTCAATTCGGAATACCCTGTTGATCCTTGGGGCACAGTTAATTCGAACGGGTGAGGGAGCGGTCCCACTTCCTGGGGGATGCCAGCTTGGTGAACGAAAATTTGACATCCACGAGATGTTGTTGAAAAAACTTGGTGCCGAAGTTTGGGAAGAGGACGGTTTTTTATGTGCCAAAGCACCACACGGATTGGTTGGGGCGGATATCTATCTTCCGCTGCGATCTACTGGCGCCACACACAATGCAATTATGTGTGGTTGTCTGGCCAAGGGAGTCACCCGAGTTTGGAATCCTCATGTTCGCCCGGAGACTATCGATCTAGTCAAGTTTTTGCGAAGCATGGGAGCCAAAATTACTATTTATGGGCAGGAACATATTGAAATTGTTGGTCAAGAAGGCCTTTCTGGCACCCGCTATCGGGTTCTTCCTGATAATATGGAGGCAATTTCCTGGTTGGTTGGTGCAGTTGTCACCAAGGGTGATGTTGAAATCGTAAATTTCCCCTGGACAGATCTTGAGGTTCCCCTTATTCACTTCAGAGAGAGTGGAGCTAAATTTTTTAGGGGTGATAATAGCCTGATTGTCAGAGGGGGGCGTTGCTACCCGATAGAAATAAGTACGGGGCCTTATCCCGGCATAAATTCCGATATGCAACCGCTTTTTGCCGTTTATGGTGCTTGTGCTAAAGGCCAATCACGTATTGTCGATTTGCGCTTTGCTGGTCGTTATGGCTACGCAGAAGAGTTTAATCGTATGGGCGCTGATTTTGCTGTTGACAGTAATATACTGAAAATTAATGGTGGGAAAAAACTTCTCGGCAGTGAAGTTAATGCTTTGGATCTGCGGGCCGGGATAGCCTTGGTTCTAGCTGGGCTGGTTGCCGATGGTGAAACTATAATCAGGGATGCTTGGCAGGTTGAGCGTGGCTATAATGGTTTTGTGGAAAAGATAAGTGCACTGTCAGGTGAGGTCAGTTGTGAATCGCGAATTTAATTTTTATTAAAGTACTCTTGTTGATCGTAGTCGTTATGATAGCTGGGTTCAGAAAAACAAGCAGAGGTTTTTTAGCTACATTCTATTGGAGACAAGTTTGTGAGTATTGCCGGCAAAGAATTTTCTAATTATTTGGTTAATAACCTTTCTGGATCCTATTTATTGGATGAACCTGTCAGGCATCATACAACATATCGTATTGGCGGAACTGCTGACTATTTTGTTACCCCGCGCGAGCCAGAAACTCTTGTTGCTTTGCTTCACGAATGCTCACGCTTCAATGTCGATTATTTTCTCCTTGGTGGTGGCGCAAATATTCTGGCGGCAGATGATGGTTACAGTGGAGTCATTATTAACCTTGAAAACCTCTATTGTGACTTAACATACAACGGGGAAACACAGGTCAATGCCGGAGCGGGTGTTGCCCTGAAAGATCTTGTCCTTTTTTGTGAAAAAAATGGTCTAGCTGGATTGGGTGGGCTTGCTGGTGTACCCGGCACTGTTGGCGGTGCTCTCAGGATGAATGCCGGGACAAAGCAGGGCGAAATTGGTCACTCAGTTACAGATGTTTTGTGTCTTGATAAAACGACTTTAGAAACACAAACGCTGCATAAAGGGGCGATTGATTTCAATTATCGATCTGTTCCCCAGTTACAGGATAAAATAATACTGGGTTGTCATTTTGATTTGGAAAAAACGGCTGTCGATCAGTTGATGGACGAACGGTTGCGGCAACTTAGAGAGAGGGCGGCCAAGCAGCCACTTGCCTTTCCTTCTTGTGGCAGCGTGTTCAAAAGACCCTCAGGTCATTTTGTCGGAGCGATGGTTGAAGAGCTTGGGTTAAAAGGGAAGATGCGTGGTGATGCTGTGATCTCTGAGAAACACGCGGGTTTTATTCTGAATATGGGCTGTGCAAAAGCATCTGATGTGTTGTGGCTTATCAATCATATTCAGGAGCAGGTTTTGAAAAATTATAATGTTGAGTTAAAGCCAGAAGTGCAAGTTTTAAGGAATAAATAGTTTACAGATAGAGCTATCAGCTTTGGTTGTACGCATTTTGCGTGAGATTGGATCCGATTATGCATAAAGTTGCTGTAATTATACCTGTTAAAAACGAAGAGAAAAATATTGGAAGATGTTTACAGTCATTAAAGGGCTTATGCACAGCAGGTATTAGTTTAGATATAATTGTTGTTGATAATGGATCAAATGATTCTACTCTAGAAATTTGTAAAGAATATAATGCGACAATAGAATTAGCTCCACATCTAAGAGTTTCCGGTTTGAGAAATTTGGGTGCATTTTCTTCAAACAGTGATTATTTGGCATTTATTGATGCAGATTGTGAGGCTAATGAAATGTGGTTAGTAAATGCTATTGAAAAGTTTTCTATAGCAGGAGTTGGAATTGTTGGTTGTACGGCTACCGTTCCAGATAATGCGACATGGGTGCAGAAGTCTTGGAATTATTTTAGATCGAGACATCGAGGAACTAAATTCGTTTCTTGGTTGAATTCCATGAACTTAATCGTTAGAAGAGACGTTTTTGATGAAGTTAATGGTTTTGATGAGAATTTAGAAACTGGAGAAGATGTTGATTTTTGTTATAGAGTTTCCAAAAAATTTAAAATTTTATCGAGCGATGACGTTATTGTTTATCATTATGGTGAGGCTGATAGCATTATTAATTTTTTCAAAAAAGAGGTTTGGAGAGGTCAGGGTAATTTATATAAACTTTTAAATTTTAAAGTTGAAAAAAAAGAGTGGAAGAGTATTTTTATGCCTTTATACTTCACTTTTCTCCCTTTGCTCTTGTTAACTAACCCACTGTTATCAGTTGCTTTATTCATTTTTCCGGGAATAGTTTTCTTATTTTTTGTTTATTTTCAAACAAAGGAAATTAAATACCCATTACAAATTTTCTTTTTATTTTATGTCTATTCTTTCTCACGAGTGGTTTCTTTTTTTTATAGAACTAAAAGAATGAAATATACATAGTCGTTGTCGTTGTTTTTTAATTAATGATATGTAATTATGTATTGACTTTCTGTCATCTTTCTCTTAGATTGCATGTCAGGCTCCAAGATTATATGTGCGGTTGTTGTGGATAGGCTTGTTGGTTATGAAATACAAAATGAAAAGAGGTTGATTATGAAGATGAAGTCGTTAGTTTTCTCGTTTATATTTTATATTTTTCTATGCACACCATTATTTGCCCAAGTTTTGTGGGAGCAAGACTTTAATAACTGCTCTGATTTTAGTAGTGGAACTGATAGTATTGTAGGATTAGCTACCACTCATACACAAGCTCTAGACTGGAACGCTTCCTCTTATAGGAACCCGAACAGTTCCGAGCCAATCATAAAGATTGGAGCAACATCAGGGCGAACTGGGAAGGGTATTGAATATCGTTTTTTAGGTACTGATGGCCCGATGGGCGGTAGTATTGATATTACTTTCTCAGACCCAGATATACAATGGAAAACGACAATAGACACTTCAGGATATAATGAACTTTATTATGCGTACTGGTTAAAGACTCCGGTTGATGTTGATTGGGTTACAGGTGGATCACCACCTGCACCTTGGAAGGGAGCAAGATCTTATGCCTATAACAATACTACATATTCTTGGAGTCATTTTTACAATAATAACTATAATCTTAGTTCTCATTATTTTACAGAAACAAAAGATGCAACAACATATAAATACTCATTTATGTTTCCTTCATGGGCTTCTATTTATATGTACTGGTATCCTCAGTATAATGGCCCTGCTGACGGCCATAATGGGACGAGTACTTATCCACACCAGCCATATAATGACACAAGTACCTATCTTTTTGACAAGTATTTGGATGATAATACGTGGCATCATATTGAGTACCATATTAAACTTAATGATGTTGGTAGCTCGAATGGATTAATAGATGTATATATTGATGGGGTAGCGATAAACGATGGAGCAGCTGGTCTGGAGTTAAGGACGGATGTGAATGATAAAATAATGTCTATTATGTTATTTGATAATTACCAGAAAAGATCAGCTAGTGGAGATCAAAGTCTTTATATTGATGATATTGTTGTTTCTACAACTTATATTGGTAAGGATTATGTGATTGATGGGCAGGGTGCAGCAGAGATACAACCACCGCTACATGTAGAAGCAGAGACAGTGCAATAGACTTCAGTATTTGCTTACTTTCAGAACCGCACATAAACAAATGGCTGAATATTTGGTTTTATATAAACAAGAATGAAAAAAACGAGCGTCATATAAAAAATTATTTTTAAATGAACCTTTATAAATAGTGGAATTTTTTCATTTATTTTCTGAATTTTCATATTGTGTATTCTTTCATAAAATATCTCGGGGAAAAACTTCTGGCAGTTTTTTCATAAGTTCTTCAGCAAGTTTTTCATTCCCCAGGCTGGTTGGATGTGAATCGAGTAAGAAATAGTGCTCATCTTCTGCGTGTTTAAAGTCGAGATATTCTTTGTACAACGGGATGTAGTTGATCGAGCTTTTCTTACAAAATTCTTCCAGTGTTTTGTTTGTGTATCCTCCAGCAGTTTCAACCGTTATCGGGTATCCGTCGACCAGTATAAATATTCCGCCGTTCTTTTCAACTTCAGCATTGAATTTTTGTAGAAGCTTCAAAGTGACGGGCCATGCCTTATTTCTAAGGTAGTAGTTTCGGTCTTTCACAACCTTGGTCGTGATCGATTTTTTATCACTGATTTCTTTAGCGAAGTAAAGGGCTGCTTTTTCTTGCCATTGACCAATGTCGTGATAAAGTTTGCTACTTAAAAATTTGTTCGCCATCAACCGATAAAGAAGAGACTCTCGTTTAAATCTTTCCCAGGGGGTTGTCAGATCTACTGGAACTGGTGGTATGAAAAACAGGTTTCCCTCTTTATCAAGTCCATAATAGGGAGAGCGAGTGCGGTAGTGCGTTTCAAAGATATTATCATGAAAGTCATTCATGAAGTAGCAGATGACAATGTCGGGTGAAAAAGTGCGGCCGATCGTTTTATACGTAAGATATTCAGCCGGGGTAGAATCTTCTGCCGATGCCATATTGACAACTTCGAATGATTTATCCG
This sequence comes from Bacteroidota bacterium, assembly GCA_024280235.1. Lineage (GTDB taxonomy): Bacteria > Bacteroidota > Bacteroidia > Bacteroidales > F082 > Sulfidibacterium. The sequence goes on along the minus strand of JAJRQN010000209.1, from coordinate 6,611 downwards.
GATATTTTTTGTTGAGATAGGATTCGAGTAAGCTCGGGATCGTCTTGTCAATGGGAACCCCTGCCGCAGCAGTTAGAGAGTCGCCGTAAATATGAATACGGGTCGTTCCGGACTTTTTTTCTTTACTGCGTTCAATATCATGAAAGCCCAGACTGTTATTTATGAAGACATTTGCATAACCTTTTTCGACATAACCATAAGTCTCTTGGTTTGGGCAAAACATATCCCCAAGAACAGGGTCGTGGTAATAGCAGATATTCTTTACCGGGATAAATGCTCTGATCCATACTTCGGTTATTCCTGCAGCAATAAACAGGTCGACAAAAAGAAAAATTGTCCAGAGTAGTACTAATTTATAGTTGATTTTGTTTTTTAACATTGAGTTAATTATTTTTTTTCAGCAGTGTTGGCAAGGAACAATAAAAATTGTTCAGCAATTAGTTTCTGGCCTATTGTATTTAAATGTCCACCGTCTGTCGTATATCCCTGAACAAGTTCAAAGTTTTGTTGACCATCAACAATTGTTGAATTTCTGCTTCCGTCCGGTCTGGTTGATTCATATCTGGCTAGATCAAAAAAAGGGACTTTTCCTTTGTATTCTTTGGTTAATAATTCATTAAAGCGGTTTGCTGATTTGTAATCATAGATATTTAGCTTGCCGATAATTTTTTTGATTATGTCTTTTGCCCGCTTTTCCAGACCGGCGAAGCCGGGTGCGTAACAAGTCAACGGTGCTGATATGACAGCAAATGTCGTATCGGGATATTTCTTTCTAAGATCATCTAGCGTATCTCTATAGTTGGTAAAAAGGGCATTGATCTCTGTTTCTGGATTGAAATCGACGAAACAAAATTTAAAGAAAACAATATCCGCAGTTTCTCCATAACCCGCCTCAATTTTTTCTTTAAAAGCGTTCAGTTTTGTATAGGGATAAAAGTTTCTGCCAACCGGGCCTTCAACCAGAGATGGTCGTGCGATCTGATTGCCCATCTCCTTAGAATTGATAATTTTTAAATGAATGTTCGGGTGTTCTGCCAGAAGAGTTTTTAATCCTTGCAGGATATTTTCTCCGACCGAATGGTGGCCAAAGAAAATCTTTTTTTGAGCCAGTTGATCCCAGGTTGATTGAGGAACTTTCTGTATTGATGTGTAGGGTAGCTCACTGGGCGCACTTTGAGCCATGATCGGCCAAAAAATAAGAAAACAGAAGAGAGAGATATAAATTAATTTCATATGCCACCTTTGTTAGAGAATCGTAAGGTTTTATTATGCCTGAAGTCTTCTTCTATTACAACTCAGCAAGAAGAGTATCAATATAAATGATAAATTTTTCTCGGTTATTATTATCAAGATAGTCGTTGATTGCTATATGAATGATGTTTCTGGCTAAGTGAAATGTGTTTTTATCTCCATAGAGATATGTTCCTGCAAAACAACGGTAATAGCAGGGTGGATCTGGCCAGGCGTTGAAAAGAAAGTGTCCTTTCTGGTTCAATCTCTGTAGAAAACTGTGGATGTCTGTAATTTCAGGAATTGTAAAAGAGAGAAAAAAATATGCTGGCTCAGTGTGTGGGAGGGTTATTATTAATCTGATCTTTTTATTCTGCATAAGGTGTTGCTGAAGATGATCCCAGGCAAGTTTGCGTTGTTTTCTTGTTTGCTCAAGATTCTCAAGCTCTTTCAAAAAACGATATTTAGCTAGTTTACTGGGAAGGCCAGGTTCCAGTTTGCAGGAAATTGATTCTCTCATGGAGGGTTCTGCCCCTAATGGAGATTTTTTGCGTTTTATCTTGCCATGGATAGTGCGGAGTAGTTTGTTTTTTGACAGGTATTCTCTTGGGGTACTGAATGTGCGGGGAAGATTATTTTTGCTGGGCAGTGGTTTACGCGACAACAGGATTCCTCCATGCTCATTTCCTGGGACGGTCTTATACATGGAGAAAATGATTATATCTCCAAAATATCCTGCCGGTTTGCTCTGATAGTAACCACCAAGAGTTCGTGCGCAATCTTCAATAATCAAAAGATTCGGATATTGCTCTTTAATTGCAGCAATTGCAGGATTAACATAACCAAAAGAATGATCAATGAGCAGACATGTTTCTGCGGGGGTGTTGAGATCAAGATACCTATAGATTTGATCTGTTTGCATCTGCATACTGGTTTGATCAATATCAATATGAACAATGGTTTTTCCGGTACTCAAAACCATTGCAGAAAGTTCTGGACAGATAAAACCGGGCATGAGGGTAGTTATTCGGTTTGATTTGCTGAGTACGTGGTGAAGGAGGGTCCCTGTCCGTTTTCCCAATAGAAGATATGGATGGTTGGGAAAAAGAATTTTAAAATGCTTTTTGATGCTGTGTTCCAATTTATATTTACTCACTTTTTTTTGAGAATTTTTCTGATTTTATCATCCAGTTTATACATAATAAGATAGTGCCTGACCTTGTATTCAACAGTATTTAATACTGTTTGAAATTTGATAAATAGCCCAGCAAGATTACGTTTAGTTAAATAGGCTTCGTATGCGGAAATTTTATCATTACATAGGATTTCTTTATATGTATTGTCGCCAAAGCCAAAGCTGAGGATGGTTGGTTTATCGTGAGAATATAAGTCTTTAAGAATCATATAGTTCAATGTTGAACCAATTCCTATAGAAGAATATTCTGCATCATATCCTATTTCTTGTGCTTCGAAAGTATCTGCATACTGAGTGGCGATCAGAAATGCGACAGGTCTCTTGTCGATCAATAATAGATAACTTCTCAGGAAACCAAGATCTGCAATTTTTTTATAGAAATTTAGATCCTTTGATGCATTTCTTTTACTCTGCCCGAATGTTTTTGCCTGCCAAGTTTTTGGATAAAGTTCATCAAGTTGGTTAAGAAAATCATGGATATCAGTGACTTTGGTGATCGTCTTAAACTCGATTTGATCTGGAAATTTGTTATATAACGTCTTGACTCTGCGTTTTGTTAGTCTTTTGGTTGATTTCCCTAATGTGTTTAGCCAATCATCGTAAGTTTCAGCTAAGTAATGTCGCCAGACGTGTTCTTTTTTTGGGGATGTTGCCTTCAGTTGAAATCGGGCTTTATTTTTTGAAAGTTCAAAATATTTACAGAGTGGATTTGTCTCTTCCAGTACCTCCAGTTTAATAATGTCAAAGCGATCTTCAAGGTTGTACAGAGTCTCCATCACTTTTGAGATACAGAAATCATGATCGATTCCCCTGGAAAAGATAATAGAGGAATTCAGGATTTTTAACAGGCGTACCGAAGGACCGGGAATTTTAAATATACTGAAATTTAATTGCAGGGGCGTTTTTTCAATAGTACCGGGGATAATACATAAAATTTTATTTCTCTTTCTAAGAATTAATATAAATGGTGTCAGTGTGCCTTTATATGTCGAGTTTAGTTGTATAATATCAGGGTCTTGCCAAAATCCACCGTCATTAGAATCATTGTTAATAAAATCGACCCATTCTGGTTGAGTTTCTCTTATGTCCTGCAATGAAGCGAGAATTTGTACGTCTATATTGTCATCTTCAGGTTTCATATGAATTGCACACCATGAATAAGATCAATGTTGTGTTTCTGTAAAACCGGCAGGATTTCATCAAGGATTGTTGGTACTTTAATATTATTGTCATGCAGAAGAACAATATCTCTTGGTTGAAGATTTTCTTGCATGCGGTGGCTTATAGTCGATGCGTTATCCCCTTTATGGATGCCCCATTCACCACCTTCAATAGACCAAAGCACAGTTTTAAGGCCTAATTTTCTGGCTAGTGATAATCCTGAGATAGAAAGGGTTCCAGCTGGCGGACGATAAAATTTTGCAACGGTGTCGACCGTTAGGTTTATTGTGTCTTGGCAGTGAGCAATATTTTCTTTATATTCTTTAAATGTAGGTATCTTCTGATAGGGGTGGGTTTGCGTATGGTTTCCGATAATATGCCCATGATCAATGATCATTTTAAGAATGTGAGGCGATTTCTCAATTTTTTCTCCAATGACAAAAAAAGTGCTTTTGCCCCATGTCTTTTTAGGCGTTCTAAAATTTGCGGTGTGATTTGTTCATCTGGACCGTCATCAAAAGTTAATAAAATAGAATTTGATGCTGTCCGTGGCAGTCGGTGGATCAAGAGATTGTTTGGAATAATCGTCTTGATCAAATCCTTTATGACCCTGGTATCCATGTTCAAATCCACAATTGTCAATCAAAAAATATCTGTGCAACGATCCGTAATTTATCCATATCGCACGCGAAGATTAAAAAACCAAAAGAGACAAATTGAAAGGTGACAAAGTTACTTATCCCATAGGCCAAGGGAGACTTACCGACAAATCTTTTTACTTTATTGCTGGTATATCTTCTGATGCAGTAGGTGTAACCGTTAAGTATAACCAAACCCACCCCGTGATATGCTCCCCAGATAATATAATTTAAACCATCGCCATGCCAGAGGCCACAGATGACAAATGTCAAGAAGATGCAGATATTGGAAATTGTTACCGGCTTTTTTTGTAACGTTTTGTTGTGCCGAATCTTTTTTACTAATGGCCAGTAGATATAATCTGTCAGCCATGAGGTGAGGGACATATGCCAGTTTGACCAGAATTGTTGGATATTTCTCTTGAAAAATGGGTAATTGAAGTTTTCTGGTAATTCAATCCCCACCATTTTCCCGCACCCTATGGCCATGTCGGTATAACCAGCGAAGTTGAAATAAATGTAAAAACCGTAAGTGTAGATACCAACGATTATTTCTAATGGTGTGGCTGAATTCAAATTAAGGGCTGCAATAGAGTAGGGGAAGAGAAAATCACCCAGGACAATTTTTTTAAAGAGTCCGGTGATGATTCTTTGGCTACCAATAAGAAAATTATCTGTTGTTTTGTACTTTGTTGCAATGCTTGAAGAGAATGAGTTGTAACGGTTGATTGGCCCGCTGAAAAAACTTGGAAAAAAGAAGATATAACTTAAAAATGTCAGGTAGCTGAGTTTTTCTATTTTTCCTTTATAACACTCAACCAGAAAGTGGATAAATTTGAATGAAAAATATGAAACCCCCATAAAAAACAGGTGGCGGCTGAACTCTGTTTTGGATGAGGCAAAAATAGAAGTCAAAAATGTCTGAATGATTGCGTATTTAAAAAAACAGAGAAAAATAACAATGCTGATGATCGCTAGGATTATGAGACGTTTTTTAATATTTTGTTGTGATGGAGAGGATAGGGATTTACCGGTAAAATAGATCGCTGTTGCAAAGATCAGCAGGAGTAACAGTAAGGGAACGGGTTTATGAATCGCCAGCGAGATAACACCAACGCTGACCAGTATCATAAAGCCATTTTTAAACCATAATGGAGCACGTTTCTGGAACAGGGCATAGATGGCTATAAATACAAAAGTGACCGTCCAGAAGAATATTCCGGTAAATGGGGTAATTGTCATAATGAATTAATATCACATGCTTGAATAAATTGAATGGACATCTTCCGGCGATAAGATCTCAGAATAAAAACGTACATCATCTAATCTCCCTGGCCACGCCCAATAACCACCACCATCATATTCCGCAATAAACAAGTCGTGATTCCAATTGATGAGCCATTTAGGAACATCCGTATGGACATCACCGTATGGGGCTCCATCAATATAAAATTGAACTTCCTGTTTCGTATTGTCAACCGCAACGGCAACAAAATGCCACTCATTTAGGGGTAACTGATATCCGGATTTTACATGTTCAAAGCCATTTCCCCATGCAATGCCAAGATCGATAAAACCAGTTTTATTGGTTGTGCATAACCACCAGCCATCATATCCAACAAATGAACTTTTTGCCATTATGGTAGGGATATTGTCATAATTATCCAACCATACCCACAGGGCAACGGTAAATTTATCGACGTTGTAACATTTTTTATTTCCTCCAGAAATCCAATGACTGGCATTGAATTTTAAAGCATTGCCTTTTACACCTTCTACAATTTCAGGAGACCCAAATAATAATTTTGAAAAAAAATCATCATTTAATAGAAAGTATTGCACTTTACCATCATTACAATTGTTACTACTGTCTTGTGTGATTTTTCCATCCAAACTGTCAAATTGCCAGTGGCTGACAAGCCCGGAAGTTGTACATATCCCTTTATCCGGTTTTGTTATTGGTGGGTTGATTCGCTGATAATGCCCAAACTTTTTTACGACAACACCGAGAGTCACAGTCAGTAAACAACAAGCAACAACAAGTACAATGATAATTTTTCTGTTTTTCAGTTTAATCATAAAGTGATCATACCTTTAAGGTTTTCAAGCAAGTTTGATTGTTGTATGTGAAATTAGCATGAGTATTGATTTTATTCAATAAAAGAGAAAGGGGAGGTAGTGTAACTTCTTTTCTGTAATTTCAATTCTGCACTGATTCTTTAGGAATTTGTGGTGGAAGTGGTGGTCCATTTCTGTTCTTCTTGCTGGTGAAGACGAATCCACTAACAGAGAGGAAAAAGTCATGACCCACCACGCAGATGATACTACGCTTGAATCAGTAATGGAAACATTGATTGAGAATGGGATGGACGGTCTTGGAGAAGCTT
>JAJRQN010000208.1 GCA_024280235.1 Bacteroidota bacterium | reverse complement strand
CCCTGCTGTTTCTGCTTCATGGAAGTCCGAAGTTCTGCTTCCGGTAGTCGGTTCAAAGCTGTAAAATCGGCATATTGTTTTGTTGGCGTATAAAAATACCATCCATGCACTTTGGCTTTGTAATCCAATTCATCCGGCTTTACGGAAAGCCAGTAAAAATTATTATCGATTTCCCGTCCCGCTTTATCAAAAAGTCTTAAATCAAAAAAATACACCGGTGAGCCCCAGTCCTTTTGCGGTAACATGAATACTTCACGGCTGCTGTTTGCTTTCAAATCGACATCCATTGTCTTTTCAAATTTCACCCGAGAATTGGTATCGTAAACCCTGATCCTCAGGATACAGCTATCCAAATCTTTTAGTTTGTCATTGACGGCAAAAAGAGTATGGTGGGCATAATCATAAATAATATGGTACGGCTGCGAGGCTTTTTTTGCTCCGTAATAAGCACCCGTAGGCATGAGATAATAATCGTAAAGCTGCCAGTACATTTTCGGCCATGCCGAGTTGAGCATCCACTGAATGACGCCGGTGGCTTTATAACGGTGAGCCGAAAAGGCTTCAAACATGGGACGCATCAGTTCATAATTCAACACTTGCGCTTTCTCAGCAAAACCGGCTACCGTAGCCGCCTTCCCATAACGGGCATCCAGTGCTTTTGTGTACCGATTCAGCGTACCGAACATGTGGCGGGCACAATGATAATTCCAGACAGAATCAATAGACCACAGATGTCTTTTGGAGAACATCTTTTCCAGGCTTTCCAAAGGCGGAACCTGTGCTCCCGGGCCGGTTTCGGTGTTGAAGCCGAAAGCTCCGCCATACAGGGTGTCGGCAAACCAGTAAACAGGAGGTTCATATGCATAAGGACCACGCATTTTTACAGCAGAAGGGCCAATGAGCGAAGTCCACTCTTTGGCGGAAGCAAGAGGTACCCGTGTTGAATCATACTGCGAAAGTATTTTCAAATAACTTTTTTCCGCTGCCGGTTTTGGATATTTATCACTTCCGTAAAACCAGGCAAAAACCGCCGGATGGTTTCTCAACCAGACAATCTGGTCTTTCCAGGCACGGCTCATCAGGTTGATGTCAGCCGGCGAAGTAATACCACCGTATTTACTATCCACTGGTTTCCCGAGCTGTCCCTGCCATTCCCACTGACAGCTCCATCCCACCATTATCAGAATCCCTTTCCGGTCGCACAAGTCATACAAAGCCTGACTGGTTCCCCAAAAACCTTCGAGGCGGATAGTGTTCAAGCCCATATTTTTTACATAATCCAACTGATTATCATAACTCTCCGGCGTATCATCCAGCAGCATCCTGTCTGTCCATCCACCGCCGCGAATCAATATTTTCTTACCGTTAATTTTAAACCCGCGAAAGCCTTCTTCCGTAAAATAAGACGAGACAGTCCGGATACCGAAATCCACACCTTCCGTATCGATTATCTTGTTTCCGCGGCTTACGGAAAACTTCGCATGATATAAATAAGGTGTTCCCAAAGTATATGGCCACCAAAGCCGGGGATGTAAAATCTTCAAAGCCGGGAAATCTTTTACCGAAAAAATAACTTCCTTGGTTCCTCCCGGCGGCAAAGAAACCCGTTTTACCATCTCAGCTCCAGCTATTTTTAATGAAACATTGCGCTTTTTTGACGACTTACTATAATTGGTAACCTCCACCGAAGCCGTCAATACTGCCTGCGACAAATCTTTCGATAAAGTAGAAACCACGAAAGGATGACGTACCGAAATTCCACCATCTGTCTCAAAACAGACAGGCCTGAAAATCCCCATGTCGGCATCGGGAGCTTTTGGATTCCAGTCCACAAATCCCATGGTAAAATCGCCCGGCTTGGGAGGAAAAACCTCCACAGCCAAAACATTCTTTCCCTTTCGGATAATACCCGAAACGTTGAACCGGTAATGCAGGAAAGCATTTTTCACCTTTGTGGTGTCGGCTATCTTCTTTCCGTTGAGCCATATATTGGCTTTGTAATTGATTCCCTCGAAGCGTAACAGGACAGTTTTGCCATGAAAGTCAACAGAAAATCCGGTGCGAAACCACCAGGCATGACGAAACGGTGCTTTAGAAACCTGCTTCAGGTTTTCATCCACAAAAATATTTTTGTAAACCCCGTTCTGAACCAACACATGTAACACGGTAGTCGGAACCTGTGCCCGATACCATCCGGCTGTGTTGAACCCTGCCGAACTAATGGCAGCTCCACCGGCAGTAACGGAATCAGCAGTGCAAATCATCCAGTTTTGGGATAGATCACGCCTGGAAAAATCAGACTGACGTGCAACCAACTCCGATGAAGTTAAAAAAACGAAACCCAATACCAACATCACCACCCGCAGAAATTTTATTCGATACATAAGCATTTTATTGACGTGTTAAAACAAGTTCAGCCTAATTTAAAAACCCATACGCTTCATCATCCCTATTCATTTTCAGGCAAATCTACTAATTCTTATTAACGATAAGCAAACTTTATTAAATATTTTGCTAAAGTATTAATTATTGCACAAATTTTTTATATAAATTTGCAGGGTAATTTTGAAAAGGTGAGACAAATTCCAGTATAGTATTTTTTATACTGTGGAATGGTTTTGAAATTGGCAGTTGGCAAATCATCTCAAAACCGTATTACAAAACAGATTGGCACTCAACAAGTTGATATTTCTTACAAAATATAAACAGTCCGATAAAAAATCTTTCCTATGAAACGAATCCTTTTTCCCCTCGTTATTTTGCTTCTCTTTGCATTTAGCGGCTGCCAATTGCATCAGAAGCCTGCTGACTTTGTCAATCCTTTTATCGGTACCGGCGGCCACGGCCATACTTTTCCCGGTGCCACCGTTCCTTTCGGTATGGTTCAGTTAAGTCCTGACACGCGTTTGGAAGGATGGGACGGCTGTTCCGGTTATCACTATTCCGACAGCATTGTTTACGGTTTTTCACATACTCATCTGAGCGGCACCGGCATAGCCGACTACTGCGACATCCTGCTGATGCCTACCACCGGCCGTTACTATCTGAACAATGGTTACAAAACCGGTCCGGACAGCGGTTATGCTTCACGATTCAGCAAAAAACAGAAAAAGCCTCCCCCGGTTATTATTCCGTAAAGCTATCGGACTATGGCATTTCCGTAGCGCTGACAGCCACAAAGAGAGCCGGTTTTCAGAAGTATAGCTATCCCAAAAACAAGAAGGCCTTTGTTACATTAGATCTCACCCATCGCGACAAAGTGCTGGCATCGAGTTTCCGGCAAATCAACGATTTTGAGGTGGAAGGTTTGCGCCGGTCACAATCGTGGGCAAAAGATCAGTACCTTTGTTATTACATCCGTTTTAACAAACCCATTCGGAAGCTTTATCTTACGGTCAACGATACACTTACAGGAAAAACAGAAGCTGAAGGCAAAAATATAAAAGTAGCTTTTGGTTTTGGCAAATTGAAAGACAATGTTTTGATGGTAAAAACCGGCATTTCGGCTGTCAGCATGGATGGTGCCCGAAAAAATCTGACAAAAGAAATCCCCGGCTGGAATTTTGACGCCATACGCAAACAAGCCCGTGCGGCATGGAACAAGGAGCTAAGCAAGATTCAGATTACGGCGAACAAAACAAACAAGATTATTTTTTACACGGCGTTGTACCACACCATGATAGCTCCCAACCTGTATATGGATACAGATGGCAGATACCGCGGCACCGACCTGAAAATTCATAAAGCAAAAAGTTTTACCAACTACACGGTTTTTTCGTTGTGGGATACTTTCCGGGCTGCCCATCCGCTCTACACCATCATCGAACGAAAAAGAGATGCTGACTTCATCAAAACTTTCCTTCACGAGTACGAAAATGGCGGACAGCTGCCAGTATGGGAACTTGCCGGCAACTACACAGGCTGCATGATTGGCTACCATTCGGTTTCTGTTATTGCCGATGCCTGGGCAAAAGGCATTCGCGGGTTTAATGCTCAGGAAGCACTCGAAGCAATGAAACACAGTGCTATGGCCAATCATCTCGGACTGGCGGCATATAAAAAATATGGCTATATCCCTGCCGACAAAGAATCCGAATCGGTTTCCAAAACGCTGGAATATGCCTACGATGACTGGTGTATTGCACAGATGGCCAAATCTTTGCACAAAACAGCCGATGAACGATACTTTTTGCAAAGAGCACAGTCTTACAAAAATTTATACGACCCGCAAACGGGATTTATGACACCGAAAGCTCACGGACTTTGGAAATATCCGTTCAATCCAACGGAAGTAGATTTTAACTACACGGAAGCTAATGCATGGCAATATACTTTTTTTGTGCCGCAGGATGTTTCGGGACTAATGAAACTCATGGGTGGAAAAGAAGCGTTCGCCAAAAAATTAGACCGGCTGTTTACCACACACAACCAACTTACCGGACGCAAACAACCTGATATTACCGGACTTATCGGCCAATATGCTCATGGTAATGAGCCGAGCCATCACATTGCCTACCTTTATGATTATGCAGGTAAACCGTGGAAAACGCAAGCTATGGTTCACAAGATTTTGTACGAAATGTACAGTAACAAACCCAACGGACTGGCCGGAAACGAAGACTGCGGACAGATGTCGGCGTGGTACGTGCTAAGTGCCATGGGATTTTATGCCGTAACGCCCGGCTCGGACATCTACGCCATTGGAACACCTATTCTGAATGAAGCCCGCATTAACCTCGAAAACGGAAAGACTTTTGTCATAAAAGCGGAAAATATGACCAAAGACAACAAATACATCCAATCAGCGAAACTCAACGGCAGGGCATACAATAAAGCTTTCCTGACACAATCTATCATCATGCACGGCGGCGAATTAGATTTTATTATGGGGCCTAAACCCAATAAACAATGGGGATCAAACCCCGATGAGCTACCAGTTTCGGCCATCACGCACCATCTTATCCTGCCCGTTCCATATACCAACGCAAAAAAACGGGTCTTTGTCAGGCCGGTCGATGCGGGTCTCTTTGATGTGGACAGCAGCGCTAAGATTTATTATACGACAAATGAAAAATTGCCAAAAAACCGATGGACGTTATACCATCAGCCGATTCACATTGACAAAACTATCACGCTGAACTATTTCGCTAAAAAAGACACGCTGCAATCTAAAGTTACCGCCATGGATATGGTACGGTTTCCGCGCGGCAGAAGCATCACTTTATACACACAGCCCGGCAGTCAATACACGGCGGGTGGCGACTCCGCATTGATTGACGGGCTTTTTGGCGGGAACGATTTCCGCAGCGGCGCATGGCAGGGATATCAGGGTGTCAATTTGAAAGCAGTTATCAATCTGGGTAAACTCACCACCATTTCCTACCTGTCTGCCCATTCTCTGCAAGACATCAACTCTTGGATATTTATGCCCGAATACGTAACTTTTTCCGTTTCCACAGACGGAAAGCATTTTCGTCCGGTGGGAAAAGTAACCAACACCATCCCCGAAAACCAATGGGGAAGCATTATCAAAAGTTTCTCCATCCGCATCAAACCGGTAAAAGCAAGGTATGTCAGGGTTTTTGGAAAAAGCATTATCGATTGTCCATCCTGGCACAAAGGATACGGAGGCAAAGCTTATATCTTTACGGATGAAATTACGGTTCGATAATTTTTATATTTGAATGTTTCTTCATTTCAAAATTTCAACAAATCTATCTTATGACCTCTGAAAAGCAAAATTACACCGGCGCATTAGTTGCATTGACCAGCCTGTTCTTCATGTGGGGATTTATCACCGTTATGAACGACATTCTGATTCCCTTCCTGAGAAAAATGTTTGATTTGAGCCGCTTTGAATCGATGATGGTTCAGTTTGCTTTTTTTGCCGCTTATTTTGTTGGTTCGGTTATTTATTTTGTCATTTCGGCACGGCGGGGTGACCCGATTTCAAAAATCGGATATAAAAACGGACTTATCCTCGGATTGGTCATCTCGGCTCTTGCGAGTTTGTTATTTTATCCTGCTGCACAATTCCAAATGTTTGGATTGTTTCTTGCGGCGCTGTTTATTCTGGCATTGGGTTTCACGTTGCTGCAAATTGCAGCCAATCCGTATGTAGCTTTGCTCGGGTCGCCCCAAACCGCTTCGAGCCGGCTAAACCTTGCTCAGGCTTTCAACTCACTCGGAACCACGCTGGCACCCATCTTAGGCGGATATCTTGTGTTTCATTATTTTGCCCGTATTGGCGCACCGCTCATCAACGAAGCGGGACAACCGGTTTTGACCGATGGTGGTCAGCAACTTTCCATCATGGGGATTCAGCTTCCTTACCTTTCTTTTGCAGTAATTTTTATTTTGTTGGCGGTGATTATCCGGCTTACGAAACTACCCCGTTTCACCGATTCTTCCAGCATCCAAAAAGGAGCCGGCGCATTAAAATACCGGCATCTTGTCTTGGGAATGGTTGCCATATTTATGTATGTGGGAGCAGAAGTGAGCATTGGAAGTTCGTTTATCAATTACGCGCATGAGCTGACAGGATTAACCGAAATGCAGGCAAAAAATTTCCTGGCGTTTTACTGGGGCGGCGCCATGATCGGACGTTTTCTCGGTGCCATCTCACTCAGCAATCTTCAGAAAGTAAAAAAATACAGCCTTATGCTGCTAATTTCCATTTTGACTTTTCTGCTGATTTACGGCATCATTTTCCTCGAAAGCGGAGAAAGTTTTAGCTTCAGCAAAGTAATGCCTTTCATTATTTTCCTGATACTCAACTATTTTGCATTTATGTTTGGCAAATCGTTACCAGGCCGCACACTGGCGATTTTTGCATTTATTGCCATTGGACTACTGACAACAACCTTGCTGACAAACGGCATTGCAGCACTTTGGGCTTTGACGGGCATCGGGTTATTTAATTCCATCATGTGGTCCAATATTTTTACGCTGGCCATAAAAGACCTGAAAGAATATACGGCACAAGGCTCTTCGCTGCTGGTGATGATGATCCTCGGTGGTGCCCTGATTCCCATTTTACAGGGAGCTGTGGCCGATGCGTTCAATGGCTATCATTACTCCTACTTTATCCCGATTATCAGCTACGTTTATATCCTTTACTATGGTTGGAAAGGACATATTGTGAATAAACCGGTGGAAGAATAATTTTTATGAAACCCGTAAAACATATTGTCCCTGTTTTTTTTGTCCTGCTGATGGTATTTGCAGGCTGTAGCCGACGACATCCCGGCCCGCAGGTAATTATCAAAAATCTAAATACCGGATGGCAGTTCAGAAAAGCCACCGGTTCCGCATGGTATCCGGCAACCGTTCCCGGCACAGTACATACCGATTTGCTGAACAACAAGCTCATTCCCAATCCTTTTTACGGTACCAATGAATCGAAATTGCAATGGATAGGAAAAGAAAACTGGGTTTACCGTACCCGTTTTGATATTCCGGACAGCATCTTTAAAAAGCGACACATTTCGTTGACATTTAACGGATTGGATACTCATGCCACCGTTACACTGAATGGAAAGGTCATTCTACATGCAGATAATATGTTTCGCACCTGGAAAGTAAATGTAAAGAGTCTGCTTCGCCGCAAAGCCAACACCATGACTATCCTGTTTCGTTCGCCGTTGGAGGTAAACAAAACCCGATTTGAGAAACAAGCCTATCCCCTGCCCGCCGATAACGACCGGTCAAAGATAAAAGTAAGTGTTTATACGCGCAAAGCACCTTACCAGTTTGGATGGGACTGGGGACCGCGTTTCGTAACCTGCGGCATTTGGCGACCGGTGGAGATAACTGCATGGAATTATGTTAAAATTAATGATTTTCAAATCTTTCAGAAGAAAGTAACAGACACTGTCGCACTGTTAGAGGCCGTTACGGATATCAGGTCGGACAGAGCACAGGTTGTCTCCATCCAGCTTTTCAATGATAAAAAACTTTTAAAAGAAAGAGGTGTCAGCGTGCACAAAGGCCAAAATAAAATAAGTCTTGTTTTTCAGATAAAGAATCCCAAATTATGGTGGACCAACGGATTGGGAAAACCACATCTTTACAGGTTCACTGTTCAAATATCAGGACAGAGACCACATCTTGACAAAAAGACGGTTCGTTTTGGTATCCGAACGATAGAGATCGTGCAAAAGCCTGATTCTGCCGGTAAAAGTTTCTACATAAAGTTGAATGGCGTACCCGTTTTTATGAAAGGAGCCAATTACATTCCGCAAGATAATTTCCTGCCACGGGTTACGCCTCAAAAATATAAATCGCTGATTCTGGCTGCCAAAAAAACGGGCATGAACATGCTGCGCGTGTGGGGAGGGGGAATTTACGAAAACAACCTGTTTTATGATTTGTGTGATGAAAACGGCATTTTAGTTTGGCAGGAATTTATGTTTGCCTGTAGCTTTTACCCCGGCGACACCGCTTTTCTGAACAATGTCAGGCAGGAAGCTATCGAAAATGTAAAACGGCTGCGTAACCATCCCTGTTTGGCCCTGTGGTGTGGTAACAATGAAATCCGTGTTGCCTGGGACCGCTGGGGATATCAAAAGAAATACCATTACAGCAAAGCCGATTCTGCTAAAATTTTCCATGATTATCTGAAATTGTTTCATCAGCTGCTCCCCGATGTTGTAAGAGAGTATGACCCCGGACGTTTTTACTGGCCATCTTCGCCCAATTCGGCACCAAAAGGCTGGGATCAGGAAGCGCGTACCGGCGACATGCATTACTGGGGCGTATGGTGGGGACGAAAATCTTTCAGTGCTTACGAAACACATGTTGGCCGATTTATGAGTGAGTTTGGTTTTCAGTCATTTCCTGCCTATTCTACCATAGCCCGTTTTGCACCCGACAGCAGCCTTTACCTAATCTCGCCCATCATGCAGGCACACAACAAAAATCCGGACGGATATGAGATCATCAAACAATACATGCAACGGAATTTCCGGGTTCCCCAAAATTTCAGGCAATATATTCTTGTAAGTCAGTTGCTGCAAGCCGAAGGAATGAAGAAAGCCATCGAAGCATACCGACGTGCCAGGCCTTACTGCATGGGAAGTTTGTATTGGCAATTAGACGATTGCTGGCCGGTGGTTTCGTGGTCAGGCATTGATTATTACGGCCATTGGAAAGTCTTGCAATACAAGTTGAAAAATCTGTATGCTCCGGTTTTGGTTTCTCCGGTTTACAAAAACGGAATTCTCAAAGTTTACCTCGTCTCCGACCTGCTCAAAAGCCGCCAGGTTACGCTGAAGATAAAACTCATGGATTTTTACGGAAAAATAATCTGGCAAAAACAGGAAGGAGCAAACATGACCGCCAACAGCAGCCGGATAGTTTTCAGTACACCATTTAAAACTTTATTGAATAATACGAAAGCCAAACGGTTTCTTCATGTGGAAGTTCGGCAAAACGACACTCTTCTTGCCGAAAACAATCTCTTTTTTGCAAAGACAAAATATTTGGCACTGCCCAAACCACAACTTATTTACAAAACCATTCAGCAAAAGGGAAAATTCGGTGTGATTCTTTCCTCAAAAGTCTTTATAAAAGATGTTGCATTACTCTTTCCGGCCGATAGCGGCGTATTCTCAGACAACTATTTCGTCCTGCTTCCCAACCATCCCAAAACCGTTTGGATAAATTTGAAAAATGCTCAGAAAGTGTTCAGAAAACAGATAAAAATCGAACCTGTAAAACCTGGAAAATGAAAAAAGTCAGAAACCGGATATATCTCTGTTTGCTTTTGCTGCTGCCTTTTAACTTATTGGCACAAAGCAACGCCACACCATTAGATTATACCTGTCATTTCACGTCCGATTCCATTGTCGTTGATGGAAGAATTGATGACAAAGCATGGCTTAATGTTCCATGGTCTTCCAACTTTACGGACATAGCAACAGCTGCCAGGATGCCTGAAAATTTGTTTACCCGCTTCAAAATGATGTGGAATGAACAGTATCTCTATATTGCCGCCTGCCTTGGTGAACCGGCCATTTGGGGTAAGCTTTCAAAGCGGGATGCCATCATCTACCATGACAATGATTTTGAAGTTTTTATCGATCCTAATGGCGACGGACTCAATTATTACGAATTGGAAATCAATGCGCTGGGGACGGTAATGGACTTATTTATGAATAAGCCTTACAACAAAGGCGGAAAAGCCGACCTCATGTGGAATTTCGAAGGATTACGTTCGGCAGTAGCAATTTACGGTTCAATAAACCAAGCCAACGATACCGACAGCCGGTGGACGGTAGAACTTGCCATCCCATGGAGTGCATTTAAAGTAAAAACCGTTCCGAAAGAAGGGAGCACATGGCGAATGAACTTCTCCAGAGTGGAGTGGCCTGTCAATATAAAAGATGGAACTTACAAAAAACAAACCGATTCGAGTGGCAAAGATCTACCGGAAGCTAATTGGGTGTGGTCGCCACAGGGAGTTGTTAACATGCACATTCCCGAAAAATGGGGATTTGTCAAATTTGTTAAAAGTCAGGCAGAACGAGCTATCCCTAAATGTTGGGTTTGGGCACAGGCATACCACAGCTGGAGTGTTCATAAATGGCAAACTACGCTGCAAAAATTATCAGAAGCCGGAGTTACCGGTATGCTGCTTCAGGCAGATACATCCGGTTTGCACAAAATTGCTTTGATGGCCAATTGTTTCGGCATTCAGGTTCATGCCTGGTTTGTAACTATGAATAATACAAAAGCACCGGCGCAGTGGCTCTCGGTAAATGAAGAAGGTAAATCACTTTCCGAACAAAAAGCTTATGTGGATTATTATAAATTTATGTGTCCTGCTTTACCATCAGTACGTAACTATTTGAAAAATAAGATGGATGAACTGATGTCGGTAAAAGGTATCAGTGGCATTCATTTCGACTACATTCGATATGTGGACGTCATTTTACCAAAAAAACTTCAACCGAAATACGGCTTAAAACAAAAAGACATCATGCCGGCCTTTGATTACGGTTACCACCCTTACATGCGAAAACTGTATAAGAGCAAATATGGTATTGACCCGCTGAACCTGCCCGATCCGCTTCATGACACAAGTTGGCTGACATTTCGTTTAAAAGTTCTCGACACCACTGTAACACGTCTCAGAAACCAAATCGAAAAAGCCGGGTTTATTACGAGTGCAGCAGTCTTTCCCACACCCGACATGGCTCGCAGGATGGTTCGCCAGGATTGGGACAGCTGGCATTTGAATTATTACTTTCCCATGGCCTATCACAATTTTTACGGCAAAAAATACCACTGGCTGAAAAAAGTTTCCGAAATTGATAAAAAAGCTGTTGGCATTCATTCTAAAATTTTCACAGGGCTTTTTCTGCCGGCTTTAAAGAAAGGTCATAGCCTGACAAAAGCCATGAAAGCCTCTTTCAGAGGCGGTGCCGATGGTGTGGCTTTTTTCGATTTAAGGTCGTTGAATAACCATCTTCTTCAGCAGATTACTGAATTTCAGCCACCGAAAAACAAACAGTAGGCACATTCAATATGAAAAACCGAACGAAAGGATACAAACTTTTTGCTTTATAATTTAGCTTTTCGCTAATTTTTTACTCCTGTAACAGCTTCCATAGATAAAGTTATACAAAACAAGGTAAACTTTTCAAAAAAAATTAAATAAGTTCTTGACTTTTGTATTAAAATTTATATCTTTGTGGTGTTATAAAAGAAAAATATGCCTTTGTTTCATTCAGATGGTTTTTTAGATAAACTCACAAGGGTTGAGTTAAAAAAGCATTTTCAGAAGAAGAAGATTGTAAGGACATTGTATCTGCAGGGCGCATTATCATTGGCAGATATTATGAAATGCCTGAATGTAAGTGCACCCACCATGCAGAATCTTCTTGATGAATTGCTGAATGAAAACATCATCTATCTCAAGGGACCGGGGTCATCGAAAGGTGGTCGCAGACCAAATTTATATGGGATTCAAAAAAATGCTTTTTACATATTATCCATTGATATTGGTAATTATTTTACACACATAGCCTTATTTGACAGTGCCAACAAGAAGGGAAAACGGTACAAAAAATTAAGTCTGGAGTTGAAAAATGAACTTTCTGTAGTAAATAAGATTTATAAAGCGGCAAATGAGCTGATAAAAGATTCGGGCATCAACGAAGAACATATTTTAGGTGTGGGAATTGACATGCCCGGTTTAGTTGAATCGGAAAAGGGTATTAACCATACCATTCTCAACTTTGAAGAGCCTGTTCGCGATATTTTTGCAGCATTATTTAAGAAACCTGTTGTCATCGAGAACGATGCACAGGCCAAGGCACTTGCAGAGTTTCGCTTTGGAAAAGCCATTGGGAAGCAAAACGTGTTAGTTCTTCACCTGGGATGGGGAATAGGTATGGGCATGCTCCTGAATGGGAAACCTTACAGGGGAGCACGAGGCTTTTCGGGTGAATTTTCACACATCCCCATGACCGATGAGAGAGGTTATTTATGCAGCTGCGGCAAAAGGGGCTGTCTCGAAACAGTTGCTTCGGGTGCTGCTCTCACACGACTTGCCGTGGAGGCCATCGAAAATGGAGAAAAAACCCTCATCAGCGAAATGGCCGACAAAAAAACCAAAAACATTACACTGGAACTTGTTCTGAAAGCTGCACAAAAAGGCGATCAATTTGCCATCAGCATCCTCTCAAAAGTTGGCTTTGAATTAGGAAAAGGCATCTCTTCACTACTGCAGATTTTAAATCCTGAGATGATCATCCTCGGTGGCCCGTTGGCTCACACCGATTCCTATCTGTTAACTTCTATTGAGCAGGCCATGCAACAGTATGCCTTTGCTATTATTCGCGAGAAGATGGAATTGACATTGAGCGACTTAGGCGACAACGCAAGCCTTTTGGGAAATGTAATTAATGTTATGGAGAACTTATTTGAAAATTAATTAAATTAAACTAATCTGTTATTTTTTGTTAAACCTAAAAACATGTATTTATGAAAAGTAAATTACTCATGGTGCTTTTACTCTTTCTCGGAGGAGCAGGCACACTGTTTGCACAACGGGTAATCACCGGAACTGTTACCGATAAAACGGACGGTTCGGTTATTCCCGGTGTCAATGTGATTGTTAAAGGGACAACAACCGGAACAACCACTGATGCCAATGGAACTTATTCAATAAACCTTTCAGCCAATGCTAAGGTTCTTGAGTTTTCTTTTGTTGGAATGAAGACAAAAGATGTCGAAATTGGCAGCCAAACACACATTAATGTTGCTATGGAGCCATCAAGTCTTGCTCTCCAGGAAGTAGTTGTTACATCCCTTGGAATTTCCAGAAAGAAGAGAGCTTTGGGATACTCCATAACACAGCTTTCCGGAAAAGATGTTTCGACAGTTAAAGAGAGCAATGTCATTAACTCTCTTGCCGGCAGAGTTGCAGGTGTTGTTCTTACCACTTCACCTTCCGGTCCGGGAGGCGGCACACGTGTAATAATTCGTGGTAATAATTCTTTAACCGGAAACAACCAGCCTTTATACGTTGTGGATGGTATTCCTATTGATAACTCCGGCGTTGGTAGTGCCAATGGTTCCACCACCGCAAACTATCGTCGCACGGACTACGGCACCGGTATTTCGGATATCAATCCGGATGACATTGCATCTATCACAGTTTTGAAAGGGCCAAATGCCGCAGCTTTATATGGTTCACGTGCATCAAACGGAGCTATCATCATTACAACCAAAAAAGGTAAAATGAATAACAGGCTTGGCGTTTCAATCCTGTCTTCAACGACATTCCAGCAGCCTCTTTTGTTACCCAAGTTTCAAAATGAGTATGGTCAGGGATCTGATGGGAACACATATACTGATGTGAACGACCTTAAGAGTCATGGTGGTTCATGGGGTGCAAAAATGGATGGCTCCAGTCAAATGTACTGGACAGGAGAAAAACGTCCTTATGTTGCACAGCCCGATAATGTTAAAGATTTTTTCCAGACTGGTTCAAACCTGGTAAACACTTTAGTTCTTGAGAAAGGAAGTGAAAATTTTAGCGTGCGTTTTTCTTATACAAATAATCATGCCACTTCAATTCTTCCTAACGCAGGATTAGATAAAAACAACTTTGATCTGCGTGCCGTTGCTCATTTATCAAAAAAGTTATCTGTTGATGCAAAAGTTACCTACTTTAAACAAAAAGCAGAACAACGTCCATATATGGGTTCGGAAGGCCTAATGGCTTATACGTATGTCATACCAAGAAACCTTGATATCAACGATTTAAAAGATTATCAAAATCCTGATTATTCTGCACGTTCATACGTCAACAATGGCGGGAATCCATACTGGATTCAGGAACACGATATTAATCACGATGGCAGAAACCGGTTTATCGGCTTTGCTAAAATAAACTATCAGTTTACAAGTTGGCTGTCAGCATTCGTAAGAATAGGAACGGACTACCTCGCCCAGAACATCAATTATGTTCACCAATACGGACATTGGTATTGGCCAAAAGGAAGATTCAGATATAGCAAATACAATATTACAGAAACAAACGGTGATTTCTTGCTGATGTTTAATAAACAAATTAATCCGAAATGGAAAGTTACCGCCAACTTCGGGGGCAATATGCGATACCACACCTTTGAATATATGAGTATTTTCGGAGAGAATTTCAAGATTCCCACCAAAGCCACTGTTGCAAGTGCAGGAAACCTGGTTCCGGCATACACACCATTGGAAGAAAAAAGAGTTAACTCATTGTATGGGACAGCCACTGTTTCTTTTGATAATTTTGTGTATCTCGGCGTTACCGGACGTAACGATTGGTCTTCCACATTACCCGAACAACATTGGTCGTATTTCTATCCTTCTGTAAGTTTATCTGTTTTGATAAACAAGTTTATCGATCCCGATGCTAAAATCCTCGACTACTTAAAGGTAAGAGGCAGTTGGGCACAGGTTGGTGGCGATACCGGCCCTTATCAGCTTAACCT
>JAJRQN010000207.1 GCA_024280235.1 Bacteroidota bacterium | reverse complement strand
GTTCGGTTGGGATGTTGTCTTTTTGCTTTTAGAGGAAACCTCCTAATTTTATCACATCCATATAAATTTTGTTTTGTAGCAGATGAATATCCAAAAGTTTTTACTTTGCAAAACCTTATTTTCACAATACTGGTAAGTAGCTAAAATTTAAAAATGAGTATTTTTCCGTTTTTGTTTATTTTATGAAAATCAAATTTCTATGAAAAAGTTCTTTATTTCTTTTCTTCTGGCATTAACTTTTCAATGGAGTTTTTCGCAGGTTCCCGGCATGAATTCTGTTTCTCCATTTAAAGAAATAAGGGCTTTTAACTGGAAAACGTCCAACGGATTACCTTATGTAAATGACTTTTCGGGTAGCTATAGTGTGGAGGTTTTTCAACGGCTTGATCGCAAGAGATATGCTTTCCTGTCAAAATCAACACAAGCTATCTTAGTTTTTAACGTGGCTGATGGGCAAAGGCTGAAAACCATTCACTTACCATTTTCTCCCGTTGACTTTACGGTTGCCGGAAACCGATTTTTCGTTGCCGGTACTCAAAACCTCTATCTACTGAACGCCAATGGTAAAGTTGTTGACAAATGGTTTTTTGGAAATCAAATCAAATTTGTAAACAGTATGAAAGTGGTTGACGGTCGGATTCATCTTATTTCATCTGATCAAAAAACGTGGTCGTTAGATAAAACCCGTCAACGTTTTATTTCTCATGATGGCATTATCCTCAGAAATAAATTATATGGAAAAGTTACCCGTAAAGGGAAACATCAATTTATTATAAGACTTACCGCAAAAGGAATGGAATCGGTTTATAAAACCGTTACTGATAGTAAAACCCTCGGAACTATCCGTATCCTTGGGATGTCAGGAAATCTTTTGTTTACAGGAGTACAGACGGTGGTTAACCCCGTTCCGTTGAAAGTGAAACGGGAAATTCGTATTTATGAGGTTTCGGCATCTCACATAAATCAGGTCTCTTCTATTCCGCTACCCGATGTTTACTACACTTACATTAAACATGATGTGGTTGTTTCGGATTCTGCCCTTGATATTTTGGTTACCACACCTGAAAAAGCCCGGATGTATCAACTCATGGATTTGGAAAAAGTAACAAGCCGGAAACAAATTTATTTGCCATCCCTGTTGTATCAGCAGTCTTATCTGTACAATAATCATTTGTTGCCTGCCGGAGCCGAAAATGCAAAAAACCGGTTGAATTTGAAGAATGTTCCCATCACCCGGCAGCAAATTATCAGTAATGCCGAGCCATATGCAACACACAAATGGTATTGCAATGCCGATAATATTAAGGATTACAATTGTGGAGGTGTGCATGTGCTGACTCCCGGCTGGGTTACTGTTGGCGAAAATATCTCCATACCTTATATGTGGGGAGGCTTTTCGTCTCTGACAGAATTTGATCAGGGCATAAAGGATGGCGTTTCTGCCGGTGACCGTGACACGCATGGTAATGGCGCCGGTTCTTCATGTGCTGTGGGAGTTGATTGTTCGGGATTTGTTTCCCGCGCATGGAACCTTCCGAATAAATACAGTACACGTTCATTGCCCAATATTTCTACGGCTTACTCTTCTTATGATGATTTGCTTCCCGGAGATATTGTAAACTATGCGGGTCATCATGTTCGTCTGATACATACTGTAAATGGAAACGGCTCTTTTCTTATCATAGAGTCATCTGCTTCGGGAACTGACTGGCGCGTGGGTTACAACAATTATACGACAGCAGACTTTCAGGGAAAATATTTCCCCCGCCATTATAATGATGTTATCGCTGATAACAGCCCGGTGGATACCATCAATCCAACAACTACCATTTCGGCAAACCTCTGGAATACCGCCGACTTTCAGGTCGATTTCTCAGACAAAGACAATGCTTTGGTTTTCAACCGGTTTTATCAGGTAAGCTATTACAATGGTTCCCAATGGTTTGCAAATAACAAGAATGGTTTCTTTAATGATAATTTTACAAATGGCATCAGCACACAGTGGACACAGTCGGGAAGTACATGGACAAATGTTGGCGGTGCATTAAATCAAGCTGACGAAACCAGTACAAATACCAACATTTATGCAGCAGTTCGGCAAACGGCAGGGAATACTTACCTTTACCAATGGCGTATGAAAATTGGCGGTGGCGGCACCAACCGGAGGGCCGGAATGTATATCATGGCTGACAAGCCCTCCATGTCGCAGCGCAACAATGCCTACATGATCTATTTCCGTGTAGATCAAAATACCTGTCAGATTTATAAGTCTGTTGGTAATCGTATTGATTTGAAAACCAGCGGAGCCTGCACGGTTGATGCCGGTGTTTGGTTCGATGCCAAAGTTATTTACAATACTATTTCGGGTGAAATCAAAGTTTTCAAAGATAATGTGTTGGTTTCTTCATGGATAGATGCTTCGCCCTTAACCGCCGGAAACAGCATTTCACTTCGTACAGGTAATGCCAATGTTTCTTATGATAACATTAAGGTATATCGCTCACGGACAACATCGGCAAATGTTACGGTGGGTGCAAATCAGGATGTCCCATACCAAAACTTTTCTCCTTCTCTGCCCGCTTGCCTGATATTGTCTGTCGTAACCGATTCGGCATATAATTTCTCTGCAGTTGACTCGGCGTTTGTTAATATTGACTGGACTGCTCCTGAGATTTATTCCGTTGCAGATGGGTTAGGAGCCGATGCGGACACAACTTATGATACAACAAGTCTTTCCGCTAACTGGCGTGCAGCCGTAGATACAAATTCGGGGATTTCGGCATATCGTGCCTGTATCGGGTCAACGCCGGGTGAAGCTGATGTGGTTCCGTGGTTCGGCAATAACATGTCCACCCGTTTTACGGAAACCGGTTTGACATTAAAAAGGGACAGTACTTATTATGTTTCAGTTGTTGCCACAAATGCGGCAGGACTTATGTCCGACACTATCAGCTCTGATGGGATTTTGGTGTTGCATCCGTTATCTGTTTCTCAAAACAGGGGTTCTGAGACGAAATTTATTGTTTATCCGGTTCCGGCAAAAAACATACTTTGGGTTTCTTCCACCGGTCAGGAGATTACCGGTATTCCCGAAGTTTATGATCTTTCAGGTAGGAAAATGAAAGTGGAGGTTACAAAAGTTTCTTTAAAACTGTGGCGGGTAAACCTGAAAACAGTGGTCCGCGGACTCTATTTCGTCAGGGTAAGAACCAAAACCGGTTATTTTTCACGAAAATTTTCAGTGATAAAATAAATGGTGTATTGAAAGTAATATTTTAAAACCGGTTAATGAAGTTGTTTGAAGTTAAATTGTGAAACTGCGAGAAACATC
Organism: Bacteroidota bacterium; assembly: GCA_024280235.1. Taxonomy (GTDB): domain Bacteria; phylum Bacteroidota; class Bacteroidia; order Bacteroidales; family F082; genus Sulfidibacterium. The sequence goes on along the minus strand of JAJRQN010000207.1, from coordinate 9,824 downwards.
TTGACTTCATTGGACTTCAGCTATTTTTTATTTTATAACTATGGCTATGAAATAAAAATCGAGCTTCGCCACTAAAGCTAACCTGTTCCTCTCGAAAATCCCATTTAACTTTAAACAGCTTCAATATATTCTTCGAGTGAATCTTCGGTTTTCAATCTCAGTTTTTTTCGGGTGCGGTAACGGTTTTTGCGTATGGCTTCCATGGAGATGTCCATAACGGAAGCAATTTGTTGTGAACTCATGTGTAGGCGCAGATAGGCACAAAACTTTATCTCGGTTTTGGTGAGGTCGGGATGGGCAGCTACGAGCTTGTCGAAAAAGTCTTTGTACAGCGCTGAAAACTTTTGCCGGAAGATTTCCCAGTTATCCGTTTTCCGGTGAAGCTGCTCCATGGTTTGTTGAATTTCCTGTATATCGGAAAGAGGGAAAGATGTTTTTCCGGATTCAGTAAGCGCTCTGATTTTTTTGCTGATTTTCTTGTAAAATTCGTTTTCTTTTCCTGAACTGAGAACTTGTTCCAGAAGTCTCTGTCTTTTTCCCTGTAGCGCATCATCTGCCGGATTGGGTAAGGAAACTGTTTCCCCGGATGTTTCAACTTTGGGGTTTACCGGGTGTCTCACGGTATTGCTGGAAAGATAGTCTTGCTTCAGCTTGTCAATTTGTGCCTGTAGTTGCTCTAATTGTCTGATCAATTTTCTTTTGCTTCTGTCCATTTTTACGGGTTTTACGATTCAGTACAAAGGTAAGGGTTTTTAGAAATAAGAATTTTGGTTAAAAAAAGTTGCTAATTTATTTGGTTTATAACATAAACTACTTTATCTTTGCAGCGTATTTATAAAGAACGGTATCATGGAAGATCAAAATTTAACAGCAGAGGAAAGCTTTAACCTTATCAATCAGGTGATTAATGAAGCAAAAACAAGATTTGAAGAAAATGGATTTATTTATGCCTTTTGGGGCTTGCTTGGTACGGTTGCCGCATTGGGTCAGTTTATTCTACTCAAAAACGGATATTACAGTATCAATTACTACCCTTATTTTGTGATGCCGCTTGGCGCAATATACACAGTCTATTATTATTATAAGAAAGGGCGCTCCGGACAAAATCAAATAAGCAGGATGGTTTCCATTTCCTGGACAGCGGTTGTGTTGAACATATTTATTTTGGGTTTTTTGTTGCCCGTAATCCTCAGGCAACAAATAATTCCTATTATTCTTATTCTTTTGGGGATCGGAACCATTGTTTCGGCAAGTGCAATTAAAAGCAAGCTCAAACTATACTCTGGTGTTATCATTAACCTTGTCGGATTGGCTTGCTTCAGGCTGGAATGGATTTATCAACCCTTATTGTTGGGAATCGTATTTGCCATTGCCATTTTAATTCCGGGGATTATTCTCATGGTCGTACATAAAAGGAGACAAAATGTTTAAGGAGTTGAATCCCATATTACATTCTCAGCTCAGGTTATCCATTATTTCATTTTTGGTAGGTAATGGTAAATCCGATTTTAATGAATTAAAAAAAATGTCTAATGCCACATCTGGTAATCTTAGTGTTCAATTGAAAAAGTTGGAAAAAGTGAACTATGTTTCCATTAAAAAGGTTTTTTAAACAATTACCAGCATACATCAATTGAAATTACAAAAACGGGCATTGATGCTTTTGAAGAGTATGTAAATGCGATTAAACAATATTTAAAATAATTTTTTTTAATCATTTGGTTTATAATATAAACTAATTTATAAAACAATAAATCCATGACACGCTTATTATTTGTATTATTATTCCTTTCTTCCTGCAAAGGGAATACTACCCAAATTGCTAAATCACAGATTGTGAGTTATCAAACACAAATTCAATCTACACAACAAGATTCACTGCTTTCGGGAATTCAAAGTAAAATCTATCATGCTTTTGTAGAAAGTTTAATCTCTCGAAATAATACCAAATTATCAAATCTCAGTAAAGAATTAAAGGTGTTATATAAGGAAAGAAATCAGAAACTTATTCTGTATTGGCGTTCTTACTTACAATATTATTCCTCCATTTATTATTTTGAAAAAGGAGATAAGCAAAATTCTGAGAAAGAAATAGATAAAGGTACGGCATGGATGGAAAACATGGAAAACAAAAATTCTGAGGATTATGCTCTTTTGTCATTGCTTCAGGGTTTTGGCATACAATTTAAAGGCATGAAAGCCATGTTTATTTCAAGTGAAATTAAGAAAAATGCTCATACTGCTATTGCATTGGATTCAACTAATTTAAGAGCCTATTATGCATATGCCAGTAATGATTTTCATACGCCTAAAATGTTTGGAGGCGGGAAAGAAGCTGAAAAATACCTGTTAAAAGCTATTTCACTTCCTTCTCAAAAAATCAAAAATACCTATTTGCCTTCGTGGGGGAAAAAGGAATCGTATGAGATGCTTATTAAGCTATACATTAAACAAGAGAAATGGGGATTAGCAAAAAAATATTTTCTGGAAGGAATTAAAAAATATCCTAATAGTTATAATATCAAAGAATTAGCATCAAAATTAGTAGGTAAATAAATGCGACATTCAATACTTGCCATATTATTACTTGCCTCCTCATTCTGTTATTCACAAAGCCTGTTACACGGTACTGTTATAAACAAAAAAGGGAAAAGTGTTTTTGCTGCCAACGTATATCTGAAATCAGATACTAATGAAGGGACAATAACCGGTTTTGATGGAAAATTTACTTTAAAAATCAGCAACATAAAAGACACGCTGATTGTTTCGTTTATAGGTTTTAAGACGAAAGAAGTTCCTCTTGCATCCGTTACTTTTAATAAACCATTAATGATAACATTAGAAAAAAACGCTCAATCTTTAGATGAGCTTATTATTACAGCCGGATATCCCATTTCAGAAAAATTTTCAGTTGTTAAAATGACGAAATTAGATATTTATTTTAATCCTGTTTCACAAGGCGACCCGTTGAAAGCAATAACCATTCTCCCGGCTTCTACAACGACAAATGAAACTGCAAATCCGTCGCTTAGAGGCAGCTCTGCGGATAGGTCAAGAGTTATACTAAACGGAGTGCCGATATATAAACCTGTGCGAGCAAGCAGTCTCAATAATCAGGGCTTTTTCAGCTTATTTAATCCCGAAATTATTGATAAGATGTATGTTTATGCCAGCAATCCTCCCTTAACTTACGGTAATACAAGCGCCGGTTTAGTCCAAATCCAAACTACGAGGAACATAAAAACAAATCAACTACAGTTATCCACAAGCCTGGCAAGTACCGGATTTTTTCTGTCTCAAAAAATCAAAAAAGACGTTTCATTTATTCAGGTTTATGGGAACTATCAATTTTCAGATGCTTTTGTGGGTCTTCAAAAGGACCATTTGCCCAATATAAAAGAATTCACGACTAAAGATGCAGGATTAAATTTTCACACTAAAATTGGTAACAGATTAGAACTTAATTCATTTACTTATTTTATTGATGAAAAATTTAAAGGCATGAATGAATTGTTTACATACAAAGGAGACGTTGATACAAAAAATAAAAGGATTTTTACGGTAAACAATTTGAATTATTACACAAAGAAAGGCCTTTTGAGTATAAACATGGGAGCAAATACCTCAAGAAGCACTTTTCGTTTTGGTAATATAGAATCAAAAAGTCGAATAACGCAACTATATACCTCGCTAAATTATAAATGGTTTGCTTTAGAAAATTTCAATTTGCAATTTGGTGTCTCATACGACTATAGTGGAAACAAGTTTAATGACAGTATTCCTGTTTATTTTTATGCTTTATCGCCAAATTCGCCAAATTTTAAATCTGATACAGCTGTATCAAACCATTTTTCAGAAGCCTACTTATATACTACCTGGAATATTAGCAAAAGGTGGACTTTTTCTACCGGAGTGCGAAGCAATATCCCAACAAATAGTCAGAAATATTATTTTAGCTCACAATTTGGGCTAAAATACAGACTCTCAAATAAACAATCTTTTTTATTGAGTGCCGGCAGATACCATAACTATACAACTCCTGATTATTACTCTCACGCATATAATCTATTGTCAAGTTATCAGGTTGCTATAGACTATTCCTACAAAACAGACAACACACTATTGAAAGCAGCCGCTTATTTTATAAATGGGACAGGAGAACAAACGGGTGAACAAACACTTGATTCGTTTTTTGTAATAAATAAAACAAACACTTTTGGAATTGAATTTTTCTTACAACAGGATTTTTACAAATATTTTAGATTTACTTTTTCAAACTCGTTTATTAATCAATCCATTGAAATTCATGACAAGAGTTATAAAGGACAGAAAAATTTTAACTATCTGATAAAAGCAACATTACAATATAACAACTATAAATTGTTTTCATTAGCGCTATCTTATATCGGCAGGCCGGGAACGTCATACAATCCTGTTATCGGTTCAACTTTTGATAATCAAACCGGTTTTTATAAGCCAACTTTTAGTACTAACTTATTTAGTTCACAATACAAAAGCTATAACCGATTGGATTTAAGTTTAAATAAATATATTAAATTTAAGAAAAATGCTTTAATTGCATTCTTTTCTTTGAATAATATTCTGAATTTTAAAAACGAGCGTAAGGTCTTATATAATATTGACTATTCTGCCAATCACTTCAACTATTTTCAATTTAGAACCATATATTTTGGCGTTGTATGGCAGTTGGAATATTAGTCAATGTATTTGCATTTCAATTCCAAAATGGTACGATTAAAAGCTTCAAAGTTTATACTAAATTATTAAATTTGAGAATTATTCACTTGATAGCAAGGTGATCCCTAAAAATGAAATAAACGTAATCCTACCTTTGGTACACACAGCTATTAGCAATGCAAAGAGATTATTCCTCGATGTACATCACAGAATAGATAATGACTTCCTTCAAAGCTACCTGAATGAATTCTGTTTTAAATTCAACCGCAGATATTTTGATGACCTATTTGACTGATTAATGGTAGCCGCTATTTCTTATAGATAGAATTGGCTTGGGGAAAGATACGGATAAGTATATAGTATAATTACTCTTCATTACAACGATTGATACAATCAAGGATTTCCATCAGTGTATGACTGCGCAAAGAGTAAAAGATCTTCTTACCGGAGCGTTTGGAAATCAAAACGTTTTTATTTTTCAAAATATTCAAATGATGAGAAGCGGTGGCCTGTTCGATGTCTAATGTTTTATAAATATCCGTAACACTCAAAGGTTCATCCTGCCCAAGTAGTTCCAAAATAGCAATCCGCATAGGATGAGAAATAGCCCTTAATTTTCCTGCTGCCATTTCCAGCTTGTCAATGTTAATTTCAAAATGTGCCATAATGTAAAAATTTTAGGCAAAAATAAATATAAAGTTTCTACAAAAAAATAAATATGTATATATGTTGGGGTTTTCCATGTTTTTATAACGGGTCTAAATAAGAGTGGCCAAATCCGACATCGGAAAATACCGGATACCGAATTTGCTACGACTTATGTGCAAAAGACTAATAAGAAGCTGTTTCTATGCGAAAAGGGAAGTGAAATGAAAAGTCCGGCCATCGAAAAGGCCTTTGTCACTCAGCTTTAGATCGGGGATAACGAGCAGCGCCATGAACGAGAGCGTCATAAACGGTGCGCGGAGCTTAGATCCCATTTTATGTACCATTTTGTCCAGCGTTTCATAGCGGTCTGCCACGCGATAACCATCTTTATTGGACATTAAACCGGCTACGGGAAGTGCAAGCACTTCTTCTTTTCCATCGTTGATAACGGCCACACCGCCTTTGCTACGGATAATTGCATTCACAGCCTGAGTTATGACTTCGTCGTTAATACCCACAGCCACAATATTATGGCTGTCGTGGGCTACACTCGAGGCAATAGCGCCTTTTGTCAGTCCGAAATTTTTGATGAAAGCCACTGCCGGTTTTGCTTTTTCGTAACGATTCAGCACGACCATTTTTAGTACATCATTTTCCACATCGCTTATCACGTTGTTATCCACAACCTTTGGAGTAACTTTGAGCATGCCGGTAATCAGTTCTCCATCGTACGATTCAATGACTTTAATATCTTTACTCTGATCTTCCACACGGATATCTGGTTCTGAAATTTCTTCGGCACAAAAATTATTGGGAGTTTCTTCTTCCACCGAAAGAATAAGACTTTGACCGTTTTCAGCTACCTTTTCTCCCTGAATGTAGGTGGCTTTAACGTTGAAATCTTTCAGATTATCCACCATAATCATATCTGCCGGATCGCCTTCGCGCAACATGCCTACATCTAATTTGTAGTGTTCAATAGGATTGATAATCACGCTTTTCAGTACTTTCAACGGCGCATAGCCTTTAGCAACAGCCCGTTTTATCAAATCGTTGATATGTCCGGCAACGAGGTCGTTGGGATGGCGGTCGTCGGAGCAAAACAGAACTTTGCCGGCGTGGTCTTTCATTAGGTCGATAAGTGCTTCAAAGTTTTTGGCAGCGCTTCCTTCACGAATTTGAATCTTCATGCCAAAACGGATTTTCTCCAAAGCTTCTTCCAGCGTGAAACATTCGTGGTCGGTACTCACTCCGGCTGAAGCATATTTGCGGGCATCTTCACCTTTTACGCCGGGTGCATGACCATCCACGGGTTTGTGATATTTATTGGCAATTTCAATTTTTTTCATCTCCGAAGGAACCCGGTTGATGACCCCCGGAAAATTCATCATTTCCGAAAGGTATTTTATCTCGTCAAGAGACAGCAGATAATCCAGTTCTTTTTCGCCAAGACTGGCGCCTGAAGTCTCAAAAGGAGTGGCCGGAACACAGGCTGAAGCACCAAAATAAAATTTGAAAGGAACCTTCTTCCCGTTTTGTATCATAAACCTGATTCCATCGATACCGAGCACATTAGCAATTTCGTGAGGATCTGAAACTGTGGCCACCGTCCCGTGCACCACCGCAAGACGGGCAAATTCGGAGGGTATCAGCATGGAACTCTCCACGTGAATATGGGCATCTATCAGTCCGGGCAAAATAGTTTGTGTTTCAGCAACGGCATCATCATGCTTAATAGATTTAATATAGCCGTTATCAATGTAAATACGGCCTTTGAAAATTTTTTCGTTTTGCAGGTCAACGATATTTCCTGCTATGGTAAAGGAGTTTTTTTCTTGCATAATGCAGGCAAAAATACAAAAGTTTATCCTTTTTGCACTGTTTCCCCAAAAAACTGATAAACGAAAAATTTGTAAATTTGGGGCGTATCTTGAAAGAGAGTAATAATGATTTAATATTGATAGCACATGAAAGTAACACCTATTGAAACAGGGAATCTGAAGTTAGATGGAGGGGCCATGTTCGGCGTGGTTCCCAAGGTAATGTGGTCAAAGGTATATCCTGCTGACGAAAATAACCTCGCCAACTGGGCTATGCGTTGTTTGTTGATTGAAGATGGAGACAGAAAAATATTGATTGACAATGGTATCGGAGATAAACAAGATGAGAGATTTCTCAAACATTACTATCTCAACGGTAAGGCCACATTAAAATCTTCGCTGGAAAAAGCCGGGGTGAAACCGGAAGAGATCACTGATATGGTTATCACCCACATGCACTTCGACCATTGTGGCGGCAGCATAAAATATAACGCCGACAAAACCGGTTTTGAGTTAACTTTCCCCAATGCTACGTACTGGACAAGCCAAAAACAGTATGATTGGGCAACGCATCCCAACCGCCGTGAAAAGGCGTCCTTTTTGAAAGAAAATATTCTTCCCATCGAGGAGAGTGGTCATTTGAAACTTATTGAAGAGGAGGGCGAATACATTCCGAATATTGTTTTTAAACTTTATTCCGGACATACCGATGGTCAGCTGATTCCTCATATAAAAGTTAACGGGAAAACGGTAGTTTATATGGCCGATCTTATGCCTTCGGCGGCCCACATTCCCATGCCCTGGATTATGGCATACGACACCCGTCCGTTACTTACGTTGAAAGATCGCGAACGTTTTTACACGGAAGCTTTGGAAAATAATTATATCCTGTTTTTTGAACATGACCTTTACCACGAGGCAGCTATTTTGAAAGACACTGCAAAAGGGGTTCGGGTAAAAGAAGCAGGAAAGCTGGAGCAATTTCTGTAGGTGTAAACTTCTGAATATCAATTATTCATTTGAAAATAATCCGGCGCTATCTTGCAGGAATCGTATTTCTGAAGGTGATTTACACGTATCAGGCGTGCCAAATCGCTGATGTAAGCATCGCCCCGCTCAGAATACATTTTCAATGAATCAATTATCACGAGCGGATTATTTGTTTCTCCTCTTGCTGCACGGAATGCGGCGAAAACCTGTCGTGTGTCCAGCATGACATAATATGCATCGATAGATGCCTCCAGATTATCAAACTTTTGTAAATATATTTTGGTTCCGTTGCGGTGTGATGAGGCAGCCATTCGGCTTTGGGTAGTGTCGAAAGACCACATCCCGAATATGTTGTTGCCTTTTAGAAAAAATCGCGAACTGCCCCAGCCGCTTTCAATGGCTGCCTGTGCCAAAATGATACTCACGGGAAAAGTTTGAAGCCGTTCGGCCAACGTATGTATCTTGTTGGTTTTGTACTTTCTCATCAATGGTTGTAGAAATGCCGAATCGGCAGGCGACAACATCTTCTTTTGTGCCAATATTTCAACATGCTCTCTCGTGAGGTCAAGATTGGTTTTGGCTATCAAAACCGATGGCAACAGCATATCAAAAAATTTCTGTTTTTTTTCCTGTACAGGCAGGTGATTCAGGGATACAGCATTTGTATAAACGTAAGGTATAACCAATGAATCCTTAATTTTTATAATATCAGCCGGTGAATAGAGCTTTTTTTGATAATTCGGATATGGCTGATGTTTTGTGCTTTTACGGATGAAGTAATAAAACCAAATTCTATAATTAATAAACTAATAATCAAGGCTCTACAATGTTTCATAATCCAGTGAAACAAGGCGCTTTTATTCATGAAAAATAAATTAGTTTAACAAAAAGGAAAAGGTATTTAGATGATTGTCTGTGATTATTATTTCTGCAAAGATAGTATTTTTCAAGAGTCCACCGGTTTCTTTCGTTTACTCTGGTTTGGCTTTGTATTATTTGGAGATCGTAACCTTTGGTTTTTTACATACTTTTGCTCCATGAAGTTACGTCAAATTATTCTTCTGATTCTCCTTTTTTCTTCTATTGTTGTCAAAAGCCAGGTTATGTGGATGGTCATTTTTGGAGATAAGCTGTCGAATGACAAAATTCAAAGCGGTGCAAATATCTCCGTTAGTCTTGCAAACTTTGCAGGGCTGAGTGATGCTCAATATCAGCCCTCCTGGGCTTTAGGTGGCTATACTGAAATTACAATTGACAGTCATTGGAAATTACAGCCCGAATTTGTGTTTAAAAGTCCTTCGGGAGCCTCCAATCTGGAAAGCTATTATCAAATTTCCGGACTTCCTGATTCTCTTGTTTCGGAAAGCAGGGTCTATGCAGATATAATTAATTTTTCCATCCCGATTTATCTTAAGTACAAGACAAAGTATGTCGGTTTTGGAATCGGCCCCCAGTTTAGTCTGGCTTACAGAGCAAAACTTATAGAAAAAGGGAAGACTGTGTATGGTAATGATCTTGAATTAAAAGATAACCTTAAATCCGCAACCAATTATAAAAATGACATTTGACGGTTGAAACAGCTAAAACAAACCGTTATTTTCTTAATCAGTTTCAAAAATACGATGAAAAACCGAGTAATTCTTCATGGTTAGAATGTTGTTTTCCTGT